>JBJKRE010000001.1:0-10861 GCA_046704825.1 Acidobacteriota bacterium
ATGGCCGCCGCGTGCGGACGCGACGTACCGGTCGAGAACAACCCGGGGCTTCGACTCGGCGCCCTTTTGGGGGAACTCGCGCTGGCAGGCCGCGACAAGGTGACCTTCCTCGCCGAGGCCTCCACCGCGGCTCTCCCCATCTGGATGGAGCAGCTCATCGCCGAGAGTACGGGCAAGTCCGGAAAGGGCATCGTGCCGGTTGCGGACGAGCCCTTAGGACCGCCGGATGTATACGGGGACGACCGGTTCTTCGTCCACTTCGCACTCCACGGCGAAACGCCGCCCGCCACGGAAGCCGCGCTCAAGAAGCTGGAGGCGGCCGGCCACCCCGTCGCAAGGGTCAGGTTCCGCGACCTCTACGACCTGGGTGCCGAGTTCTTCCGCTGGGAGGTCGCCGTGGCCGCAGCGGGGGCCGTTCTGGGAATCCAGCCCTTCAACCAGCCGGACGTGCAGCTCGCAAAGGACCTGGCAAAGAAGGCCATGGCTGAGGCTGGACAAGGCACGGAATGGCCAGATATTCAGGAACTGCAGTTGAGTGACCAGGAAGACTTAAAGAATAAGATAAGATCCCTTCTGGAGTCGCGGAGGGCCGGAGACTACATTTCGATCCAGGCCTACATCGCCCCGGGTCCGGCCCCCATGCGGGACCTCCAGGCCGTGAGGGAGCACTTGAGAAACGTGACGCGCCTCGCCACGACGGTGGGGTACGGCCCACGCTTCCTTCACTCCACCGGCCAGCTGCACAAGGGTGGCCCCAACACGGGCCTGTTCCTTCAGATCGTGGACGATCCCGCGGAGAGCCTTCCGGTGCCCGGGCAGGACTTCACATTCAAGGCCCTGATCCACGCCCAGACCGTGGGGGATTACAACGCCCTCCAGCAGAGGAAGCGGCGGGTCCTGCGCGTGAACCTGGGCGCGGACGCCACAAGGGGTCTGAAGAAGATCCTGCAGGTCCTGGGGGCCTGAGCCCCTGTATGGCCAGGGAAAACGCACGACAGCCGCCGCCAGGCGGACGCTTCGGCACGAAAGAACATAAGGAGATATACGATGGAACTCGCGATGATAGGACTCGGGCGCATGGGTGCGAACATGGCCGAAAGGCTCCTGCGGCACGGCCATTCGGTGTACGGATACGACAAGAGTCCCGATGCCGTCCGGGCGCTCGTGGAAAAGGGCGCGGGAGGCGTCGAGGAACTCGCAGACCTGTCAGCGAAACTGCACAAGCCAAGAGTCTTCTGGATCATGGTCCCCGCCGGCAAACCGGTCGACGAAACCATAGACGCACTCTTGGAGCATGCCGAAGAGGGGGACGTGTTCATCGACGGCGGTAATTCCTACTACAAGGACACGCTCCGCCGCTGCGAGAAGCTCAAGAAGCACAAGGTTCACTACGTCGACTGCGGTACGAGCGGAGGCATATGGGGGCTCAAGGAGGGCTACAGCATGATGGTCGGGGGCGAGGACGCCGTCGTGGACCGCCTTCGCCCCATTTTCGAAGCGCTGGCGCCGGCCGCGGACAAGGGCTGGGGACGCGTGGGGCCCACGGGGTCCGGACACTTCGTTAAAATGGTTCACAACGGGATCGAGTACGGCCTCATGCAGGCCTACGCCGAAGGCTTCGCCGTCATCAACAAGAAGGAAGACTTCGGTGTCGATCTCCACAAAGTGGCCGAGATATGGCGATACGGAAGCGTGGTGCGCTCCTGGCTCCTGGATCTCATGTCCGAGGCGCTCGCCGAGAACCCCACGTTGAAGGGCATAGCCCCCTACGTGGTGGATTCGGGAGAGGGGAGGTGGACAATCGACGAAGCTATCGAGCTGGCCGTCTCGGCCCCGGCAATGACGGTGGCCCTCATGGAGAGGTTCCGGTCGCGTGACGAGGATTCCTTCGCCGACAAACTCCTCGCCATGACGCGCAACAAATTCGGCGGCCACGCCATCAAGCGGGAGGACTGAGCCATGGATACCGCCACGGCCGAACCCTGTCTGTTCGTCATACACGGCGCCACCGGCGACCTGGCCGGACGAAAGCTCGTTCCCGCCCTCTCGAGCGGCCTGGAGAAGAAGAGGATCCATCCGGGTACCATCGTGCTCGGCGTCGGCAGGAAGCCGGACATCTCAGACGAGGACCTGAGGCGTTCGCTCCTCGACGCGCTGGCGGAGGCGGGCCAGGAGCCAGACGAACAGCTTAAGACCTTCTGGCAGAAGAACCTCTTCTACCAGGCCGTGCCGGACGGAGGGGGCGAAAGCTACAAGGCCCTCGCCGAGCGCATCACGGAGCTCGAATCCCGTTTCGAACTGCCGGGCAACCGCGTCTTCTATCTGGCTCTGCCGCCCCAGGCGTTCACGGGCGTGATAAGGGGGCTCGGAGAAGCGGGACTCAACGACTCCGAGGGATGGACTCGACTGGTCATAGAAAAGCCCTTCGGGCACGATCTCCAGTCGGCGCTGGAGCTGAACGACTTCGTCCACAAGTACTTCAAAGAGTCCCAGATCTACCGGATCGAACACTACCTGGGCAAGGAGACCGTACAGAACCTGCTGGTCTTCCGCTTCGCGAACTCGCTCTTCGAGCCGCTGTGGAACCGCGACAGGGTCGAGAGCGTGCAGATCACGGTGTCCGAGAGCCTGGGGATAGGAGGCCGGGCCGGCTATTACGACCAGGCGGGTGCCCTGAGGGACATGATCCAGAACCACATCACCCAGCTCCTGGCGCTGACGGCCATGGAAGTCCCCGGCGCCTTCGAGGCCGACTCCATCCGGCAGGAGAAGGCCAAGCTGCTGAAAGCGGTTGAAGCCATAGGGGACCGGGACGTGGTCTTCGGGCGCTACGGGGCGGGACGCGTCGGCAAGGAGTCCGTCCCGGGCTACCTGCAGGAGAAGGGGATTCCCGCCGATTCCATCACGCCGACCTACGTCGCGCTCCGGTTGAGGATCGCCAACTGGCGCTGGCACGGCGTACCCTTCATCATTCGAACGGGGAAGCGCCTGCCGAAACGCGTCTCTCAGATCGCGGTCACCTTCCGCTGCCCGCCCGTCTCCATCTTCCAGCCGCACGACAAGTGCACGATTCACTCGAACGTGCTGATCATGACGCTGCAGCCAGACGAGGGCTTCGACATCCACTTCGAGGTCAAGACCCCGGGGCAGGCCATCGGGCTCCAGACGGAGGCGCTCCACTTCAGGTACGCGGAGGCTTTCCAGCCCCTTCCGGAGGCCTACGAGACCCTCCTCGAGGACGTGGTGATAGGGGACCAGACGCTCTTCGTGCACGCGGACGAGGTGGAGGCGGCGTGGCGCCTCTACACGCCCGTTCTGGAAAGACACATCGAACCCGTCCTCTACGAGGCCGGCTCCTGGGGGCCCTCTGAGGCGGACGAACTCCTCGCGGGAACTTCGAACGGGTGGGTCACGAAATGAAGGAACAGGTCAAACGATTTGCCGACATCGCCGCGTTGAGCCGAGCGGCTGCGGACGACGTGGTCGAACTGGCTCGCCTCCGGGCATCCGAGTCGGGCCGCTTCTCCGTGGCGCTCGCCGGTGGACACACGCCGAGGAGGCTCTACGAACTCCTCTCGAGCGACTTCAAGGACCGCATCCCCTGGAACGCCGTTCACGTATTCTGGGGCGACGAGCGGTGCGTTCCTCCGAAGGATGCGGACAGTAACTACCGGATGGCGTGGGAAGCCATGCTCTCCCGGGTCCCCATTCCGGAGGCCAACATACACAGAATCGAGGCCGAGAAGGGCCTTCCCGGCGCAGCCGCCGAATCCTACGAAGAGGTCCTCCGCGATTTCTTCGGAGACGCACCCGCCTTCGACCTCATTCTCCTGGGAATGGGCGGCGAGGGCCACACGGCGTCGCTGTTCCCGGGAGCCTCAGCCCTCGATGAATCCCGGAGGTGGGTAGTGGCGGTCAGGGCGCCGGAGGGTATTTCGCCGCCCGTCCGCATCAGCCTGACGATGCCCGCGCTGAATTCCGCACGTGAGGTCTTTCTCCTGGTGTCCGGGAGGGAGAAGAGGCCGGTGCTCCAGGAGGTGCTGGCGGGCGGAGAGGCCGCTCCCGCAAGGTTTCCGGTGGCCATGGTGAGGCCCTCCGGGAACAAGGTGTGGTATATTGACGAGGCTGCAGGAGGCTGACACGGGCAAGAAGAGGCGGGGCTATAAGCCCATAAGCGATTACGGGCTGATAGGGAACCTGGAAACCTGCGCTCTGGTGGGAAGCGATGGCTCCATAGACTGGTGTTGCTTTCCCCATCTCGAGTCTCCGAGCGTCTTCGCTGCCGTTCTGGACGACCGGATAGGCGGATGGTTCCAGATCCGTCCCGCCGGCAACTTCAGATCGGACATAACCTACCTCGGCGACACGAATATCCTCGACATCACGTTCACCACGGACGAGGGGCAGGTTCGTCTGACGGATTTCATGCCGGCCAGGGACCCGATGAAGGGTGAGGATCCCTCCCATCAGACGATCTTTCGAAGAATACAAGGCGTTTCCGGGCACGTGCCCATGAGCGTCGATTTCCAGCCGCGTTTCGACTACGCGCGCGTCAGTTCGAGCGCGGAGAGAGCTCCCGACGGCGTCGCGGTGAGGTGGCACGACCGCGAACTCTACCTTCAGGCCCCCTTCCCCCTCGAACCGGCGGAGGGCGGCGCGACGGGGGCTGTGACGGTGTCAGCGGGAGACAGCGTATGGGTGGTCCTGCAGTACGGTCACCGGATCACCCGCTACCCCGAGCACTGCGAGGCCTTCCTCGACAAGACCCTCGCCTACTGGGAGGACTGGTCGCACTCCTGCGACGAGGCCCACTGCGTCTTTCAGGGGCCGCACCACGGGCACGTGGTGCGTTCGGAGCTGGCTCTCAAGCTCCTGACCCACCACGACACCGGCGCCATCGCCGCGGCTGCGACCACGTCCCTTCCCGAACACATGGGCGGCGTGAGGAACTGGGATTACCGCTTCGCCTGGATCCGGGACGCGTCCTTCACCGCGCAGGCCCTGCACAGCCTGGGGCACACCGAGGAGGCGATGGCCTACTTTCGATGGGTCAAGGGTGTGCGCCCCATCGCCGGCGGCGACGGAAAGCCCCTGGAGTTCCAGATCATGTACGGGCTCCACGGAGAACTCAGGCTTCGGGAGGTCGAGCTGGGCCACCTCGACGGGTACCGCGGATCCCGCCCCGTGCGGATAGGCAATGCGGCGCACCGGCAGCGGCAGATGGACATCTACGGCGAGCTATTGCTGGCCTTCTACGAGACGACGAGGTACGGCAAGAAGATCACCCCCGAGGACTGGGCCTTCATCCGGGGTGTCGCAGCCGAAGTGGAGGGTAACTGGGAGTCAAAAGACTCGGGGATCTGGGAAGTGCGGGGCGGGCCCCGGCACTATACCTACTCCAAACTCATGTGCTGGGTCGCCCTGGACCGCGCCGTCAAGATGGCACGGAACACGGGATTCGAAGCCCCCGCGGAGAGGTGGGCCAGCACAAGAGACAGAATCAAGAGGGCCATCCTCGAACAGGGCTTCGACCGCAAGGCCCGGAGCTTCGTCCAGTCCTTCGGCGGCGATTCACTCGACGCCACCAGCCTTCTCATTCCCAAGATGGGCCTGCTGCCCTTCGGGGACGAACGCGTCCAGGGAACCATCCGGGCCACGAAGGAGCGGCTGCTGGATCACGGAATGGTCTACCGCTACGAGGGCGACGACGGGCTGCCCGGGCAGGAAGGGACCTTCCTTTTGTGCACGTTCTGGCTGGTGAACGCGCTGACACTCTCGGGCAGGATAGACGAGGCCGAGGCGCTCTTCCACTCGGTCATCGAGAAATCGAGCGGGCTGGGTCTGCTTTCGGAGCAGGTCGACCCGGAAACCGGTGGATACCTCGGAAACTACCCGCAGGCGTTCAGCCACATAGGGCTGATCAACAGCGCCCTGTACCTGGGGCGGGCCAAAGGCAGGACCCACCGGGGCCCTGCGCCCATAGGAGAGGACAAGCCGGAAGCGTGATTCGCGAGTCCCATCCCGGCCGCCTGCCTACACAAAATTCGCACCCGAAACCACTCGACAGCGTCCTCTATCCGGGGCGCGCCACAAGTCTCAGGCTTGCCGGTCCATGCTCATCGGGGTGGGCGCCTCCGCGGCATGATCCGCAGAGCCCCGTGGCACCATCACGTCCCGGAGGCGAGAAGTGAGCGCAGATCGTCGAGGTCTTCGGAAGACCCTCTGACGGCGAGATGGACCCCATCCGGCCCGTAGGACAACCCCAGGACCGTCAAGCGGTCCCTGAAGGCAACGAATCGCGGCCACAGGGTATAGGGCACGAAGAAGCTGTCTCCCGCCAGAGACTTCCTGACCGCTTGCGCGAGAGCCGTCTTGAGTTCGGGGATGCCCGTGCCGTTCCGGGCGGAGACGAACAGGGCGTCGGGGTAAAGGTTCCGGGCCCGGTCCACGTAGGCCTCCGGAGCCTTGTCAGTCTTGTTGAAGACCCTCAGGACGGGCACGCTGTCGAGCTGCAGCTCGCTCATGACTGCCATGGCCGTCTGGCTCTTCTCCTCAAAGTTGTGCTCGGCCACGTCGATGACGTGGAGGATGAGGCTCGCCTCCCGAATCTGCTCCATGGTGGAGCGGAACGAGGCGATCAAGTGGTGCGGAAGCTTTCGGACAAGCCCCACCGTATCGATCAGGAGGACGTCCCCGGTGAACCCGTCGAGGTGCATCCTTCGGAAGGTGGTGTCCAGCGTCGAAAACAGCCGGTCCTCCACGACCACCTCGGCCGACGTCATCCGGTTCATGAGAGAGGATTTTCCCACGTTGGTGTAGCCCACCAGCGCGACCTCGAAGGTCTGGGATCTCCTTCGCCTCTGGACGTCCCGGTGCGCAGCGATCTGATCGAGCTCTCGCCTCAGGAAGGCGATGCGCTTGCGGATGACGCGGCGGTCCGTTTCGAGCTGGGTTTCGCCGACGCCCCTGGTCCCGATGCCGCCCGCCTGGCGCGAAAGGTGGCTCCACGCGCGCGTCAGCCTCGGCAGGAGGTAGGTGTACTGGGCGAGCTCGACCTGTGTCCGGGCCTCGCGCGTCCGGGCGCGCCTGGCGAAGATGTCCAGGATGACACCCGTCCGGTCCGTGACCCTGCACCCGAATATGGATTCGAGATTGCGCGTCTGGGCCGGGGAGAGGTCGTCGTCGAAAACCGCCAGGACCACCCGCTCCTCGACGCACAGAGCGGCGATCTCTTCGGCCTTCCCCCGTCCGATGTACGTGGCCGCGTGGATCCGCGGCCGAACCTGCACGACCCTCCTCACAATATCTCCGCCTGCCGTGTCCACCAGGTCGGCGAGTTCGTCCAGGTCCTCCTCTATGTGATGCTGCGGCCGGTGGGGCAAGGCCACACCGACCAGTATGGCTCGTTCGCGGGTCATCGTCCTTTCACTCCCGCCCGACACATTAGCACAGAGGGCTGGCTACCGTGAGGGCGCTCGCGGAGAGAACCTCCCCTCCGGACCGGCGGACCGGGTGGCCGGTACGGGGAAGCTTTCCCGTTCAGAATATGCATCCCGGCGGGCCGAAAGTCCGTGAGGGGGGATATTGCCTGGACTTCACCCGTGTGCTATTGTTCTTTTCATGGGAAAGCGGTGGACGAATCCCTTATTGAGCGTGCTTCTCGTAGCGGGCATGGTCGGCCTGCTGGCGCGTGCGGCCGACGGCACGCGCGATTACCAGCGCATCCGCCTCGTTTCGCTCGAAACGCTTCTCTCGACCAAGCAGGCCGTGCTGAAGGATAAGTGGGCGGATCTGGCCAGGCTGGACTCCCGCATCAAAGACTCCATCTCGGCAGACGAAGACGTCATTGGAGACTCCGCGACGCGGACGCAGGACCAGGCCAGGGAACTCCTCGCCAACGCCGACGTGCGCAAGGAGATGGAAGACGAACGCGCCCGCCTGGTGAAGTCGATCAACGATCTGTACGCCGAGGAGAAGGCCCTCAAGAGCGAACTGAGCAAGGTCAGGGCAGAGATGCAGGAAACTCAGCAGGTCCTGGATGGGCACTGGTCCATCACGCTCATGCCGGCGGGTACGAAGGGCGACGTCTACCTGAGCCAGAACGGGACCCTGGTAACCGGCGACTACAGGCTCGACAACGGCCAGACCGGCAGCCTCCAGGGTACGTTCGTGAACAACGTTCTGGTTATCGAAAGGATCGACCAGCGCTACGGAAAAATGGGCCGTTTCGAAGGCTCCCTGACGAAGGGCGGCCAGTCTGTAAAGGGGTCCTGGTACAGCTACGATTTCGCCTCCGGGCAGCCGCTCACCGGACCTTTCTCGCTCGACCGCACTCCGGAGGGAAGCTCCAACCCATGAAAATCGTCAAAAAGGTCCTCGACAACAGCATCACGATCCTGGACATCACGGGTCAGGTGAGTATCGGCGAATCGGCAACCCACCTCAGCAGCGAACTCACCCAGCTCCTCGACGACGCCCAGGTCGAAGGAGTCATCCTGAACCTCGAGCACATCAACTACATGGACTCCACCGGTCTCGGCGAAGTCGTCGGTCACCTGAACCGCTACGGGGACAACGGCAAGCGGCTCAAACTGGTGAAGCCCAACAAGACCATCACCAAGCTGATGGAGCTCACCCGCCTGAACGAGATCATCAAGATATACGGGTCCGAAGAAGAGGCCCTCGAGGACATGTTCCGCTAGTCTCGCAAAGGGGGGACCATGGCTCTGTACAACCCGTCCTCTCGAGAGCTCACGGCCAAGATCGTCTACTACGGCCCCGGTCTGAGCGGCAAGACTTCCAACCTGAAATACATATACGAGCACATGGACGACGGGGCGAGGGGAAAGATGATCTCGCTCTCATCGGACGCCGACAGGACGATCCTTTTCGACTTTCTCCCCCTGGAGATGGGCGACACCCGCGACGCCAGGGTGCGCATCCAGCTCTACACGGTTCCCGGGCAGGTGTTCTACGATGAGACCCGCAGGAAGGTGCTCAAAGGTGTGGACGGCATCGTTTTCGTCGCCGACAGTCAGACCAAGATGGCCGAGTCCAACGTGCACTCTCTCGAGCAGATGCGGGAGAACCTGGAGGCCGACGGACTGGACGCCGACGACACACCGGTCGTCCTGCAGTACAACAAGAGGGACCTGAAGGAGATCCTCGATCTGGAAACCATCGACGAGCAGTTGAATCCGGGCAGCACGCCCTTCTTCGAGGCCATCGCCACGGAGGGTGTCGGGGTGGAGGATACCCTGAAGGCCATTTCGGCACTGGTCTTGAGGAAGCTGTTCTCCCGGCCCCTCGAGGTCTACGCCGCTGCAGAGGGCCAGGAAATCTCCCGGGAAGCCGCCGAGGTGTCCGGCGAAGGCCGGGAGGAGGAGCTTTTTCCCAGCAGCGAGGAGATGCTCGATTCCGCCCAGGAGAGCGCCGTTTTCGACGTAATGACGACCGATTTCGGCGCGGAAGATCCGGCGGAAGTTCTGTTCTCGGAACCTGTGGGGCGTCACACCGAAACCCCGGAAAACCTCCCTCGCGAAGACGCGCAGCCTGCCCCGCAGTCAGGGGAAGCAGCGACCGCAGGCACCGTGCAGGAACCGCCCTCGCTCCACCTCGTCCCGGGCCAACCCATGGAAGCGGTCCTGGATATCATGGGGACAAAATTCAGGCTCAAGATTTCGCTGGATCCCATTCCCGAGGAATAGACCGCCCCGGAAGGTGGCCGTGGGTCACACGGCCAGTCCCCCCGCCGAATCCTTGGAGTACCCCGACTCCGGGCCCGGTGTCCGGGGAGAAGTGGGCGTTCCGGGAGAGGAGGGTTGCGCCCGTTTCAGGATGTAGTGTTGCGTGCCGATGGCCAGCGTCGCCGACGTAACCCGCCAGTCGCCGCCGCTTTTCTTCGAGAGGTCTACGGTGGCCCGTCCCTCACCGCGCGTCCCCTTCAGAGAGAAGACGAGATGGGCCCTTCCGTTGCCGTTGGTCACCTCTACGGTCCCGTTGGGAAACCAGCCGAAGTCCTGAATCTCACCGATCCTGGCCCTCACAACGGTATCGCGTTTGAGAAACTCTTTGGCCGCGTCGGTGGCGCCGCCGTGGTAAAGCCAGGAAAAAGGCAGAAAGACCGCGGCCACCAGGCATCCGATGCATAGTCCCCCCGCGGCGACAAAGGCGGCGATTCCGTAGAGAAGCACCTTATCCGTCTTCTTCAAGGAATTTCCCTCCCGGGCCATGAGACCAGATCGGACGGGCATCCGTCAAGGAAGCCCCTCACCACGGGAGGATCCGCCTGCGGCTTCCCAGTCGGCCGGGTGGTCCGCCGCTCGCGCGGCGCCCTCGCCGAAGACCCTTTCGAAAATCTTGAGGGTGCCGGCCGGAAAGGCGAGGGAGGGGATTTCGTCCCGCCGCAGCCATTTGAACGGAAGAGCCGTGGCGGGCATCTCGCCGTCGGGCAGTCTGCAGGAGAACGGGTGAAGGACCACCTCAAAATGGCTGTAGGCGTGCCGGACAGGCGCGAACTCCTCCTCGATCTCGACCCTGATTCGGAGCTCTTCGTTCATCTCCCGCCGGAGGGCCGTGCTCCCGTCCTCTCCGGGTTCCCATTTGCCGCCGGGCAGTTCCCAGAGACCTCCCAGGAGGCCGTCGGTCCTGCGGCGGGTGACGGCAAATCGGTCGCCCTTCCAGAGGACGGCTACCGACACGTCGTACACGGGCCGGGGGGGGCGCGGCTTTGACCGCGGCAGTTCGGCGGTGCGGTTCTCCCTTAGAGCCCGGCACCACTTTCTCACGGGGCAATTCACACAGTCGGGGGCGCCCCTCCGGCAGATGGTGGCGCCGAGCTCCATGAGCGCCTGGTTGACTA
>JBJKRE010000002.1:0-2510 GCA_046704825.1 Acidobacteriota bacterium
ATCACGGGGAAGTCGATCTGGTCGTCGCCGGCGTCCAGGTCGATGAAGAGGTCGTAGACTTCGTTGAGGACCTCCTCCGGCCGGGCGTCGCTGCGGTCGATCTTGTTGATGACCACGACCGCCGGAAGCTTCTTCTCCAGGGACTTTTTCAGGACGAAGCGGCTCTGAGGCAGCGGGCCCTCGGCCGCATCCACGAGCAGCAGAACGCCGTCCGCCATGGTCAGGGCGCGCTCCACCTCGCCGCCGAAGTCGGCGTGGCCGGGCGTGTCCATGATGTTGATCTTGACGCCGTCGAAGGTGACGGACGTGTTCTTGGCCAGGATGGTGATGCCCTTCTCTCGCTCCAGGTCGTTGCTGTCCATGACGCGCTCGGCCACTTCCTGGTTCGCGCGGAAGATGCCGGATTGCCAGAGCATGGCGTCGACCAGCGTGGTCTTTCCGTGGTCGACGTGGGCGATGATTGCGATGTTGCGTATGTCTTCGCGGCGCACTCGAGCCTCCCTTGAGCGGTCCCGTCTGCGACGCGCGCGTGGAACCATGATCGTGCCCGGTATTGGCGTGATGTGTGGACGAGTTCCTTAAGCGGCCTTCCTTCTGAGCGTACCGGCGCACCCGGCGCCGAACGGGAATCATACTCCTAACCGCCTTTTTTGGCAAGGGATAAGGGGAATTGGGGATTTGGGAATTGGGATTTCGGATTTGGACTAAGGCAGACGGAAGAGCTTCGAAGAGAGGAATCTCACCGCGGAGACGCAGAGGACGCGGAGAGAAGATGGAGAAGAACCGACTTCACACTGCGACAGACGGTGGCCCGATGGAAAGGCGCCAGGCGGAAGGCGGGAGGCGAAAATGGGATCGGAGGGGAAAATTGTTTCCCGAAGGCTAAGGGCGAAGGGCTAAAGGCTAAAGCAAAGACGGTGGGGGACGATCCTTCGAAGGCATGCCCGCGACTCTTCACTTGATCACTTGATCACTTGATCACTTTTCAGAGCGCGAAGCGCCCGCGCAGCGGGCCTCCTCAGTGCAGAAACAACGTATAGGTGAGGACGGCGAAGACGAAGGTCGTGAAGAGGGTGTATTTGAGGTTTTTTTCCACGAAGGCGAAGAAGAACACGGAGACGAGCACGCGGATGTAGGGCGTGAGCAGCAGGGCGGCGATGCCCAGGCTGAGGAAGAGCCGCGGGCGGAACTGCCCCGTAAAGGCCAGGTGCAGGTCGGTCACCACGAACTGAAAGAGGTTCAGGTCCTTGATCTGGTAGTGGAAGGTCAGGCTCCCCGTGACCCACCAGTGCCAGGCCAGGCCGATCATGAGCAGGCTCGCGCTGGTGATGACGCCCACCTGAAGGATGAGGCCCACCAGCGATTCCATACGGTGTTCGAGTGCGGTCGCGTTCTCTCTCATAGCGCCCCCAGAAGGCCCCGGACGATCATCTCGGCCCCGAGTACCAGCAGGACCACCATGAAGAAGCGGCGGACCATGAGGTTGCTGATGCGAACGAGCAGCTTCGTCCCCAGCAGGGCCCCGAGCATCACGCCGAGGATGACCGGCGCGGCCAGTCCGGGATCGATGAGGCCCGCGGCGAGATAGACGCTGGTGCCCGCCAGAGCGGTGACGCCGATGATCAGGTTGCTGGTGGTTGTGGACACCTTGGGTGGAAGGCCCATGATCATGTCCTGGATCAGGACCTTGACCGCACCTGCGCCCACGCCGAGCAGACCCGCGATGAATCCGGCGCCGAACATCATGGGGCCGCCGGCCCACGCCCTCGTGCCGTGGTAGGCCACTTCCTGGCGCTGGGCTTTGTCGTAGTAGGCCCCCTCCATCTCCAGCCACCGGGTGAAACGGTCGGGGTTCTTCGCCGGCTTCCAGTCCATGTGCCGCTGGGTGAACATGACCCCCCAGATGCCCATGAGCACGAAGCCGAAGATGATGAACAGCGGCCTCTCACTGGAGACGACGGTGATTGCCGCGCCGGCCAGCGAGCCGATGATGGTGAACATCTCGAGGTACATGCCCACCTTGAGGTTCGTGATGCGGTCGCGCACGTACGCCGAGGCCGAGCCGCTCGAGGTGGCGACGACCGACACGATGCAGATGGCGATGGCGTGCTTGATGTCCATGCCCATGAGCGTCAGGGCAGGGATCAGGATGATGCCCCCGCCCATGCCGGCCATGGCGCCGACGAAGCCGGCGGACAGTGAGACGAGAAAGAGCCAGGGAAATGAGATCATAAGTCCTTTCAATACCCGACTTAAGGGGTGCGCTCTCGGCGAGCCACCGGCAGAGGATGATCTCACGCCCCCGCGATTTTTTCCTCCCGGTCAGGGCCGGCCCGGCACCTTACGACCGGGCCGCTGTGGCTCACATGGGGTCCGTCAGCGACCGGGCGTTCCAGTCTCTGAAGGACTGGGCCCCACAAGCTCCCCACGGCTCATTCTTGGAAGCCCACCACGCGCCATCGCCCGGCCGGGAGGCCCCATCAGGGCTTGTTGATCACGGAGTCGAGGAT
>JBJKRE010000003.1:0-3113 GCA_046704825.1 Acidobacteriota bacterium
CTTCAGCACTTCCGCGTTGACGGTGAGCGCGAACAGGGGATTTCGGACCTCGTGCGCCAGCCCCTGCAGCAGCCGGGTCAGGCGCTCCAGCTCCTGGCTCCGCCGCCTCTCCGCCTCCAGCCGCGCGCGGTCTTCCTCCCTGCGCAGCAGGTCCGTGATGTCCTCGATGGAGAGCACGCAGCCCTCCGGGCGGCCGTCCCGGCCCAGGAGGGGCGCCGCGTTGACCGAGAGCGCGACCTTCCTGCCCTCCGGCCAGGCCAGGACCATGTGCCTGTCGAAGAGGGTCCGTCCCGTGGCCATGACGACGCTCGAGGGCAGATCCGACTCGGACATGGGCGTTCCGTCCAGTTCCGAGTAGGTCCAGTCGAGCCTCTCGAAGACGCCGTCGGTCCTGGAGCTTTGGGTCACGCCGATGAGGGACTGGGCGCGGGAATTCGCGAAGGTGATCCGCCTGTCCCCGTCCGTCACGAAGATCGCGGCGGGGCTCGTCTCCACGATCCGTTCGATGAGGTCCCTCTCGTGCCGGAGCGCTGCCCGCGTTCTCTTTTCGGCGGTGATGTCCCGCATGATCGCCTGCACGCACGGGCTGCCGTCCGCGTCGAACCGCGTGAGCGTCACCGCGGCGTCGAAGGTCTCGCCGTCCGCCCTCTCGTGCGTCCACTCGAAGCGCTGCGGGCTCCCGTGAAGGGCCTGCCTGAAGTGCTCGGCGGCCTCCTCTTCCGACGGGCGGCCGTCCGCCTGTTGCGGCGGGGAGAACTCGAGAAGGCTGTGCCCGATCAGGCCGCTCTCTTCACATCCGAAGAGCGCCAGGGCGAACTGGTTGCACGAGCGCACGCCCTCCTCGTCGATGACGAGGATGGCGTCTCCCGCCGTGTTGAAGAGCGCGCGGTATTTCTCCTCCGACGCCTTCAGGGCCGCTTCGGCCGCCCGCTGGCGGCTCTGGGCCCGGTCGAGCGTCGTCTCGAAGTAGCGGCTCAGCATGATCACCGGCACCGTGCCCACGGCCAGGATGGCCAGGACGAACGCGCCGTGCCAGAGGCCTCTCTGCAGCACCGGGAGGCGGTCCAGCCCCACGTGCAGCAGGCCGATCATCACGAGCAGACAGGCCACGAGCGGGACGAACGTGCGCACCATCCGAGCGCCCAGGGAGGGCCCGAGCAGAAAGCGGCCGCACCATCCCCGCGTCCCGTACAGCGACACGGCCCCCACGCCCAGGGCCGTGACCGCCAGGCCAGTGGAAAGGGCCACAGGGATCACGTCCCCACCGTACAGCATGGGGGTGTCATGCGCGTAACCCACGACCACGAAGAAGCCCCCCACCCCCGACGCCATGGCGAGCGCCGCCGCAAGACCGTGGACGTCCTCCCGGTCCGCGGCCCGGTCGCGCGGCCGCGTCAGCGCCGCGGCCAGCGGGAGCAGGCAGGCCGCCGTGAGCGGCGACATGCGCCCGAGCGGTACGCCGCTCAGCCTGCCGGGAACGGGCAGGAGAAAGCGTTCGACGTCCAGGCCGGGGAAAAAGGCGAACTGCAGGAGGAGGAACCCCGCGAAGACCGCCGTGGCCCAGGCGAGGACCGACGCGGCGACGTGCCACCCGTCGATCCGGCGGCTCCGGAGGCGAAGGCCGAGCACCGCGGTCAGTACGCCCACGGCCAGCGCCGTGCTCGGCGCCATGGGGATCCACTTGATGTCGAAGGACGCCCACTGCAGGTTCCCGGCGAACCAGGCGTAGCCGCCGGACAGGACCAGCAGAGCGGTGAAGGCGACGCACCCCAGGATCAGCCTGCAATAGGGGCGCCGCGCTTCTCCGCCCCCGCCCTTTTCACGTGAGCTCCTAGCCATGGGATCTCCGGGGTGGACGCGCGCCGTGAATGCCGGATTCCGGCACGCTTTAAGCCCCCCATCCCGCATCGGTACGTCCTGAGCGGGGCCGGGCACCGGCCCTCGGCCCGGGACGGATGGTGGGGGATCGGCCTGTCCAAACGTCGTTCATCTCGAGGCACCTTTTGCACATTGGCTTTAATAGTATGGCTAAGAATGGGGCTGAAATCAACACCGACGAAAAAAACCGCCTCCCCGGCAGGAGGCGGTTTAGTGTGTTCATTGGCGTCCCCAGGGGGATTCGAACCCCCGTCGCAGGCGTGAAAGGCCTGTGTCCTAGGCCGGGCTAGACGATGGGGACGCCCATGGTGGGCCGTACTGGACTCGAACCAGTGACTCTCTGCTTAAAAGGCAGATACTCTACCGACTGAGTTAACGGCCCGTCGGCCCAGAGATATTATAGGGATTGGCCGCTCGAAGTCAACACCGGCGCTCTCGTTGACTCCGGGGGGTCTTGAGCCTACAGTATGGATGCGGAGGGGACCGGGCAGCCGCTGCGGCTTCGGCCGTGGAGGAAAGTCCGGACTCCACAGGGCGGCACGCCTGCTAACGGCAGGGAGGAGCGATCCTACGGAAAGTGCCACAGAAAATACACCGCCGAAGGCTCTCGCGAGCCAGGTAAGGGTGAAATGGTGGGGTAAGAGCCCACCGCGCTCCTGGTAACAGGGGCGGCAGGGTAAACCCCGTGCGGAGCAAGGCCAAATAGGGAGGCGCTAAGGCTGGCCCGGCCGTGCCTCCGGGTAGGCCGCTTGAGGCCGTCGGTGACGGCGGTCCCAGAGGAATGGCTGCCACCCCGGTTCGCCGGGGTACAGAATCCGGCTTACAGGTCCCCTCCGCAGCAATCGGACGGGCGGGCTTACCCCGCCCGTTCGGCTTTCTTGAGGACCGGTCCGCAGGAGCGACCTTCAGGTCGCGATTCCCTCAACCCAACACCCAAAACCTAAAACCCATAACCCACAACCAAGAGCCCCCCCGCCGCGTTGACTCCAAAGCCCTCCTGCCCCTATAATCTCTGAGGCCACCTGTTTGCGGAGAGGTGCTGGAGTGGCCGAACAGGACTGCCTGCTAAGCAGTTGTCCTGGCTAAAACCGGGACCGAGGGTTCGAATCCCTCCCTCTCCGCCATCTCTTTCATCTTGTTGATGTTAGAGAGAATAAGAAGCCTGCCTGCAGTTCCCCATTCGACATTTCTACAGTAGAAACAAGAGTCCGATTGCAAGAAAATTGCAAGTATTG
>JBJKRE010000004.1:0-11001 GCA_046704825.1 Acidobacteriota bacterium
GGTCCGCACGAGGGCGGCCAGAACCGACCGGAGCTGATCCTCCGCGCCCTTCGAACCCTCCTTCGCCGCTTGCATCGCCTCGGTCAGCAGGGTGAAGTTGTTCATGAGGACGGCCTCGTACAGGGCCTCCTTGTCGCCCACGTAGTAGTAAAGCATGGCCTTGTTCACGCCAGCCCTTTGCGCGATGCGGTCCACCCGGGCCCCGGCGAAACCTTCGACGGAGAACTCCTCGGAGGCGGCGGCCAGAACGCGGTTGCGCGCCTCCGCCCCTCCGTGCTTACCCGTTTCGCCGTTCCTTCTTCTCGTCATGTTCCTCTCGATGGCCAGAATTGACCAAAAGTTTAACTAACCAGATGGTTAATTTAGTCCCCTCGGAGCGACGTGTCAAGGGCTTTTCTGACGCCGCACGGAGTGTGGAATTGTTCTACGGGCTGTCGCCGTTTTCTACACACCGGTTGATATAAGCGTATCCTATTGATAATACTGGCTTTGCCCAAACACAAATAATCGACAGCGGCGGCGCCCCGCCGTCTTTTTCAACATGCCCCAAAACAGCCTCTCCCAACGCCTCCGCTTTTACCAGTAATTGCAGGGCATTACACGTGTTCCAGCAAACCGACAATTTGGCAGGCCCCTTGCTTATAAAGAAGCGGGAAGGGAACGCGGAGGCGGCAGCCGGCAGAATGCTCCTCGGGTGGTCCCTCCCGGGAAAGGAGGTGATCCCAATGGTCGCCGTACTCGTCGCACTCGCCATCGTAGCACTGATTCTCCTGGACGCTCTGGTCATCAGGAAGAGGCGCTCGGATCGGACCTCCGGCGCAGCGGCAAGACACCAGGTCGTGCCCCTGGATGCCCTGCAGTGGAAGGTTTCCATCCCCGAGGGCCTCTTCCTCTCTGACGGACACGCCTGGGGTGCCCTCGAGCGCACCGGGCGCGTCCGCGTCGGGATGGACACCTTCGCCTGGCAGATGATGGGGCCCCCGGACGGTCTCGAACTGCCGTCGGTCGGAACCCGGATCAAGGCCGGAGAACCCCTGGTGAGGATGTACAAGGACAAGGGCCTGGCCCATCTCTCCGCGCCTGCGGAAGGCATCGTGGAAGACGTGAACGTCGAACTCTCGCCGGACCCCTCCAGGGCTGCCCACGACCCCTACGGCGCTGCGTGGTTCGTCCTGTTGAGGCCGACCCGACTGGACGAGGACCTCCCCTCCCTCCACGTGGCTGCAGGCGCGCGGAGCTACCTCCAGAAGGAGGTGGACAGGTTCAGGACGTTCGTACGCGAATACCAGGAAGACTTCGCCACCGCGGCCGACGGGGGCCAGCCCGTGGACGGCATCGTCCCCTGCCTCGGCTCGGACGCATGGGACCGATTCAGGCGCGATTTCATGCGGGAGCAGATCTGAGCGCCAACACGACGCTCCGTCGGTTGCCGCACCCCCGGGCACGGTAGTTGCGATGTGGAGAATTTCCCCGTGGGCGGCAGGAGCGTCAGGTGACGCAGTGCCGTTCTTTTCCACAGAATCTCTCGCCGTTCGCACGGCACCGTCCTATATTGATAAAAGGCCGGCCGGGGGGCCGGCTTCGGACGGGCCCTGACATGGCGGCGGCAGGACGTGGCCACGGCCGTTCTCCTCTCGTCAAGGGCCGGGCCGCACTGGGGGGATTCGTGAAAAAGACGTGGTGGTTCCACGGCCTCACCCTCAAGCTCATGGGCACCCTCGTGGCCCCCATGGTGCACACCACGGGCGCCCTCCGGAACTACACGTCGCTCAGGCACCGCGCCGGCCTGCAGGAGGCCGTCTACCAGTCGGCGGACCGCATAGCCGACCTCGTCCGCCGGTCAGCGCGCTCCTCCATGCTCCAGAACAACACCCAGCAGCTCCACGAGATCATGGACACCATCGCCACGGAACCTGGCATGGTGCGGTTGCGCATCTTCAACCGCGAGGGACGGATCATCTACTCCACGGAGAAGTCCGAGCGGGGGACGATGGTGAACAAGCAGGCAGAAGCGTGCATCGCCTGCCACGCGCAGGGCAAGACCCTGGTCCGCCCCGAAAAGAGCGACCGGATCCGGATATTCAGGGAAGCGGACGGGTCCAGAACCGTGGGCATCATCCAGCCCATCGAGAACGAGGCCGCGTGCTACAACGCGCCCTGCCACGCGCACATCAGGTCCGACAAGATACTGGGCGTGCTCGACGTGAACATGTCTCTCAGGCAGGTGGACAAGGCCATGACCGCCTTCGTCGGCAAGACCGTCACGGGCGTGGCGCTGTCGGTGATCCTCGCCGCCGTGCTCGCCGTGCTCTTCACCTTTCTCCTCGTCCACAAGCCCTTCCGGCTTCTGCTCGAGGGCACCCAGAAGGTGGCCGCCGGGAACCTCGACCACGTCATTCGGGTCCGGTCTCACGACGAAATGGGGATCCTCGCCGCGGCATTCAACGACATGACGCGCCGGCTCAAGGAGGCCATGCAGGTCATCCAGCACTGGAACGAGACCCTTCAGAAGAAGGTCGCGAGCAAGACAGAGGAACTCGAACGCGCGCAGAGCCACCTCCTGCGGATGGAACGCATGGCCACCCTTGGGCGGCTCGCGGCGATCATCGCGCACGAGATCAACAACCCGCTCGCGGGCATCCGGACCTACGCCAAGCTTCTGAGGAAGCGACTGGCCAAGCAGAACAACTCCCTCGGGGAGGACGACGTGCGCTACCTCGAACTCATGGAGAGCGAGGCCGCCCGGTGCGGCGACATCGTGAACGACCTCCTGAAGTTCTCGAGGAAGCAGCCGCTCAGGCTCGAGAACCACGACGCCGCGCACCTGGCGGAGGAGGCCATCCGGCTCGTCCAGCACCGCCTTGACCTCCAGAACATAGAAGTCCGCAAGCGGCTCGACCCGGACCTCCCCCAGCTCTCGTGCAACGGACAGCAGATCGTCCAGGCGCTCATCGCCATCATGATCAACGCCTGCGAGGCCATGCCCCAGGAGGGGGTCCTGGAGGTCTCGACGAGCCTGGCGCCGGGCAAGGCGGGCGTACTCTTCCGGGTGCGGGACACGGGTGCCGGGATGGATGCCGACACCTTGGAACACATCTTCGAACCCTTCTTCAGCACGAAGGAGGAGACCTACGGCGTCGGCCTGGGGCTGGCCGTGGTCTACGGGATCGTGAAGCGCCACGGAGGGGAAATCGACGTGTTCTCGGAACCGCGCAAGGGTACGGTGTTCACCCTCTACTTCCCGCTCAAGCCGATCGTCAGCCCTCCGGAAGGGGACAACGCCGTGCCCTACTCGGGCGAATCGTTCGGCGGTGCTCCCCCGGCGCGTTGACAAGCCCGCGAGGTCTCTGCATTAATGAGGATTCGACCTGAAAGGACGTGCTATGGCCGGTAATCCATGGATTCTGATAGTCGACGACGAGCTTATCGTACGGGATTCTCTCAAGGCCTGGTTCCGAGACGAGGGCTACGGCGTCGAAGTGGCCTCCAGCGCCAAGGAGGCCCTCGAGCGCATGGCCCGTCAGGATTTCGACATCTTCCTCGTGGACATCAAGATGGCCGGCATGGACGGACTGGAGCTCCAGCAGCGAATCCGCCACGTCAAGCCCGACGCGACGGTCATCATCATGACGGCCTACGCGTCCGTGGAGACGGCCGTCCAGGCCCTCAAGCAGGGGGCCTACGACTACATCACCAAGCCCTTCGATCCGGACGACCTGGAACACCTGGTCCGCAACGCTGTGGAGCGGCAGCGCCTCCAGCGCGAAAACGAGGCCCTCAAGACCAGCCTCAAGGAGGTTTCGCACTTCCCCGACATCCTGGGCGACAGCGTTCCCATGAAGCGGGTCAAGGAACTCATCGAGACCGTGGCGCCGACGGAGGCCACCGTACTCGTGCTGGGGGAGAGCGGTACGGGCAAGGAACTGGTGGCCAAGGCCATCCACGCCGCATCCCTGAGGCGCTTTATGCCGCTCGTGACGGTGAACTGCGGAGCGCTCCCCGAGGGCCTCCTCGAAAGCGAGCTCTTCGGGCACGAACGCGGCGCCTTCACGGGGGCCCAGTACCGCCGCAAGGGGAAGTTCGAACTGGCCGACGGCGGAACCCTGTTCCTGGACGAGATCGGCGACATCTCGCTCAAGACCCAGACCGACCTCCTGCGGGTGCTCGAAGAAAAGCAGATCTGCCGCGTGGGGGGATCCCGGATGATCCCCGTGGACTTCCGGGTGATCGCCGCCACGAACAAGGACCTGTCCGCCATGGTCGCCGACAAGTCCTTCCGGGAGGACCTCTACTACCGGATCAACGTCTTCCAGATTCCCCTCCCCCCCCTGAGAGACCGCATGGAGGACCTCCCCATGCTCGCCGACTACTTCCTGGGACGCGCGGCCCAGCGGGTCGGAAAGTCGGTCCGTGCGGTCTCGCGTCCTGCCCTGGAGCTGCTGAGGGGACACTCGTGGCCCGGCAACGTCCGCGAACTCCAGAACGCGATCGAACGGGCCATCGTGGTCACAAAGGGAGAGGATCTCCAGGCTTCCGACTTCTCCCTGGAAACGCGCGAGGACCATGAAAAGGGACAGGCCGAGCGGGCCACCATGCCCCTCTCCGAGGTGGAGAAGCGCCACATCGAAAGGACCCTCCACGAGCAGGGATGGAACATCAGCCAGTGCGCGAGGCTCCTCGGCATCGACCGCGCGACCCTCTACAACAAGATCAAGCGGTACGGCCTCAGACAGAACAAGGCATGACGACCCTCCGCCTCTACTCCGTGGGCGACGTGGACGCGGGCGCCTTGCAGTACGCCGCGCTGACGGTCTCCGAAGTCCTGGGGCTCCGGTGCAGAATCGACCAGACCCGGCTGGACCCTCGCGAGGCATACCTTCCGGGCCGGAACCAGTATCATTCGACGGTACTCCTGAAGCTGCTCATGAAGCAGCCCGCAGAGCCGGACGAAATCCGCCTGGGCCTCACCGAAGTGGACCTTTGCGTCCCGATCCTGACCTTCGTCTTCGGAGAGGCGGTCCTGAAAGGCAGGGCGGCGGTGGTTTCTCTGCACAGGTTGCGCCAGTCCTTTTACGGGTTGCCGCCCGACCCGGACATGCTGCTCCGCCGCCTGGAAAAAGAGATCCTCCACGAACTCGGGCACGCCGCGGGGCTGATCCACTGCCGGGACTACACCTGCGCCATGGCCTTCTCCAATTCGGTCGGACAGGTGGACCTGAAGGAGCCGAAGTTCTGCGCCGCCTGCATGGACCTGTTCTCCGCGGCCTGGCGGCTCAGTGATCCAGTGACCCTGTGATCGAGTCGGGGCCAGGCCTTCGAAGGTCTCCCGCTTGCCGTCCTCGGAATGCAGGTTCTCAATCTATTCTCTGCGTTCTCGGCGACTCTGCGGTGATGTTCCTTGCTTCAAAGGCCCGTCCCCGGCCGTCATCCACTTCCGCCTTCCGACTTCCAACTTTGCTTCAGCCTTTAGCCCTTCGGCCTTAGCCCTTGGGAGACAAACGTCCTCCGCACTCACTTTCGCCTTTCGCCTTCCGCCTTCCGCCCTCCAATCCCAATTCCCAAACCCGAAATCCAGAATCCCAATCCCCTTCTGCTATGATGAAGGCCGATGGTCGCGCGAAACGTCAGAGAGAAAAGGACAGGCAGGCGCTCGAGACCGCCCCGCAGGATGCGATTTCTGAGATTTGTCCTGTGGGCCGTCCTCGGTTGCTCTGCGGCTCTTGCGGCCTTTGCCGCTCACGAGATCCTGACGTGGCCGGACGTCGCCCGGCTGGCCCGCCACAATCCCCCCACCACGTCCTTCATCGAACGCTACAAGGCAAGGGAACGGCGCGAGGGCAGGGTCCCGCACGTGGAGCAGACCTGGGTCCCCTACGACCGGATCTCGCCGGACCTGAAGTGCGCCCTGCTCGTCTCGGAAGACATCAATTTTTTCTCCGACAACGGCTTCGACGTTCCCGAAATGGAAGACGCCCTGAAGGAGGCCTGGAAAAAGCACGAGTTCCCCCGGGGGGCCTCCACGCTCACCCAGCAGCTTGCCAAGAACCTCTGGCTCTCCCCTTCCCGCAACCCGTGGCGCAAGATCAAGGAGGCCCTGCTAACGATCCAGCTGGAACGGGACCTCGGCAAAAGGAGAATCCTGGAACTCTACCTGAACGTGGTGGAATTCGGTCCCGGCATTTACGGGGCCGAAGCCGGCGCGGAGGCCTACTTCGGGACCTCGTGCGACAGACTTACCAGGCGGCAGGCCGCCGAACTCGTGGCGGGCCTCCCCGCCCCGGACCGCTGGCACCCAGGCACCAGGAGCCGGGCGGCCCGCAGGCGAACCGCCATCATCCTCAGGCGCATGGAGAAGGCGCGCTTCGTGTGGAAGCTCGTCGAACACCCACCCCGATAGCCTCCGGAGGCCCTCAGGCCAGCACGGTCTCCTCGTAGATGTAGCCGATCAGAAGCGCCGCGAGGACGTACTCCACCACGCCCGTCACCATCCACATCATAGGGACGAAGGTGCCCAGCGGGCTCCAGCATGCCAGGCTGAAGTTGTAGGGCACGTGTGCCACGAGCCCCACCGATAACCCCACGGCGGCCGCGGTCGCCGGGCGCCGGCCCAGGTACTGGCTGGCCACGGCGTAGAGCCAGGCCAGTATGAGCCCTATGCCGAACAGCCCCATCACCCAGAGCGGCGCGAAGGGTATTCTCGCTTCCTTAAGGAAATAGCCGGCGTCCTGATATCGGGCGTAGTGCGGGCTCAACAGCCAGGAGTTGACGGCGATCTCCAGCAGGTTCAGCAATGCCCCCCCGGCAAGCCCCCCCAACACGATATACTTCCAGTTCATGGACACCTCCCCTCTCAAACCTCTCCCTCACTTCCGCAGATAAAATAATGGCACAGACAATTTAGGGCGTCCCCGGCCTCAGGACCACCAAAGGAAGATTCTTCTGTCCCCGCTCCGGACCGACGCGCCCATGCTGGGTCCCGAAAGAGCCTTCCGCCGACGCCTCCGAGGGCGCTCAGTCCCCACAGTGCGGCGACGCCAACCGCCATCAGTCCCAAGGTCCACCGCCAGCAAAAGACCGCGGCCTTGCCGTGAGGCCGGACGCGAGTCCCCGCGGTCACGAGCACGCAGCCCAGAAGAACGAGGATCGACCCCTCCAGTGGATCGAGCGTGCCCACGCAGAAAATCAGCCCGCCGGCAACGGCCAGGCCCCGGATCCCGCGGTTTTTCTGTTCCATACAGCCCCCCCGCCTGCCTGCGCGCGGTCGATACCCCCGAAGCGCCACCGCATATATATGGATTAATGTAAGTCGGCGGGAGAAGGGTTTCAGCCGGAAAAGGATCCCTGCAGACAGCCCGTTACGGGGTCAGCCCGTTCCCGGCGTCCCGAGCGCCGCAGGAACTCCGGGGCGGGGAGCCGTCCGTGTTTTCCAGGGTCCCCGCGCAGTTGGCGGCGGAGCCTTGAAGACCAGGGACACACCCCCGCCCTTCAACTTCTCACACCCTTGAATGTCTTTGGAAAGAATCTTGTTGGTCGGGGCGAGAGGATTTGAACCTCCGACCCCTTGGTCCCGAAGGGCTGCAAGAATGAATTCACCGCTCTCACCTGGATTGCTCACTGGTGCCCGAAAGGACCGCCCGGCAGGCTTTGCGCGGAATCGCCGTTTTCCCAGGAGTCCTCCCGGCAGCCCCTTGCCACCCATCCGAACTTGCGATTTTGTTGCGATGGCTTTCAGACCAAAGCCGGGTTGAGTACCTCTCGCCTACCTCCTACTTCACGGGCCCCTTTTCGGAGGGGCCTTTCTGCTGTGCGCTAATACCTTGAGATGTCCGAATGGCAGGAAGATCAATCCCCCTTTTTCGAGTACCATGGATGTGATGCCAACAAATAGCCCTATAATGGGCTACTATAGCCACAATCATAACTAATAAACTGATTTAGGGCTGATATAGATATTACTGTGCACGCTATATTCACATCCTCTTGATAACATCCCGTAATGGGGCTATATTAAGATTATCACATGTTATCAGCCCTAAGGAGGGCTTTTGATGGATAAGCAACTACGCGATTCCGAATGGTTGGTTGAACTAGGGGGCCAGATGAGGACTTTGCGTCTTCGCCTGGATCTCGACCAGCGGCAACTGGCCGCAAGGGCGGGCGTCGGGCTGAACGCCGTCAAGAATCTTGAATCCGGTAAAGGAGCCACGCTTCGCTCGTTAGTACGGGTCCTACGGGCTCTCGAGAGGACGGATTGGCTCTCCGCCCTGGCCCCCCAGGTCACCATCAGTCCATTGCAGGTGCTGAAGACCAAGCACCCGCGTCAGCGAGCCTCCCGGTAGCGTCATGCCCGGCGGAAGGCCCATGTATAAGCCCGTCGAAGCGATCGAAGTGCGCGCCTGGGGGAGGAGTGTCGGTGCGGTGGCGCTCGACCCGGCACTTGGTTATTACGCCTTCGAATACGACCCGGCTTTCGTGAAGTCGGGCATCGAGTTGGCCCCGCTCGCCATGCCCCTATCCAAGGCGGGAGAGCCCTTTGTCTTCACCCATCTCCCCGAGATGACCTTCCGGCGCCTCCCGGCCTTGCTCGCCGACGTACTCCCTGACGACTTCGGAAACGCCCTCGTGGACGCGTGGATGGCCCGGGAGGGTGTGGCGAGAGAAGACATCACCCCCCTGGACCGGCTGGCCTACATGAACAAGCGCGGCCTTGGGGCGCTGGAATTCAAGCCCGCCCGCGGGGCCACTCGGGCCGCGAGTACTGCCCTCCAACTGCCCAGTCTGGTGGAGGGCGCCCGCTTGGCGTTTACCGGCCGATTGGACACTGACGACCTGGCAAATGCTGCCCTCGCCCAAATCATCCGCGTCGGGACATCGGCCGGCGGGGCGCGAGCCAAGGCCGTCATCGCCTGGAACCCCGAAACCCAGGAGATCCGCCCGGGGCAGTTCGATGTACCTGAGGGCTTCGAGCACTGGATTTTAAAGTTCGACGGCATGGGAACCGACCGCGAACTCGGAGAGGGTCAAGGATACGGGCGCATCGAATTCGCGTACCATCTCATGGCAAACGCCGCCGGAATTGTGATGGCGACTTGTCGCCTCCTCGAGGAGGGGGGCCGGGCCCATTTCATGACCCGGCGTTTCGACCGCGAAGGGAACACCAAGCACCACCTGCAGACGCTCTGCGCCATGGCCCATTTGGACTTCCGGCAACGGGCCACGCACGACGCCAGCCAGCTCTTCCTGACGATGCGGGATCTCAACATGGGGTATGAAACCCTTGAGCAGGCGTTTCGAAGGATCGCATTCAACGTTATGGCCGCCAACTGCGACGACCACACCAAGAACATTTCTTTCCTCCTTCGCGAAGGAGGTGCGTGGGAGCTGGCCCCTGCCTACGACGTGACGCACGCATTCAATCCGAAGGGAGAATGGACCTACCAGCACCTCCTCGGCGTCAAAGGCAAGTTTGCCGACATCACGCGGGAGGACCTCCTGGATCTCGCCGAGAGGTTCGCGATTGGGACGGCCCCGACGGTCCTGGGTGAGGTTCGCGACGCGGTGGCCAGGTGGCGCACGCACGCAGAGGAGGCCGGCCTAAAGGCGCGCCAGATTGAACGGATCACCGCCCATCACAAATTGCTGTAGCCGAACCCAAGAGTGACACGTGCCACGGCCCTCGACCCGGCCATAGATGACACATTGACTAGGGGAGTGGGGCCTCTCCCGGAAGGCTGTCCGCGGCCATGTTGGTGGAGGCCTCGGGCGGGATCTGCACACCGTAGGGTTCGTAGTCGTGGACCGAAACAAGATCGCCGGACCCGTTCGTGACCACCCGGACGCTGCCCACCTCGTCCCACACGTAAAAGTAGGTGGCGGTGTTCGTGAGGGCGGCCGCTTCCGCCTGGACCTCCACAGCTAAACCGGCACCATGGAGCTGCTACCGCAGAATATGCTAACAGGTAAGACCAGGCCCCGATGTCCGTACTCTAGTTTCTGGTCTTGCTGTGTTCTTCTTCGATCTTCGCCCGCAATTTTTGGTAAGCTGAAATTTTCCTCAAAGCACGCTCCCCATGTCTGATGTAGTAGAGGCTACGGTCAAGATACTCTTGCTTTCGCTGTGATGTCCATCTCTCGTAATCCTTCAAGGCAAAGACATAGTCCTCTACAGAGTCTCGAATGGACTTTCTTATCCATGGAGGGAAAGTAACGAGGTCAAACAATATTAGAATGACAATTGGCGTAGCTGCACATGCAAGACCATTCCAAATGGACACATTGGTAAGAACACTAATTAACGTTCCAGCAGACGCCAACAACATGCAGATCACTCCAAATGCATGGCGCCCATGGCTCTGCAGTTTAGTGGCCATCTCTTGCAGAGACCCGTCATCATGCGGAACGAGCCACCCCGCGCGCCACAGTCTCATGATCTTGCGCCTCCCTGTTTCTGTATGGTAGTCGTTGATTATCAAGAACCATGATGTTGTCAGTCCCACCTAAGTGCGTCGTATACCATACTTTGAACAGAAATAGGATGCCTGTCAATATGAACAGTGGCCCACCTGCATATCGCATCATAAGTCCTGTTGCTCTTTCGGAAGGGGGCCTACCAATAATCACGCTTCTATCAGTAGCGTCACGAACCATATGTCCGGGGTGCCATATCATTAGGAGGCCCACTAACACAAGAGCTGCCCCTCCGACCACGTCAATAGCATTTTCACTCATTAGAGCTACCTCCTTTGGTGTACCGCATCGCCATAGCCTCTATTGGGCGCTAAAAGAAATAGCATTCCTGCACACTTGATCCGCTTCCGTTACTCTCTTCATATGGCGACCTAAAATGGCGGCAATGTATGGCCCAGCTGGGAGATCTCCATGTTCTTTTCCTGGCTATAGGCATTCATAGTCGGTGTTAGATCAAAAGTATAATTTCCGGTTACGGCCCAAGTATAACCAAGTTTCTCCTCGGCTGTTTCGCCGCTTAACTTACCGCCAGTT
>JBJKRE010000005.1:0-7879 GCA_046704825.1 Acidobacteriota bacterium
CGCTGCCGACGCGCTCGGCGCGCATGGTGAAGCTGCCGGTGGCGTTGACGGTCCCGCCCGTAACGGAGTCGCCGGATGCCTTTTCGACCGGTATGGGCTCTCCCGTTATCATGGACTCGTCCACGGAGCTGGAGCCATCCAGGACCGCGCCGTCCACGGGCACCTTCTCGCCGGGCCTGACGCGCAGGGTATCACCCGGCTGGACTTCGTCCAGGGGAACGTCCTTCTCGGTCCCGTCGTCGTCGACTTTCCTGGCGGTCTTGGGCGCGAGGCCCAGGAGTGCCTTGATGGCGCTGGAGGTGCGGCTGCGGGCCTTGAGTTCCATGACCTGGCCGAGGAGGACCAGGACGGTGATCATGGCCGAGGCGTCGAAGTAGGTGGCGATCTGCCCGTCGGCGTCGCGGAATGTGGGAGGGAATATCTGGGGGAAGAGCAGGGCCACCACGCTGTACACATAGGAAACGCCGACGCCCATGCCGATGAGCGTGAACATGTTCAGGCTGCGGTTGACCACCGAGTTCCACCCGCGCTTCAGAAGCACCCACCCGGCCCACAGGACGACCGGCGTGGACAGGACGAACTCGATCCAGCCCGCCGTGCGGGTGGAGAAGATGTGCATGGCCTTGAGCGCGGGCACCATGTGTGTGAGGGCCACGGCGAACACGGGAACCGTCAAAGCGAGGGCCACCCAGAAGCGCCGGGCCATGTCCCTGAGCTCGGGATTTTCCTCTTCGACCGTCACGGTGCTCGCCTCCAGTGCCATGCCGCACTTGGGACAGGCGCCGGGTTCGTCCTGCTTGACCTCCGGGTGCATGGGACAGGTGTAGACGGTCTTCGTGGCCGGCGCGGTGACCTCCATGGGCTCAAGGGCCATGCCGCACTTGGGGCACGCGCCGGGGTGGTCCTGAACGACCTCGGGGTCCATGGGGCACGTGTAGCGCGTGCCCTTGGGAGCCGGCTTGTCCGGAGCCGCCGGTTTCTCACCGAGGAAGGCGCCGGGATCGGCCTTGAACTTTTCCAGGCAGTGTTCTGAGCAGAAGTGGTAGGTGGTGCCTTTGTGCTCGAAGCTTCCGGCGGCGCTTTCGGGCGTGACGGTCATGCCGCACACGGGATCTTTATGCTCCGACGCCGGCTTCTCAGGTGCGTGCTTCATCTTCATGGGCATGCCCATGGGCTTGTAATCGGGTGCGAGGTACTTTTCGGGCTCGGCCTTGAATGTTTCCATACAGCCCGAGCAGCAGAAGTGGTAGGTGGTGCCCTCGTATTCGTAGATCGGTTTGCCCGCGGACGGGTCCACGCTCATGCCGCACACGGGGTCCTTAACGTCGGAGGCAGGCACGAAAGCCGACGGATCGGCCTTGAACTTCTCGAGGCAGTGTTCGGAGCAGAAGAAGTAGGTGTTACCGTCGTATTCCCAGTGGCCGGCCGCTTTTTCCGACGAGACGCTCATGCCGCATACGGGATCCTTGACTTGCATTGTATTGGATTTCATTTAGGTCTCCCTATGGTTTGCCTACCTGTCCAAGGTTGTGGACGATCAAAGGGGGCTCATGTGGATGTGGGCATGGACCAGACCTCCGAGTACGCAACAACATGAAGGGACGAATATTTTAGCAGTCTGTGCAGGCCAAAAGAAGGCACCCTGTTTGTAGTCGCCGGTCAGGCAATGATCACACTCTCCTCAGTGCGTCTCGTGGACTTCCTCGTCGGACGTTGGTTCGAGCGAGGTGTCCAGGTGGCGGCGCTTGAGGTAGTAGTACAGAACCGGGTAAATGGTCAGTTCCAGAAGCAGCGACGTGATCACACCTCCCACCATGGGGGCGGCGATCCGCTTCATGACCTCGGACCCCGTTCCCGTGCCGTGCATGATGGGGATCAGCCCGGCCAGGATGGCGCCGACCGTCATCATCTTGGGGCGGATACGCTTCACGGCGCCGTGGAAGATGGCCTGCTTGAGGTCTCCGCGCGTCTTCATGCGCCCCAGCCTGGTGTAGAGTTCGTGGGCCAGCTCGAGGTAGAGGAGCATGACCACGCCCGTTTCCGCGTCCAGTCCCGCCAGCGCGATGAGGCCCACCCACACGGCCACCGAAAGGTGGTAATTCAGCAGGTAGAGCAACCAGAAGGAGCCGACGAGCGAGAACGGGACGGCCAGGATCACGATGGCCACCTTGGTGAACGATTTGGTGTTGAAGTACAGGAGCAGGAGTATGATCACGAGCGTGATCGGCACGGCGATGACGAGGCGCGCACGGGCCTCCTCCATGTACTGGTACTGGCCGCTCCAGACGAGGTTGTACTTGGGCGGAAGGTGAATCTTCGCGTCCACGATCTTCTTCGCCCTGGCCACGTATCCGCCGATGTCGGATGTCTTGAGGTCCACGTAGAGCCACGCCGTTTTTCGCGAGTTCTCGGTCTTGATGGCCGGCGGTCCCTGGTGGATGACGAAGTGCGCGACTTCCGAAATGGGGATCTGCGCGCCGGTGGGCGTCTGGATGAGGACGCGCTTGAGCGACTGAAGGTTGTCCCTGTAGCCGCGCATGTACCGCAGGTTCACGGGGTAGCGCTCTAGCCCCTCCACGGTCTGGGTGACGTTCATACCGCCCAGAGCGGATTCTATGACGTCTTCGATGGACTGTACGGACAATCCGTAACGCGCGGCCGCGGTGCGGTCGATGTCGTAGTCCATGTAGTAGCCGCCCATCACGCGTTCGGCGATGACCGAACGGGTGCCGGGGATGGTCCTCACGACAGCTTCCACTTCCTTGGCCAGTTTCGCCAGCTCGTTGAGATCAGGACCCAGCAGCTTGATGCCGACGGGGGTCTTGATGCCCGTCGACAGCATGTCGATGCGCGTCTTGATGGGCATGGTCCAGGCGTTGACCAGTCCGGGGAACTGGATGGCCTGGTTGAGCTGGTCCACCAGCTCCTTCTGGGTGATCGTGCGCTCCTCGGGCCAGAGGAGGTGCAGGGGCTTCTTGAGCCAGTTGGGCGCCCACGACGAATACCAGCGGTCCACGGGGACCTTCCGCCAGTACTTCTTGTTCTGGTGGAGCTGGATCGTAGTTTCGAGCATGGTCAGCGGGGCCGGATCCGTGGCGGTGTCCGCCCGCCCCACTTTGCCGAAGACCGACTTCACCTCCGGGAATGTCTTTATGATGCGGTCCGTCTGCTCGAGGACCTGCTTGGCCTTTCCGATGGAGATGCCGGGCAGGGTGGTGGGCATGTAGAGCAGGTCGCCCTCGTTGAGCGGTGGCATGAACTCCGAACCCAGGTGCATCAGCGGGAAGGCGGCGCTGACCACGAGGAGGAGTGCGGCCACGAGGACCACTTTCCTGTGCTTGAGCACCCAGTCCACCACCGGATGGTAGATCCAGACGAGGAAGCGCGTGATGGGGTTCTCGACGTCTGGGCGGATGCGCCCCCGGATGAAGAGCCCCATGAGGACGGGGGCTAGAACCACGGCCAGGAAGGCCGCCGAGCCGATGGTGTAAGTGGTCGTGAAGGCCAGGGGCTTGAACATCCGTCCGGACTGCTGGTTCAAGGTGAAGATGGGAAGGAGCGAGAAGGTCAGCACCAGCAGCGACCAGAAGAGCGTCGGGCCGACCTCCTTGGCCGCGCTCCCGATGATCTCCCAGTGGTGCTGCTTGTCGTAGCCGCGCTCCATCTTCTTGTGGGCGTTCTCGATCATGATGATGGCCGAGTCCACCATGGCCCCCATGGCGATTGCGATGCCCCCCAGACTCATGATGTTGCTGTTGAGTCCCTGGAAATACATGATGATCAGCGCGGCCATGACGCCCAGCGGCAGCATGATGATGGCCACGAGGGCGCTCCGGAAGTGGAAGAGGAAGAGGATGCACACGAGGGAGATCACGATGATCTCCTCGATGAGTTTGTGCTTCAGGAAGCCGATGCTCCGGTCGATGAGTCCGGAGCGATCGTAGACGGGCACGATCTCTACGCCCTTGGGCAGGCCCTTCTTGAGTTCGGCAAGTTTGGCTTTTACGCCCTCGATGGTCTTCAGGGCGTTCTCGCCGAAGCGCATGACCACCACGCCGCCGGCCACGTCGCCCTGCCCGTTGAGGTCCGCGAGTCCGCGCCTGAGTTCGGGGCCCAGGTGGATGTTGGCCACCTGCTGCAGCAGCACCGGCCGCCCCCCGGAATCCACACCGATGGGTACCTTTCTGAGGTCGTCGAGGTTCTTGATGTAGCCCAGCCCGCGGACCATGTATTCGGTCTCGGCCATCTCGACGACGCTCCCGCCGACGTCCTGGTTGGACTGCTGGATGGCTTTCTTAACCTGCTCCAGGCTGATGTGGTAGTCGGCGAGTTTGTTGGGGTCCACCTCGACCTGGTACTGCTTGACGTAGCCGCCGATGCTGGCGACCTCGGCCACTCCCGGCACGGTCTGGAGCTGGTATCGCAGGTACCAGTCCTGCAGAGAGCGGAGCTGGTAGAGGCTGTGCTTGCCCGTCTTGTCCACCAGGGCGTACTCGTAGACCCACCCGACGCCCGTGGCGTCGGGGCCCAGCTGCGGCGACACCCCCCTCGGCAGGCGGGGCGTCACGTAGTTGAGGTACTCGAGCACGCGGTCTCTGGCCCAGTACAGGTCCGTGCCGTCCTTGAAGATGACGTAGACCAGCGAGAAGTTGAAAAACGAGTACCCGCGGACCACTTCGGCCTTGGGAACGGAAAGCATGGCGGTCGTGAGCGGGTAGGTGACCTGGTCCTCGACGACCTGCGGGCTCTGGCCTGCGTACTTCGTGTAGATGATGACCTCGGTGTCCGAAAGGTCGGGGATGGCGTCCACCGGCGTGTGGTAGATCACCCAGACGCCCGCCACGATGAACAGGGCCGCCAGGACGAGTACGAGGTAGCGGTTTTTGAGCGACCAGTCTATGATGCGCGACAACATCAGGAATTCCCCGTCTTCTTGTGCGACAGCATCTCCTGGATCGCCGCTTTGAGCTGGCTCTCCGAATCCAGCATGAACTGGGCCGAGGTGACCACGCGTTCGCCGGGTTCGAGGCCGGCCTTGACCATGACCGTGCCGTCGTCGCCCTCGGGGCCGAGGACGACCTTGCGTCCTCTGAAATGGCCGTGGCCTTCGGCGATGAAGACGACGTTATCGGTGGACGAGGCGCGAATGACCGCGTTGTCCGGGATGACGACCGCGTCCGCCGAGATCGGGACCTTGATCTGAACCGTGGCGTACATTTCGGGCAGGATCTCCCCCTTGGTGTTGGGGAGTCGTATTCTGACCTGAGCCGTCCGGGATTTTCCTCCGACGTAAGGGTAGACGTAGTCCACGGTCCCCTCGAAGGTTTCCCCGGGAAGCGTGTCGAAGGTGACCTTGGCCTTCATGCCCTTCTTGACGAGGGGGATGTCCTCTTCGTAGATCGAACCCATGACCCAGATGGGGTTGAGCGCCGCGATCCGGACCAGGTTCGTGCCCGGTTGCACGTGGTCGCCCACTACCACGGCCCTGTGGGTCACGATGCCGCTGATGGGCGCGTAGAGGACCATGGTCTTCCTGACCTTGCGCGTTCTTTCCAGTTCGCGGATCTGCGCGTCGCTGATGTCCCACAGCCGGAGTCTGCGCCTGGCTGCATCCAGGAGCTGAGAACCGCCGGCCGCCACCGAGGGGTCGGCGCTCTTCTGGAGGGATCGGGCGGCGTCGAGGGCCGCGAGGTACTCCTCCTGGGTCGCCACGAGTTTCGGCGAATAGATCGAGATGAGGGGCTGGCCCCTGCGAACGATCTGACCGGTCTCGTTGACGTCGAGCTTTTCGATCCAGCCGCCGACCTTTGTGTTCATGGCGGCGAGCGTCGTCTCGTTCCAAGTCGCCGTACCGTACGTACGTATGGTCTTGGAGAAGGGCTTCCTGACGACGGGCGTGCTGGTCACGCCGATGTCCTGGACCACCGTGGGGCTGATCGCGATGTCGCCCGAGGAGACCTGGTCGGCGTAGACGGGCACGAGGTCCATTCCCATGGGGGATTTACCCGGCTTCTTGGAGATGTAGGTCGGGTCCATGGGCGCTCGCCAGTAGAGGATCTTGCGCTTTCCCTTGTGCGCCTCGGGCCTGGATGAGGCTTCGCCGCCGGACGGGGCGGGATCCTTCTTGAGCGGAACGAGCTTCATCCCGCAAATGGGGCAGTCGCCGGGATGGTCCTCGATGACCTGCGGGTGCATGCCGCAGGTATAGAGCTGCTTCTCCTTCGCGGCGTGGCCGGCGGGTTGGGATTTGGCCGTCGCCTGCGCTGCAGTGGCCGACTGCGGAGTCCTGTGCGTGAGGCGTCCGGCGAAAAAGGCGAGGAGGACGACCGCAACGAGCAGGGTGGCCAGCAGGACTTTCTTCATTTCGCGCTCTCCTTCGTGGTACCGGGCGCTCGACCGAGGACGGCTTCGATCCGGGCGAGGGATACCTGATAGTCGGCCTTGAACATGAGGGCCTGGGACTGGTAGTCGTAGAAGTTCGTCAGGGCCTTCAGCATGGTCGTGAAGTCGACGTGTCCCACGGTGTACGCTGCGAGGGCCGATTCGTAGGCCTTCTTCGACTGCACGAGCAGGCCGTTTACGTAGAGATCGTACACATCACGGTCCTGGACACCCGTCTGGTAAGCGTCCGTGAGCATGTAGCGGGCCTCGTTCAGCACGCTGCCCGCCTGCTCCTTGGCGCTCTCGCGCATGTACTTGGCTTCGCGCAATGCGGGCTCGTAGCGGCTCCGGCGGTGGAAGAACGGCAGCGTGATGCCGACCATTGCCGTCAGGTAGTCGTGGCCGCCCATGGTCATGTCCTTGTGGCGATAGCGGCCCCCGACGAGGAAGTCCGGCTTGAAATCCTTCTTCGCGATTCGGACTTGCTCCTCTTTGACCGCCACCTCTGCACGCGCCTTGAGGACCATGGGCGCCTCGTCCTGGAGTCTCTTCAGGAGCGAGTCGAGGTCGGGCAAGGCTTCCGGAGGGGGAACGGAAACTCCGTCCAGCAGGACGGGATCGGGCGGCCCGCCGAGCAGGTCCTCGATCTGCGCCTGCGTGACCTGGATCTGTCTCTGGAGGGGCTTCCTGTCGGCCTGGGCTTTCGTGAGGGCGGCCTGAGCCAGGAGCACGTCCGACTGGCTCCCGTTACCGGACGCGTAGACGCCGGCGGCACCCGCCGCAGCTGCTTTTAGCGCGTCCTGAATCCGGGTGTTTACTTGAAGGAGGCCTCGGTAGAGGCCGAAGCGGTAGGCCGCCGAAAGGACCTTCCCTCTGAGCGTGCTCTCCATGGCCGCAAGCTGTCGTTTGGCTGCCTCGATCTGCAGTTCGGCTTTCGATTTCTTCAGCTTGAGCTTGCCGGGGTAGGGGAGGCGCTGGGTCACCCCGACGGACACCCCCTTGGTGAGGGCGTCGTTCGCGTTGAGGCCGCCGTCCACCGGGAGCATCATGAACTGGATGTCGGCCGTTGGATCGGGAAGCGCGCCGGCCTGGCTCGGCCTCTGCTCGAGTGCGAGTATCTTCTTTCTCTGCGCTTCAAGATCGGGGTTGTGCTTTATGGCCGTTGCCACGAGTGTCCTGAGCGCGGCGGCGGATGAATCGGGTTCGCCGGCGTGCGTTCCCCGTGCCGGCAGGAGAAAGGCCAGCACAACGGCCAGACAGCTCAATCTTGTTAACGTCTTACGCATGAAACTCCTCCGGTGGTCGCCGCAACGTGCGGACTGACGATGACGCACAATCCGTGCCACCCGCTCAAAGGCTCTCAGTGATTGAAGATCAGTGGGGGCAGGGTTTCGCTTGGAAGGCTCTTGAGGGGCAAAATGTGATATTCGGAGGAGGAGTGGAGAATAGTGCCCAGTCTGTGGAGAATAATGAACAGGCCGGCGTGGATGGCGGGATT
>JBJKRE010000006.1:0-34847 GCA_046704825.1 Acidobacteriota bacterium
GTTCAGAATGGGACGTCGAGGTCAGTGTTACCTTCGACCCGACGGAAGGAAACGGGCACATCCTCTGTTTTCTGCACGATATCGGCCTCAAAAAGGAAGCGGAGCGCCGCCTTCGCCTGGAGGAAAAGCGGCTCAAAGCCCAGCTTCGCGTGTCCATCCCTCAGGGCGCCGAGTTGGAAACCATCCTGGAGAGGTCTCTTGAGGAGGCCGTGGCCTTCACGGGAAGCCGGTTCGGCCTCATACACGTTTGCGACGAAAGACGAGGAAACTGGCGTCTCGCCGCAAAGATCGGAGAGGGAGCGACGAAAAAGGCGGCTGCGAGATTCCAGCCGGACCAGGAAGAGGACAAGAGAAACCTTTTTGATGAAGTGAGGCGCCTCGAGCGGGCCGTCGTCGCCAACCAATGCTGCAACATCGGTCCGGGGGACCATGTATCTGCCCGGGCCGAGCGCGCGCTGGCCCTCCCGGTGTATAGCAGCGGGCGCATGGTAGCCGTCGTGTCGGTGGCCGGAAAATCTACAGATTACGAAGAATTTGACAGAGCGGCTCTTGCGCTTTTCATGGATTACGTATGGCGGGTGGTCGAACGCCGGCAGGCGGAAGCTTCACTCGCCAGGCGCGAGCACTTCCAGAGCACCGTACTGAGGGCCACGCCCAACGCGGTCTACCTCCTCGACATGCCGAGCCTCCACGTGACGCTCCTCAACCCCCAGTGGGCGGTTGAGAGGGGCTTCCTCGAGAAAGGTCAGACCGATCCCGGAGACGACTTTCTCGCGGCCAGGGTGCATCCCGACGATCGCTCCGTCTGGATCGCCCACCACGAGCTGTGGTCCTCGTTGGCCGAGGGGGCCTCGAAGCCCTTCACCCTGAGGTTTCGCACGCTATCGAACGACTGGCGGTGGCTCCAGTTTCGCGAAGTGCCCTTCTCGAAAGGGCTGGGAGGCCATCCCGACCGGGTTCTGGGCATCGCCGTGGACGTGACTGAATCTGAACTTCTCCAAGCCTCATTGAGTCAGTCGGAGGCCCGTTGGCGGACCATCGTCGAAGCCGAGCCGGAGTGCGTGAAACTGCTCGACTCCCGGGGACGGGTTCTGGAAATGAACCCGGCCGGTCTGGCCATGCTCGATGCCGAGAGCCTTGAAGACGTGCGGGGGAAAGAGGCGGCGGGGCTGGTCCGCGAGGCGGACCGGCCGGCGTTTCGGGCCATGATCGACGGGGTATTCAAAGGCGAGCCTCAGCAACTTCTCTTCCATACCGTCGGCTTGAAAGGAACACCCAAGACCCTCGAAACCAACGCCGTGCCCCTGCGAGACGACAACGCTGGAATCTACGCCCTGCTCGGCGTCACGCGCGACGTCACCGAACGGGAGATGACTGCCCGGGTCATGTCAGCCCGACTGCGCCTCACCGAACGGGTGGCCGGATCCAGGCTGCAAGAGCTTCTCCGGTTGGCCCTCGACGAGGGCGAGGAACTCACCGGCAGTGTCATGGGCTTTTTTCATTTCGTGCGGCCCGACCAGGAGACCATCACGCTTCAGACGTGGTCCACGCGCACGCAGGCGGAGGCCTGCAGGGCCGAAGGGCACGGACGCCACTGCAACCTGGCCGAGGCTGGCGTGTGGGCCGACGCCGTGCGCGAGAGAAGGCCCATCATCCACAACGACTATGCTTCGCTGGCGAAGCGGCACGGCATGCCCGACGGTCATGCCGCCGTTGTCCGCGAAATGGTCGTCCCCGTTATGCGCAGGGGCCTCGTAGTTGCAGTCGCAGGGGTGGGAAACAAACCCTCTCAATACACGCGGGAGGATCTGCGGCAGTTCGCCCAGCTGGCAGACTTCACCTGGGACCTGGTGGAGCGTTGGCGGCTGGAGAGCGCACTCTCGCTCCAGGGCGAGGTCGCACGCCACGTGGGGGAGGGCGTTTACCTCGTGAGTGCGGAAAATCTCACGATCCTTTACGCCAATCCTCAGATGGAGAAGATGTTCGGGTACGAGCCCGGTGAAATGATCGGACGACCGGTCTCGATCATCAACTCCCCCGATGGGGGAGATCCCGAGGCGACGGCGAGAGAGATAGAGAGGGCCCTCAAGGAGCAAGGCGTCTGGCGAGGGGAGGTCTTGAACCTGAGAAAGGATGGATCCGTCTTCTGGGGTATGGCCTCCATTTCGACCTTTCACCACAACGAATACGGGGACGTCTACGTTTCCATCCAGAGCGACGTGAGCGCCCGCAAGGAGGCAGAAGACGGTCTCCGCCGGGCCGCGATGGAGCTGGATCAACTCTTCAACGCATTGCCCGACCTGTTCTTCAGGGTTCGGCGTGACGGCACGATCCTGGATTACAGGGCGGGCGACCTCTCCAGCCTTTCCGTTCCGCCTGAGGTGTTCCTGGGAAAGCGTGTGCAGGATGTTCTGCCGGAAGCGGTCGGCGCCCTTTACGGGGAGGCTCTTGGGAATCTGAACGCCGGTGAAGACGTCGTCACCATTAACTACGATATGATCAAGGGACAACAACCTCGACAGTTCGAAGCTCGCCTGCTACCGCTCGACGCCCGCGACGCGGTTATCGTCGTTCGTGACGTGACCGAGAGGGAGAGCGCCGCGCAGGCGCTCCGGGAGTCGGAACGCCGTTTCAGGGCCCTCCTCGAGGATGTGTCCCTGGTCGCCCTGATCCTGGATCGCGAGGGCGGGGTGGAGTTCTGCAACGACCACCTCCTGGCCCTCACGGGCTGGAAGCGGGAAGATTTGATAGGGAGGAACTGGTTCGACGCCCTTCTGCCCGACGAGTCGGCGGCCGCCGTAAAGTCGGTCTTCCTGGAGGCCATGCGCCAGGGCAGGCTGCCTGCCCACTTCGAAAACGAAATCGTCACGAAAAACGGCGAACGAAGGCTCGTGCGCTGGAACAATATCGTCCTCAATGAGGAGTTCAAAGGAAGACTTCGGGCCGTGGGCGCTGCGAGCATCGGGGAGGACATCACCGAAAGGCGGCGGGCTGCAGCGGCTCTCCAGGAGAGCGAGGAACGCTTCCGATCCGTCGTAAGCTCGATGGAGGAGGGAATAGTCATCCAGGCACCCAACGGTGAAATCGTCGAATGCAACGATGCCGCCGAGCGCATCCTCGGGCTGGCCCGCGAACATATGCGCGGCCGGACATCCACGGATCCCCGCTGGGAGGCGATCCGAGAGGACGGGTCACGCTTCGACGGTAACGATCACCCCGCCATGGTGACACTGCGCACGGGAGAATCCCTCCACGGTGTGGTGATGGGCCTGCGTCACCCCGATGCAGGTCAACGGTGGATCGCCATAAACAGCGCGCCTCTCAGGAGTTCCGACGGCGCCCTCCTGGGGGTGGTCACCTCCTTCGAGGACATCACCGAGCGACGTCTGGCGCAGGAGGCCCTCAGGGAGAGCGAGGAACGCTGGCGGACCGTCGTCGAGAGCGAGCCCGAATGCGTCAAGCTTCTGGATCCCGATGGACGGATACGGGAGATCAACGCCGCCGGGCTCGAGATGCTGCAGGCCTCTTCAAGAGAGGAGGTCCTGGGGCGCAAGGCCATCGATCTTGTAAAACGAAAGGACCGGCAGGCCTTCGAGGATATGCTCAAGGCCGTGTCGGAGGGTGAGAGGCGCCATCTTGTCTTCGGCATGTCCACCCTCAGAGGCGAATCCAGAACCCTGGACGCCATTTTCGTTCCGCTGTGGACCGGGGCGGATAGGAAGGAAATCAAGGCTTACCTGGGTGTCACCCGGGATATCACGCTCGCCCGCCGGAACGAAGTTGCACTCACCCGCTTGAGAATCCACCACGAGTCGATCCTCGAGTCGGTGGGTGAGGGCATCCTGGGCACAGACTCCCAATGCAGGGTCACCTTCGCCAATCCGGCGGCCCAGCGAATGCTCGGCTGGGGCCAGGACGAACTGATCGGTCAGCCGCTGCACGAACTGGTGGCCCATTCTGATTCCAGCGGTAACAGGCTGGAGCGAGACCGGTGCGCAACCTTCTTGACGCTTCGAAGCGGGCTGCGCCATGAGGCGCTCGACGAGCGCTTCAGGAGGAAGGACGGCAGCTGGTTGTCCGTGGAGTACATAAGTTCTCCGACTTTGTCGGGCGATGCGATCACTGGTGTCGTCATCGCCTTCCGCAGCATAGACGAGCGCAAGCGATCGGAGGCCGAGCGCCTGCGTCTCGTGACTGCCATCGAACATACGGACGAGGAGGTCATCGTCACGGATGCCAGAGGAAACATCACGTACGTGAATCCGGCCTTCGAAAAGGTGACCGGCTATACTCGCGAAGAGGCGATCGGCAGGAACCCGAGAATTCTGAAAAGCGGCCGTCACGACCACCACTTCTACGAGCAGATATGGCGGAAGCTGACGGGGGGGCAGGTGTGGCGGGGGACGTTCACGAACCGCAAGAAGGACGGATCGCTCTATGAGGAGGAGGCGACCGTCTCACCCATTCAGGACCCTGCGGGCCATATCACGGGATACGTCGCAGTAAAGCGGGACATCACGGAAGAAGCGGCCCTCAGGGAGCGTCTGCGCAAGGCCCAGGAAATCGCACGCCTGGGGCGCCTCACGGGTGGCGTGGCGCACGAGGTCCGCAACCCCCTCAACGCCATCCAGGCCACGATGGAGGCCCTGCAGCTTGATCTGGGCGAGGACCCGAACTACAAGCCCTTCTTCGAGATCATGGCCTCCCAGACCGAGCGCCTCTCCCTGCTGATGAAGGATCTCCTCGAACTCGGAAAGCCCGTCGAACGTTCGCGCATGATGGCCGTGCGCTTACAGGATATCTGCCTCAGCGCCGTTCGGGATTGGCGTACGATACACGGCCATCACGCGGAGCGGCTCCATTGCCGTTTATCTCAGGATGAGGACTTGACCATCCTCGCTGAACCGTCACGCGTTCATCAGATTCTGGTCAACCTTCTGGACAACGCGCTTCAGCACGCGCCACCGGAAACGGCTATCGAGCTTCAAGTCACAGGGACCGCCGAGGAAGCCCTGGTGGCAATTCGGGACCAGGGCAAGGGCCTTTCAGAAGAGGTCATCGATCGGGTCTTCGACCCCTTCTTCACCACACGGACCGGCGGGACGGGACTCGGACTCTCGCTGGTCAAGCACTTCGTCGAACAGCATGGCGGAAGTGTGCTGCTCAAGAACAACGAACCGCCGCCCGGCTGCACCGCCGAGGTCCATCTGCCCCTGGCCGGGGCGTTCGACAGCGGCTTGGGGGAAGAGGACTGAGATGGTTCTCAAACGCACTCGGTTGAGAGGGACGGCGTATCTGACCTCGGGAGTGTTCGGGCTGGCGGCAGGCGCCGGGTATTGGCTGCTTGAAACGGCCCTCCACGTCATCATCGAAGGGCAGTCGATTCAGGTTGCGTTGTGTACACATGGGGATCACGAACTCCGGATGCGGCTCATCCCGTCGATCCTAATCATGGCTTCGGCGTTTGCCATCGACGTGCTCACGAGGGGGAGCCGAAGGCTGCTCGAGGAGGTCCAGAGCCAGAGAGCCGCGCTGCAGGCCAGCGAAGAACGCTTCCGCTCGTTTGCCGAGAGTGCCCACGACGCTATCCTGTCCCTGGATGGCCGGGGGGAGATCCTCTACTGCAACAGAGCCGGCGAAACCATCTTCGGATATCCGTCAGGTGGCCTCGCAGGAAAGCTCTTCCTTGACCTCCTGCCGGAGGAACTCAGGCCTTCTTACATGATGCGCCTTCGCCGACTGGCTTCAGATGGTGACGGGGAGCCGCCCGCCAGGCCCATCGAAACGGAGGCGGTTCGAGCAGACGGCAGGGTCATTTGTGCAGAAGTCTCTCTGGCCAGCTGGCAAATGGAAGGCGGCCGGTTCTTCGGGGTCATCCTTCGCGACGTTTCCGAACGCAGACAATCCGAAGCAAGGGCACGAAAGCTTGCGTCGGCCATCGAACACGCGTGGGACCCCATCGTGATAACCGATCAGGACGCCGTCATCCATTACGTCAATCCCGCTTACACGCGGGTCACGGGATCCAACCGGGAAGACGTTCTGTCGGGCGGACAGTCCATCCTGAGCCAAATTGCCCAGGAACCTGCAGCCTACGAAATGCTGCACCGAACGATTCTCGAAGGCCGGCCCTGGGCGGGACGCTTTGAGCACAGGAGAAAGGACGGTACCCCGCTGGTGATGGACGCCTCCATATCGCCCATAAATGATGATGGAGCGGGGGGGCGGGTTGGTTTCGTCGTGGTGGAGCGCGACGTGACGGAGGAACTCGCCCTGAGAGAAGCTGCTATGCGTATCCGACACTATGAGCTATTCAGCCGCATCGTGGCCGGTGTGGCCCACGAGGTGCGCAACCCAATGCAGAGCATCCTGAGCGCATCGACTGTTCTGAAAGAGGGGACAGCCAATCTGGGGCCCGAGCGCCGCCAGTTGCTCGAACTGATACCCGCGCAACTCGAGAGGGTGTCCGCTCTCATAAGCGACCTCGCAGACATCGTTTCCCCCATAGACGAGAAGGGCATGAGGCCGGTGAATCTCGACGACGTGCTGAAGGCGGTTGTAGCCGACTGGATCGGTGAGGGCGAAACCGCGCCGTCAGCCGTGAGAACGACACCTTCGCCGTGCGAGATCCGGGTCCGAATGGATGTGCCGAGACTCAAGCGAGCGCTCCTCGAACTCCTCAGGAACGCCGCCCAGCATTCTCCCGATGGATCCGAGATCGGATTATTTACACGCCTGGATAACGGTCAGGCGGTCATCTATATTCGGGATCGGGGCACCGGGATACCGCCCGAATACATGGACAAGGTGCTCGATCCTTTCTTTACGCTTCGGGCCGGCGGCACGGGGCTGGGCTTGAGTTTTGTGCACCACGTGCTGGAGCACCACAAGGGCAGCCTCAGACTGACCAACAACCTGCCTCGACCGGGCTGTACGGCAGAAGTCCGGCTGCCTGTCGAAGGGTGGCCGGGATCGACGACCTCTAGCGCGGCGCCGGAAGGTGCAGGGAATTGAGATGGAGACCGCAGTAATGGATTCAGCGCGCTATCATCCGGCACCCAGAATTCTGCTAATCGACGACGAGCCCGCCGTGCGGGCCGGTTTCAGCCTCTATCTGTCGAAGGTGGGCTTCGAGGTCTCCGGGGTCGCCTCGATCAGCGAGGCCCGGGAAAGGCTCTCAGCGGTCCGCTTCGACATTATTCTGCTGGACCTTACCCTGCCCGACGGGAACGGCCTCGACTACATCGTCGAATTGCGCTCGGCCATGGAGAACGCCGCCGTCATTGTCATCACCGGCGCCGGCGACGTGCCCACGGCCGTGGAGGCCATGCGCCGGGGGGCAGACCACTTCCTAACGAAGCCCGTCAATATGGGAGAGTTGGAAGTGCTTCTCCGAAAAGGAATGGAAGTTGGGACCCTGAGGCGGCAGAACACCGCCAGACGGAGGCTGTCGGCTCGCCCTTCCGCCTACTTCGGCAACTCGGGCGAGATGAAGCGCCTCAAGGAAATGGCCGACCTCGCCGCCGACAGTGCGGCGCCCGTGGTCCTGTGGGGTGAGACCGGTTCGGGGAAGGGGGTGCTCGCGCGGTGGATTCACGAGCAGGGACCCAGAAAAGCCATGGCTTTCGTGGAGATCAACTGCTCGTCACTGCGCGGCGAGATGCTTGCCAGCGAACTCTTCGGCCACGTGAAGGGAGCCTTCACGTCCGCCCACACCAACCGGCAGGGGCTTCTGGAATTGGCGGACGGGGGGACCCTGTTTCTTGACGAAGTGGGTGATATGGATGCGTCGATCCAGGCCTCGTTTCTCAAGGTCCTCGAGGAGAAGAGGTACAGAAGGCTCGGGGAATCCACCGAACGGCGCAGTGATTTCCGGCTGATCACCGCAACCAACTGTGACCTCGAAGAGGCCGTAAGAGTCGGGTCCTTCAGAAAGGACCTCTACTTCCGTATCAACGTCCTGCCCGTCCGTGTGCCTCCACTGAGGGACCACCTGGGGGATTTGCGAGGTCTTGCGGCCGTGCTCCTGAAGGACATGGGGCGCTCTGTGGAGGAAGTCTCACCCGACGTGTGGCGCGCGCTCAAGAGCTATGCCTGGCCCGGAAACATCCGCGAACTGAAAAACCTCCTGGAGCGCGCATCTCTCCTGTCCCGCGGCGGAGCGATCACGCTCGAACACTTCCAAGGCCTGTCCGTTTCGCTGGGCGAATCGCCCGCGACTCCGGCCGAGCGGAGAGCCATCCGTCCCGACAGGGATTGGAACGAGATTCAGCGAGTGCTCGCCTCGTGCGGTGGCGACGTGGGTGAAGCCGCCGAACGGCTCGGCGTATCGCGGGCCACTCTATACCGCCGCATCAAGAAACTGCGCCCACCGAATTCCTGACATAGGAATCGGCCAGGCGTGAATCACCTTCGATCAGAGGCTCTGTCTTGCGTCTCATTTGAGACAATCTGAGACCCCCGTCTCAAGTCATCCTGAGAAAATTGTGCGGTGCAGCGCCCGCAAAATGCTCGTGGGCAGAGACTTTCCACTATGTGGAGATCATCTGGCACGCCCATTGCCATGAAGGGGGCAATTCCACACCAACTATACGGGTGGAAGACGTGAAGGAGATCTATATGCCCGACAGCATTCTGCTTGTTGACGACGAGGTCGGTATCCTGCTCGCCTTCCAGAAACTCCTTCGGACCGCTACCCGCGAAGTCGACACGGCGAGCACCATGGTAGACGCCGAAGCCCAGCTCAAATCCAAGAACTACCGGGTCGTCATCGCCGACCTCAGACTGACAGGCGTTCTCGGGACGGAAGGGTTGGAAATCATCAAGTACGTCAGAGAACACAATCCCGGCACTCACGTCATCCTGATAACAGGCTACGGAAGCCCGGAGATCATGAACAAGGCCTTCGAATTGGGGGCCGATTACTACTTCGAAAAACCCGTGCGATCGGATGTCCTCAGGGGTGCGCTGCAGGAGTTGGGAGTCGAGTGATGGCTTACGTCAGTGCCAAATCCTTTCAGAAAATGCGCAGGGCCGTACGGAAGGAGACTTCGCAACTGCTGGACCACGGGTTTTACTCCATTGCGTTTCAACCCATCGTAGAGACGGTTCGGTCGGACATTTTCGGATTTGAGGGACTCCTCCGCGGACCGGTGGACAGTGCGCTGGCTGCCCCACAGAAGCTCTTTCACGAACAGGGACTGCTTCAGCCGTCGTTGATGCGAAGGCTTGACCTGCTCTGCCTGGAGAGAGCCCTGAGGACGGGGAGGATGCTTGCTCGCGACAACCTGCTCTTCCTCAACGTTCACGGCGAGACCCTGTGGCGGCTGGACCGTATCCCTCACGGATTGTTCGATCTGATGGACGCTCTCGGTATCGATCCACACCGGGTCGTTCTCGAAATATCCGAAGCGACGGAGAAATCGCACATCAGGGCGATCGCAAAGAGCCTCGTCTCCTTTCGCAAACTCGGGGTTCGGGTGGCCCTCGATGACCTCGGTGCGCGCTATCCCTGGCTTCACCACATGCTCTGGCTCGAACCCGACTACTTGAAAATCGACCGGGTGTTCGTAAGGGGGGTGAACAGGAGTTCCGGGAAGCGGCGAATCATAGAAGGCTTGAGCCTGTTCGCCGACCACATCGGTGCGGCGGTTATCGCCGAAGGGGTGGAAACCTCGCTTGAACTCAAGGCATTGACAGAGATGGATATACGATTCGCCCAGGGATACTTGTTTGGACGCGCCAAGCCCGCGGAACTCTGGTGCCACGGAGGTGTCAGAACACTGCAGCAGAACCGACCGTCGGTGCGCGGCGTCATAGAACAGCCGATCGGACGCCGAGCCCGGGCCGTTCGAGGGGAGGCCTCGTCATGACACTTTCGAAAGTCCTTATCGCTGAAGACTCCGAACTGCTGCATCGAATGTACGATCTGATCCTCGTGCGTTACAAGGTCGACGGAACCAAGATACTGCACGCTTACAACGGACGCCAGGCCCTCCAGATGCTCACCGCGGATCCCGACACCGATCTCATCATCCTTGACATCAACATGCCCGAGATGAGCGGCCTCGAATTCCTGCGGTACAGACGCGCCCAGAGAGTCTTTCTGAACATTCCTGTCATCATCATCAGCACCGAGGGCAAGGAGGAAGACACGGTCAGGGGGCTGGAATTTGGCGCAAGGGCATATTTGAAAAAGCCTTTCCAGGCCAAAGAGCTGCACGCGCTGATCGAACGGGTGCTCGCCGGCGGCGAAAGCACCGGCGCCGGAGTCGAAACCCGGAAATCCGGCGTCCTCTGACGGGCGGTTACCGGAGTCTGCATTCGCCGTAGCCTGATGCGAAGCTCTGACTAGGGAGACAGGAGACACATCATGAATCCTTTCGAAGGTCTGCTTGACGAGTTCCTGATCGAGTCTAGGGAACGGACCGACAAGGTGGAATCTCTCCTGCTCAAGCTGTTACGTCTCACCATTGCCGAGAGACCGGCCGTGGTCGAGGAGATCAAGCGGGAACTGCACACGTTGAAAGGCAATGCAGGCATGATGGGGCTCTCAGAGCTTCAGGCCCTTGCCCACGGCCTCGAAGACAGCGCCGTCGGACTGGATAGCGAAGAGCCACAGATCGAGCTGTGCCTTCAGGGGCTCGACGAATTTCGCGAACGTATGCAGACCCGCCCCTGGGAAGAACAGACGGGATCGAACGCGGACGAGGCCAGTGGAAAATCTCGGGGCTCCGCTTCGTGTGCGGCCTTCGGGAGCGTCAGGGTCCCCTTTACGGCGCTCGATGAACTGCTCGACCTCCTGGCCGAAATGGTCATCTTCAGAAATCGCCTTGAAAACGCCATAAGTACGGGCCACGCAAGCGATCCGGGCAACGGGGCGTGGGAGGACGTCGAAGCTTCGCAGGATTCTCTGAGCAAGACTCTGGGCTTTATCCAGGACAGGGTGATGGGCCTCAGGATGGTCCCGCTTGAGACGCTCTTCGGAAGCCTGCACCGTATCGTCCACGATGAGGCAATCAGGGAGTCCAAACGGGCCACCCTGGAAGCGCTGGGCGGCGAAACCCCCATGGACAAGGCGCTGCTTGAGGTCGCCAGCGAGGCGCTCGGACACATTATACGCAACGCCGTCGTCCACGGTGTTGAGAACCCGGCGGAAAGGGCGAGCGCGGGAAAGGCGGAGGCGGGACTCGTTAAGCTGTCGGCTTCCGCCCACGCCAACGAAGTCTGGATCGACGTGGAGGACGACGGACGGGGGGTTGATACGGGGGGCCTCGCGAAGGCGGCGGCCGAAAGAGGCCTTGTGAGCGACGGTTCGGCGGACCCATATGCGCTCATGTTCCAACCGGGCTTCTCCACCCGGCGAGGCACGGACGTGGCGGCCGGCCGCGGGATGGGGCTCTCCGCCGCAATGCAGGCCGTCCAGAGGCTCGGCGGCCGCGTCGAAGTAACGTCAGAAAAGGGTCGCGGCAGCCGGTTCCGAATCAAGCTGCCCCTGAGCGTTTCGATCACGCGCGCAATGATCGTGCGTGTCGACGGCGAAGAATACGCTGTGCCGCTCAGCGCCATCATAGAGAGCACACGTCTTCTGCCGGGAGACAGCCACCTGGTCAATCACAGCGGTGTCATCCGTTGGCGCGGCCGGACGGTGCCTATCATGGACCTCGGACACGTTACAGAGAGTTCCCCCGGGCTTCGCAGGGAGGGATTCGTGATTCTAATAGAGGCGGACGGAAAGACAAGGGGGGTGGTGGTGGACGACCTGACGGGAATCCGGGAAATCGTTGTAAAGGCTCTTGACCCCCTGGTGGGTACGCCCAGGGGAGTGTCCGGAGCGACCATACTCGGAGATGGGCGGGTCCTCCTGATTCTTGACCCCAGGAGCCTTGTGAATCTTCCCCCCTTCGCCGGAAGCGACGTCTGTACGCCGCACTCCGCACAAGTCGATAAGGAGATCCTGACATGAGCGAGAAGCCCAAGAGGCCTCACGAATCAGGAGGCAGGAAAGTGCTTCCCCATTCCGGGCTGGCCGAAGATGTCATTCCGGAAGGCAAGCAGGACCGGTCGGCCGAGCCCGCCGCTCCTCAGAGTCTATACGAGTTCGCAGACAGTCTTCAGCGCGAGGCGGAGTCCGAGGAAGATCTGGAGAAAAAGAACCAGGCCCTGGAAACCTGGGTGACTTTCACGCTGGACGGCGAGTCGTTCGGCCTCCCCGTGAGCCATGTGCAGGAGATTCTCCGCGTCGATGCGATTACGCGGGTCCCCCATGCGCCCGAGATGGTACGGGGCGTCACGAACATGAGGGGGCGGGTCCTGCCTGTCGTGGACCTGCGCGTGCGGCTCAGACTTGGCGAAGGGCCGATCAGCGCCCACAGCAGGATTCTCGTGGTTTCCTCCCAGGGGCGCCTGATGGGGCTCCTCGTAGACGCCGTCCAGCAGGTGGTCCGCCTGGATCGGCTGAAAATCCAGCCCCCGCCTCCCGATGTGATGACCGCACAGTCGGATTACATCCTTGGCGTCTACCACTTCCAGAAGAGTCTCGCGATTCTCTTGGATGTAGACCGGACTCTAACGATCCACGATTCCATTCAGCAACAGTCCCAGGACCAGTAGGCAGGAGGATGCCATGAAGTGGTTCATAGATCAGAGGATCAGCGTCAAACTCTTGGTTGCCTTTCTAGTGATGGCTGGCATCGTGGGTTTCTTAGGGCTCCTCGGACTGAGAAACACCAAGGCTTCCAACAACAATCTGGACAGCATGTACGCCGATCATCTGAAGCAGATAGAGCTTGGAAGTCAATTGGCCATAGCACTCAACCACTCGAGGATAACCCAATACCAGGCCGTCCTCACGGCGGGGGAACCCGAGACGAGCGGGATGTACCGCAAAGAATACCAGGGCAATCAGAGCACTATCGACAAGGATCTCGCCGGGATACAGTCGGGCAGTCTATCCGAAGCCGAGAAGCGCATGATCGACGACCTGCAGACCAAGCTCCGCGCATTCCGGGACAACAACAACCAGATGCTCGGGCTGCTCAACGACACGTCAAAGAGCCTTGCCGAGCGGCAGGCCGACGCCCACCAGTTCCTGCTCCAGAACAACACCAGAGACCTGGCCCATGCCGTGACAAGCTCGGCGGATGAGCTCGTCCAGTATCAGCAGCAGGGAGCCGCCCAGCTCAACAAGGAAGCCGCCGCGCAGTACGGGGCGCAACGTACGCTCTTAATCGTGCTCATAATCGGTGCCGCCCTTTTCGCCGTCCTGATCGGGATCTTCCTCTCGTGGATCATCACCAAGCCGCTCGGAACGGCCGTCAGGGCCATCGAACAAGTGGCCCGGGGCAATCTCAGCCAGCCGCAGCTGGACACGACTCGAAAGGACGAAGTCGGCACCCTCTCCGGGGCGATCGTCAAGACCGTGGACGCTCTCAGACTGAGCGACGAACGCCTGCAAAGCTCCATGGAGGACGCGCAGCAGAAGGTCAACTACCTCAATAACGTGCCCACGCCCGTCATGGCCGTAGACAAGGATTTCAACGTCATTTTCATGAACAGGGCGGGCGCCCAGGCCGTCGGACGGACCGTGGAGACCTGTCACGGGAGCAAGTGCTATTCGCTGTTCGAGACTCCTCACTGCAATACTCCCGAGTGCAGGATGAGGCAGGCCATGAACAGGGACGGCGTATTCTCGGCCGAAACCGTTTCGCGCGGGGCCGGGAACATCCCCGTCCAGTATACGGCGGCTCCACTGAAGGACTCCGAGGGGCGTATCGTGGGCGGCCTGGAATACGTCACCGACATCTCCTCCATCAAGGAACAGGAACAGTACCTCGCGCGCAACGCCAAGGTCATCGGCTCCGCCATGGCACAAATCGCCGAAAAGGGCGATCTGAGGGTGGACCTGAAGAAAGAGCGATCCGACGACATCGGACTCATATACGACGGAATCAACGCAACAGTAGAAACCATGAGGCAGATGGCCGGTGTGGCCACGGAGATCGCCCAGGGGAGGTTGGTCGCTTCGGTGAAGCCCAAATCCGAACACGACGCCTTCGGCCACGCATTTCAGAAGATGCTCGAGAAACTGCGCTCGATGATCGGCGCCATCAAACAGTCAGCAACACAGGTGGCCTCGACCGCGGACGAGATCTCCGCTTCATCGGTTCAGATAACGAAAGGCGCGGAAAACCAGTCTTCGGCCACGGACGAAACCTCGTCGACGATGGTGGAGATGGCCAGCCAGATCGACAACGTGGCCAAATCCGCCCAGGACCTTTCGGCCAACGTGGACGAGACGTCGTCGTCCATACAGGAGATGGGCGCGTCCATAGAGCAGGTCGCGAAGAACGCGGAGAACCTGCTCTCGTCGGTCGAGGAGACGAGCGCGACGATCGAGCAGATGACGACCTCCATCAAGGCCGTTTCGAACAAGGTCAAGACCGTGGACGAGGTGTCCCGGAAGGCCGCCAGCGTGGCGTCGGATGGCGGGGGCGAACTCTCCAATGTGATCACGGGGATCGGCAACTCCAGCAAGGACATCGGGAAGATCGTCAAGATCATCGAGGAAATCGCCGACCAGACCAACCTCCTGGCTCTCAACGCCGCCATCGAGGCGGCGCGCGCGGGCGACGCGGGCAAGGGCTTCGCCGTTGTGGCCGAAGAGGTCAAGAGGCTGGCTGAACGCTCCATGAACTCGACCCGCGAGATCAGTAGCTTCGTAGAGAGTGTCCAGAAGGACGTGGCGCAGGCCGTGTCCCTCAGCTCAACTGTCCTGGACCAGATCGTGGAAACGGTCAACGATACCTCGAACCTCGTGGCCGAGGTCTATACGTCGACCACCGAGCAATCGACGGGCGCGGCCCAGGTCCTCAAGGTATCCACGAACATGCAGCACGTGACCAGGGAGCTCGCCACGGCCGCCAAGGAGCAGGCCAACGGCGCCCGGGAGATCATGAAGGCGGTGGAGCAGATGAACCGAATGACCCAACAGGTCGCCAACGCTACCTCCGAGCAGAAGAAGGGCGGAGATATGGTCGTCAAGGCCGTGGAGCAGATCGCCCAGGTCGCCCAGCAGAATCTTTCGGCTACGGAACAGCTCTCCAAGGCAACGGGTGGACTCGCCAAAGAGGCCGACCAGCTCCAGCGGCTCTCCGAACAATTCACGGTTTGACCCGGCAGGGGGAGATCAAGATGAGCGAAGGCAGGGTTCCTGGGGAAGTCCAGTCAGATTGGGAGGAATGCGTACACCTGCTCAGGAAGCTTCCTGAAATGCCCCTGGAAGAACGCATCAGCACACTCGAACTGCTGATGCGCAATCCAAGCCAGGTAATTAGAAAGACGGCCTTGCGGATGGGTGCGGCGCTGTTGCCGGACGACAGACTCGTGGCGTATCTGAGGAACGGGGCCGACGACGTGCTTCGAAACGCCGGCCTCGAAACGCTGAAACTGAGAGGATCAAAGGCGTTGAACACAGGCATGGTGCTTCTGCAGGACAAGGATCCGGACGTCGTCCTCCAGGCAGTTCTCATCTTGGACCACGTCAGAGACCCGAGGGGGCTCGAGCCGCTCAGGCCATTGCTCCACCACCCGGACCTGAATGTGGTGCAGGCCGTCCTGACGGCCCTTGGACACCTCGGTGACGGGCGCACCATATCCGATATTGTTCCCTTTCTTCAGGCGGACCCATGGCTTCAGATGGCGGCGGTACAGGCCTTGGGAGACCTCCGCTCTCCCAAGGCAATTCCCCATCTTCAGTCACTGCTGCCCGATCTTATGCTGGGCAGCTTTGCCGCCGAGGCGATCGCACGAATCGGCGGTGCCCAAGCCTTCGATGTCCTGGCCGCCCACTGGCTGCAGTTCCAAGACGATCTCGAGGCCGAGACCTACCTCGGGCTCATGGCGCATGTCCTTCAAGGTCTGTCCGGTCGACCTCCACTTTCGGATGATCTGGCGGCCAGTCTCAAGGCCCATATGGAATCCCCGTCGGCCAGTGTGCGAAGCAACGCCGCGAATTGCGCCGCTGCGCTGGGGCCTTCGGACCTGGACGAAGAGGCGCTGGTCATTCTTGGAAAGGAGACGGCGACGGCCAACGAACTGCCGCCGTGTCTCTCCGGGCGTAAGGACCTCTGCGGTCGTCTGCTGGAAAGGGAGGACCCCCTGAGAGCGTGGGGGTTCTTCCTCCTCTCGCGGAACCCCGAATCCGCGGAACCCGGGGTTATCGTTCGGGCCCTCGCCGTCGTACCCCCGCCGGAATGTCTGCAGGGCCTCAATTCCGTGTTCCTGCGGCACTCGGATCCAAGATTATTAGAGGCCGAGCTCGACCTTTTCCTCCGTCTTTCACCGCCAGGACGCACCGCGCTCATCCCCGCGCTGCGTTCCCACAGAGCGGAGATAACAGGGATTCTCGACGGCAGGATGGACATATCCCTGGCGGACAGGCTCGTGCTTTACGCTCACCTGGACATGCGGAGGAAGGAGCTCATCAAGCTCATCATCGGGGCGGTTCCCGCGGTCCGGTACGAGGTCCTTTCCCAGACAGGTTGTTACGAGAGAATCGTTCTCGCCATGCCATGGAAGAGATGGATAGAAGAGGACCCGGAAGAGGTCCTTCCGTTTCTCGCCGGACTGGCCGCGGAGTGGCAGATCCGTTCGCTGACAGACGTCCTCCGGCCTGCTTTCGAGAGGAGGCCCATACCGGCTCTGATTCGCGCTATGGGGACTCTGGGCGACCGCGCGAGCGTGCCGTTTCTCGCGGAACTGCTCCACAGTCGAGAACCGCTGATGAGGGCCCAGGCAATGGAGAGTCTGGGACGGATCGGTGGCCCGGATGCACGTAAGGCTTTATCCGATGCCGCCGAGAATCTCGAAGGCAAAGAGGTCAGGCTGGCCTTCCATGCGCTGGCCCAGTGTTCGGTCAAAGAGGACGTTGAACTGTTCAGGAAGTACGCCGCACACGAGGACTGGGCCATCCGCATGTCCTGCGCCCAGGTGCTCGCCAGGTATCCGAGCGTCGAGAACATCCCCGTGCTTGCGGGGCTTGCCGCCGACCCCGTGGCGGCCGTCGCGGAAAGCGTGGACGCCTCCGTGGAAACGATAGGCGGCGCATGCTGAGCAGCCGCATCGCCCCCATGAGCCGGGAGGAGTACAGGCTCTTCAACGAGTTCCTGTCCGACCAGTTCGGCCTGCACTTCCCCGAACACAAGAAGGAACTGATGGAATCGAGGCTCAGCGGTCGACTTGCAGAGCTAAGCCTGTGCAGGTACATGGACTACTACATGCTGCTTCAGTACAGCGGTAACGGGGAGATCAGGCGACTCGCCAGCCTGGTGACCAACAACGAAACTTACTTCTTCAGGGAAACCCACCAGTTCGACGCGCTCTTTCAATTCGGCCTGGACGACCTCAAGGTCGGCACCGCAGTGCCCGACACTCTCAGGTTCCTCTGCGCGGGTTGTTCTTCCGGCGAAGAGCCCTACAGCCTGAACATCTACGGAAAGGAAAACCAGTACAGGATGTGGGGACTCGGTCTGGAAATCGATGCGTTCGACATCGACGAAACGCGCCTCGGCATGGCCCGTACGGCCGAATACGGGCGAGGGGCCCTAAGAGGCGTAGAAGAAGAGAAGATCCACCGATATTTCACCCCTGCAGAAAAGCTCGATACGTTCTCTCTCAAACAGATCTTCAGAAAAGGTGTTGCCTTCCACGCGGGCAACATATTGAGCTATGAGTCTTACGCACGAGCCTATCCCTACGACGCGTTATTCTGCAGAAACGTTCTGATCTACTTCCCGGAATCCCAGGTCCGTGCGGCCATAAGCAATTTCGCCAGGTGTCTTCGGAAGGGAGGGCTGCTCTTTCTTGGCCACTCAGAATCGATCATCGGCCTCTCTTCTGAATTCGAGCCGGTGCGTCTGGGGAACTGCATCGCCTACCGAAAAATTTAGCCGGCGCCGAGCGCGCACACCGCGTATCGCCAGCCGCCTTTTTCAGGAGTTCCTGTGGGTCCGGTCAGGGTTGCCATCGTCGACGATTCGGCCTTTATCCGCAAAGCGCTGGGGCGCCTGTTCGAGGGAGAGCCCAGGGTCCGCGTCGTCGGTGCTGCCTCCAGCGGCGAGGAATTGTGCGAACACCTGAATGAGTGGCGGCCCGACGTCGTCACGCTCGACCTTTCAATGCCCGGCATGGGAGGGCTCGCAACCCTCGAGCGGGTGCGCGAATGGCGCAATGTCCCGGTCATCGTTCTCTCCACGCATTCCAGCAAAGATGCGCCGCAGACCATCGAGGCCCTTCACCGAGGGGCGGTGGACTTTATCGACAAGCAGCAGTATTCGCTGGTGGACTTTCAAACCCTGCGGAGGGTCCTGCTGGATAAGGTGCTCTCCGTGACCGGTACCGCGGGACAGGTACGCGAATTCGACGCCCCGTCGTGTTCCGTCGCCGTACCTCCTCCTGTCGAAGCCCAGCGCTCCGAATCCGGTCAGAGGTTCGATCTCGCCGTCATCGGAGCTTCCACCGGAGGGCCCCCCGCCATCCAGAAAGTCCTGGAGGAGATGGGCGGCGTCCCACCCGTCCCGATCGTCGTCGTTCAGCACATGCCATTGGGCTTTACGAAGGCCTTCGCAACCCGGTTGAATGCGCACCTCGCCATGCCCGTGCGCGAAGCGTCCCACAACGAGGCTCTCGTGCCCGGGACCGCGTACATCGCGCCCTCGGGACTGCACCTGCGCCTGAAGAGGGAAAACGGCATTTTCTACGCCGTCCTGGCGCGCTTTCCGGAGAAGGTTCAGCACCGACCGTCCGTTGACGTCCTCTTCAACTCCGCGGTGTCCTTCTGTCCCCGTGTACTCTCCGTACTCCTGACGGGGATGGGCAGGGACGGTGCCGAGGGCATGATGGCACTCCGAAGGAATGGGGCGGTGACCATCGGCCAGTCGGAGTCCTCCTGCGTCGTTTACGGCATGCCCAAGGCGGCCATGGAGCTGGGTGGTGTTATGGAGCAACTCGATCTGCAACTCATCGGCCCCAGGATGTCAGCTCTCCTCGAAATGGGGCCTTGAACGCGCCGCGGCGGCCATTCGTTCGGAGGCGTGTGCCTCAGGGCAGCATCATGCCCGCCGAGACAGGCCGAGCCAGGGTGCGAGGGAGAGGCGTTCGGCGGCGAGCTGGGCGACGACGGGCAGGAGGAGGCCGGAGGCCGTGGCCGCGAAGATGGCCAGGGGGGCGCTGTTCACGCCCGCCAGTTTTTCGAGGATGATGCGCGCACCCGATGCGGCCAGGATGTGAAGGATGTAGATGGTCATGGACATGGTGCCGAGCGTTCGGATCCACCTGAGCCTGCCCGAGGCGCCGAGCGCCATGGAGAGGATCAGCACGAACGCGATGCCCAGCACTGCGACCGGCAGGGCGGCGGGCGCCTTGAAGGGCCTGTTGGACCCGATCAGCAGGGCCTCGCCGGCTGCGAAGGCAGCCACGAGCGCGAGGGCGGCCCAGCGGCGCACGCGGAGCGGCGACAGGTCCACCGAGTCGGCGTACAGGGCGCCCCCGGCGTAGAACAGGAAGTTGAAGAGGAACATGCTCAGGATGTCGTTGCCGACGAAGTAGCTCGTCACCCAGAGCGCCAGGCCCGCCCATAAGAGCGTGCGCGGCGACAGCCGGGCGGCCAGGGCGTAGAGCGCGTGGCACATCAGGAGCACGTACAGGAACCAGAACTGGCCGATGGGCGCCCATCCGATCTCTGTCAGGGCCCGCCAGGACATGGGGTGGTTCGTGTAGCCCGAGAGGACGATCTGTATCCCGCCCTGGATCAGAGACCACAGGACGTAGGGGTAGGCGATGGTCTTGAGCTTGCTCCAGGCGAAGGATCGGGCCCCTTTCGCCAGGCTGCGGGCCGCGAACAGGCCCGACAGAAAGAAGAACAGCGGCATGTGGAAGGCGTAGACCGCCGTGTCGGAGATGTGGAAGAAGTGTTCGGACAGGTGGATCGGGGAGGCGAACACCCCGCGTACCGCGTGTCCGTACACTACGAGGATGATCCCCATTCCTTTGGCGTAGTCTACCCAGTCGTACCGGTGTCCGGCCATGCGGTCCCCCTCCGGGTGTGCCGGCCTCTGGTGAACCGGCATCGTGTTGTTCCGGACGGTCAGCCGAACGCCCGTACGTTTCGTCGCAAGCCCCGGACCGGCCCTTTGGGGGTCCGGTCGGGGTCGCGCGACCCGGGTCTACCTGGTCACGCCGTTTCCTCCATCTTCGTCCGGACGCCGTGCAGGACCCGGACCAGGGCCCGGACGTCTTCCTTTTCGGTACGATAGTTCGTGATGCAGGCCCTCAACGCGGGCTTGGCGCCCATGCCGAGGCGGACAGTGGAGAGCCACGCCTGGCCCGAGGCCACCACGCCCTGGGCGACGGACTCGAGAAATCGCTCGGACCGCCCGTCGGGGCGGCCGTCGTCCACGAAGCACACCACGGGCAGGCGGGTGTTGTTCACGATCGTCCAGCCCGAGGCCCCGAGTTCGTCCCGGAGGAGGTCGCCCATGCGCGCCTGGTGCTGGATGACGGCCGTGTATCCTTCCCAGCCGGCCACCGCAAGCGCCATCAGGACCTTCAGTCCGATGAACCGGCGTGACCACTGGATGGAGTGGTGGTACGGGTCCACCACGTCCATCCCCGCCGCGTCGTGGGGCATGTAGTCGGCGGCGATGCCGAAGGTGCGTCCGAGGATGTCCGTGTGCCGGGTCAGGTAGATACCCGCCCCCATGGGCACGGAGAGCCACTTGTGGGCGTCGAAGGTGATCGAGTCGGCCCTGTCGATGCCCACCAGGAGGTCCCTCAACCCGGGCGCGAAAACCGCTGCCCCGCCCCAGGCGGCGTCCACGTGCAACCAGACGCCTCCCGCCTGGGTGGCGGCGTCGGCGATGCGGGCCAGGGGATCGACCACGCCCGCGCTCGTGGTTCCCGCCGTTGCGGCGACCATGAACGGCGCCCGTGCGGCTTCCCTGTCCTCGGCGATCATGGTCTGCAGAGCCCCGGCGTCCATCCTGAGTTCGGCGTCGACCGGCACCTGGCGGACGGCTTCGGTGCCGAGGCCGCAGGCCCGGGCCGCCTTCAGGAAGGAGTGGTGGCTCTCGGACGAAACGTACATGACCGGAGGCTTGCGAATCGCCCGGAGTCCCCCGCGGGCCGTCTCCGGAAAGGCCCGGGCCAGCGCAGTCAGGATGGCCGTGTGGTTGGCTTCCGCCCCGCCGCTGGCGAAGGTCCCGTCCGTGTGGGCGGCGTCGTACCCGAATCGGCGGCCGAAGGCACGCACGAGGTGTCGCTCGGCCTCCACGGCGAAGGGGCTGTGGCTCCATGCCGCCAACTGCGGGTTGAATGCGGCGCACAGGGTATCCGCCGCGATGCCCATGGTGGCGGGGGCCGGGTTGAAGAGGCCGAAGTAGCGGGGGAGGGGCGTGTGGACCTGGTGGCTTCGGAGTGCCCCGTCGATGAACTCGACGGCCTCCAGCGGCGCGAGCGAGCGTGAGAAGTCCACGGCTTCCAAAAGGGCGCGGATGCGTTTGGGATCCAGTTCTGGGGCGACGCGCGTTCCGGGCAGGTCTTCCATGTAGGACTCGATGATCTCGGCGAGGCGCTTCCAGAGTTCCTCCCGAGCATCGCGGTCCAGGTCGAGAATGTCGGCTGTCTTCATGGAATCCTCCCCACGCTCAGGCGTGCCGGGTACCCGGTCATCTCACAGAAGCGCGCGCCCGCACACTGCGGGCACGCTCCCTGTTCACTGCCCATATCATAGGTTGTCCGCGGCGGAAGGACGAACGGCTTCGCCCCGTCCTCTCACCCGGTGGGGTACTTCACCGGACTCCCCCCGGCGTCCAGTCGGCCTCATTCCAGGGAGAAGGTCACCTCTTCACCATCGCGGCTGCTGATGCTCAGGAAGGGGCCGGGACCCATCTGCGACGCGCCGGTGAGGCACGACTGGATGAAGGGGGCGAAATCCTCGTTGCTGTTCAGCATGCTGCAGCCGTCCGTGAGGCTCTTGACCGCGTCGATGGACACGGCCAGCCGCACGTTCTCCTTTCCGTCCCGTCCGCGCGCAGACATGACGACGCGCGTGGGTTTCTCACTCATCCGGTGATGTTTCGCATTGAGGACCTGCACGTAGAACTGCGTCGGGCCGTTGTGCGCCTCGTCGACCGACAGGAACATCACCTCACCCCTGCGGACGTCTCTGCCTTTGAGGATCTTGAGCAGGTCCTCGGACTTGAAGTCGATGTGCTTACCTTCGACTTTCCCGACGTGGCAGTCGTCCTTGGAGTGGGTCAGGATGTACTCGAGCGCCGGCAGCGGCATCTCAATGCGGACGTTATCCTTGTCGTTCTGGATGCGCAGCCGGACGATCTCGGTCGCGGGGGACGACGCCCACGCGCCGAACGGGACGGCGAAGACGAGGGTCAGCAGGACGACGATGAATGCCCGCCTCCCGTGGTTTCCCTGGTTCGTGTGTCGATCCATGTTTCACCTCCACGGACTGTGGTACGTCACGGGAGGCGAGGGGGTTTCAGGGGGGGAGGACATTTGGGATTTGGGATTTCGGAATTGGGATTTAGGGACGGCAAGGGCTTGCCGTTGTAGCGGCCGATTCCCGTCGGCCGGCCGGCCTTTGTTCGCGAAGGCCGCTTCGAAGGCCCGTCCCCAGCCGCAGGTTAAATCCCAAATCCCAATTCCGAAATCCCAAATATCCCTACTGCCCCTCTGGCGGCATGTTGACGGAGGGCCAGGGGATGCCCTGGAAGGGGCCGCCGTACCAGTACCCGTCGTTGTCGGCGTTCCAGAACTGCCATTCCTTGAGCGCCACATTCTGTCGTATGGCGTAGGTGAACGTCTTCTGCATGTAGTGTACGACGCGCTTGGGCACGCCGATCTGCTCGAGGAGGACGACCTGGGAGGGCTTGAGCCGGTAGACCGTCCGGGAGTCGTGGATGCGGTGGATGATCCTGTCCGCCGGCACGCCGTTCTGGCTCATCCTGATGACGGAGGCCACGCTCAGCGGCTGGCGGCCCGTTCCACGGCCGGCGCCCATGGTCGCGCAGCCCGCCAGGCAGGCGAGGGCGGCCGAGAACACCATCAGGAGCAGGATCTTTATAGGTGTGACGTGAGGGATGTTTTTCATTGCTGCATCTCCATTGTTCTGTCTCAGGTACAAATCAACCTCGGTGGAAGCTCAGAATTCCTTGGATCCCGTCAGGGTGTCGCCTTTTCCGGACATGACGCCGCCATGCAGGACAGCGGCTCGGCCCGCTTTCGCTTGAAGGCTCCACAACGGTTGCAACAGGGCCTATATTGTTACTGGCATCGGATTTGCTCGTTTGGGTTCGGTGCCTCGCGTAAAGGGTTCGGAGACGTCAAGCGCTTCGCCTCGGCCCTTGGAAAGAAGCGAGCAAAACTACCAAGCGGTTAGGAGGTTAAAATGCGAAAGTCCCACTGGCTCATTCCTGTGGCGGTCTTCGGGTGCCTGACCCTGGGCTTCCTGGCCGCACAGAACAAGGTGGTCAAGCTCTCGGCCTACGGCTTCGCCGTGGAAAAGGGCGACGCCACGGTCATCGTCGACATGGATCTCGCCCGCTACCGCGGCGGTGAGAAGTACATCCCCCTGCAGGTGGTGGTGGGCAACACCGGGGCCCAAACCCTCCACATGACCCGCTCGACCTTCACGCTGACGGACCCGACGGGCAAGACGCACCCCGTGGCCACCGTCCAGGAGATCACCAAGGGCTACGGACCCACCCTGGTGTCCAACGACTACTCGTACTACCGGCACTCGGCGCTGGGCGATTACTGGTCGATGCGGTTCCAGATCTGCCAGTTCATCCCGAAGGTGGCCTTCTACGCGAACCCCTCCGGACGGCCGGCAATCACCTACGACCAGGTCGAGCTGCCGCGCAACACCTACACCAAGACCATGCTGTACTTCGCCAAACCCGACCGCAAGGCCAAGGGGACCTACAGCCTGACCTACGACGACCCCAAGAGCGGCACGGTCATCGCGATTCCCTTCACCATTCCCTGGCACAAGTAGCACCGAGACTGAACCAGGCTGAGCCGGAGGCCGGGGGCGACCCCGGCCTTCGCGTTTGCGGGCTGCGACCTTGCGGGCGGGTCAGGAGGCGGGGGCGTCGGCGACCAGGGGGACGGGGCTCGGGGCGGGCGCCTCGGCGCGCCTGACCATGACTAGGAACCAGCCGACGAGGGAGAGCAGAGGGAGGTGAGGACAGGCGCGCCCGGGCGCGAAAACACGGAGGCGTCCGATGGTCGTCTGAGCGTCACTCCCCCTGCCGGAAGCCAGCACTTCGAGCCCGACCAGTTTCTCGACACGGGGACCGAAAAAGGACGCACGGGTCCACCAGAAATCGGCCGGCCTGAAGTGGTACACGTATTCTTCCGTCATCTCCAGGGCTCCGTCACCGCGCCACCTGGGGGTGAACACGGCGCAGTCCCTGGACGATCCCGCCTCCCTGACCGTGACCCGGGGGTAGATGAACCCGGACCGCCGAAACGTCCAGCGTCCTGACGTGCATTCGGCGCAGGCCACGCTCCTGCGCTGGCGATCCCAGACCAGCCGTCCCATCGTGTCTTCGCCGTCCCGGAGTTCGAACCCGAACCACTCCGACGACGAAGGCACCCACTCGAGCACGTCGCGGTCAAGATCCTCGAACGGCTTCACGGTCCCTCACCCCCTCCGTTCGTTCACTGCTGCTTCTCCTCATAATTTAGCACCTCGGCGGGCGAAGGTGTAGTTCGGGGTCTTCGGATTTGAGCGGGGGAAGCACCCCGCCCGCTGGCAAGGCGGAGGGCATGCGTGTAGAGTAGAGTTCGCGCCCGCGTCGGACGCCGGGTGCCGACGGTGCGGTCCATCGGAAAGCGAGTGCTCCCGCATGTACGCCTATCTGGTCGCCATCATCCAGGGAATCGTCGAGGGGCTCACCGAGTTCCTGCCCGTGTCCTCCACGGGCCATCTCATCCTCGTGGGCGACCTCCTCGCGTTCAGGGGCGAGAGCGCCAAGACCTTCGAGATCGTGATCCAGCTCGGTGCCATCCTGGCCGTGGCCTGGATGTACCGGCGCAAGCTGTGGGACATGGCATGGCGATGGAGGCCCTCCGGCCCCGGCGAGCCGCGACTGACGGTCTGGCACATCGCCGTCGCGATGGCGCCGGCGGTGGTGGTTGGGTTCCTAACCTTCAAACCCATCAAGGAGTATCTGTTCTCTCCGACCACGGTGCTCATCGGGCTCGTGGTGGGCGGTGTCTATATGATCGCGGCCGAGCGGTGGCACCCGGTGGCGTGGGCGATGGACGCGGACTCCATCACCTACTGGCAGGCATTCGGCATCGGCTGCTTCCAGTGCCTCGCGCTGTGGCCCGGTTTTTCCAGGTCCGGTGCCACGATCGCCGGGGGGCTGCTCATCGGAGTCGGTCTCAAGGCCGCCGCCGACTTCTCTTTCATGCTGGCCGTGCCCGTCATGGTGGCCGCCTCGGCGCTCGACCTCTACAAGACGGGCTCCCAGCTGAGCACGTCCGACCTCCACCTGCTCGCGGTGGGGTTCGCGGTGTCCTTCGTCGTGGCCTGGTTCGCCGTGGCCACCTTCCTCCGCTTCCTGGAGCGGGTGAAGCTGACCCCCTTCGCCTACTACCGGTTCGGCGTCGCCGTTCTCTTCGCGGCGTACTTCTACGCGTTCAGATAACCATCGAACGGACGCCCGGAGCGGGGTGACCGGAACTCGAATCCAAGCGCCGCAATCAGGCTCCCATCCCAGGGGCTCCGCCTCTCAGATGGCGGGCGGCTGGCCGCTCCCTGCCTGCACGGGAGGCGGCCCCGGTTTGAAGTACCGGACCATGAACAGCAGGTAGACGAGCCAGATCACCATGCCCACGACCATGAAGGTCACCAGGGCAGGTTTCATGGCATCCATCATCTGGCTCATTCCCGGGACCTGCTGGCCGCTGTAGAGGCTCATCATTTCGGCGGGCTTCATGGTAAGGAACGTGATGAGGCCGGAGATGGCCCAGAGGAGGGTGAGCGCCAGGGTGGCGGTCCACGCCCATCGACGTCTCAGGAAGATGAAGTAGGCCAGCACAAGGCACACCACCGCGGCGAGCAGCGCCATGAAGACGAACAGGGGGCCCCGGAAGACGTGGCCGAAGAACGGCATGCCCGGATACCCCACCACGAACAGCATCCATACGCCGCCCACCGCCAGCAGAATGCTCATGAAGAGCACGGGCAGGGGCACGCGGTCCGTCCACCGGGTCTTCGGGTCCAGGTGTTCGCAGGTGGCTTTCACGTGGGGGCTGCGGTAGAACAGCACGAAGGCCGCCGGCACGATCACGAAGAAAAATCCCATGAACAAGAGGACCACGAGGGTGCCCAGGATTGTCGGTAAGGCCGACGCGCGTCCCGACATGCCGCTCTGGGCGGCGCTCATGGCTCCCATCATGCGGGGCATGGCGTACGCCAGGAAAAGCGTCGTCAGGACGCCCACGATCAGCCAATAGATCGAGACGACCAGGGTGACGGCCCGGGCCCACCGGCGCGCCATGATGGAGCCGACCCCCAGGACGAAGAAAAAGACGGCCATCAGGCCGTAGATGCCGAATGCGGGCACCAGCGACCCCGCGCTCTGCGTGGGCATGCCCTCGGTCCCCATGCTGCCCTGAAGCAGGAAGGCCACGGCCATGAGACCGACCAGGAGCAGGCAGCACAGCCCCAGAACGATCTGCACCACCCCGAAGAAGACCAATCCCCCTTTTCTGTTTTTGTACGCCGGCCGGACAGGTTCGTTTGCATCCATTGACATCCGCCTCCTTTCGGGCGCCGTTTCATCTTTGCCAACATCATAACACGCCGGGGAGAGTCCGGACCTCCGGCCGTGCTATAGTTAAAACCAGGTGACCGCATGATGCAGACCATCGTCCACCACGTCGTCGCGTTTCTGGTGCCCGCGCTCTTTCTGCTGACCGCCACGGCGGCCTGGGTGCTGGTCGTGTTCCAGATTCCCGGCAACTGGATCGTCCTCGGGCTGTCGTTTCTGTACGGCTGGTACGAGGGCTTTCACGCCGTGTCGTGGTGGGTGCTCCTGACGGGCGTGCTGATCGCGCTCGTCGGGGAGGTGATCGAGTGGGGAACCGGGTACCTGGGCGCCACCCGGTTCGGCGGGCGCCGGCTGTCCGGTTTCGCGGCCATCGCCGGCTCGGTCGTGGGGGCGCTGTTCGGGGCGGCCTTCGGGTGGGGGCTGGGAGCCATCCCGGGCAGCATCCTGGGCGCTTTCGCCGGGGCGCTGATCGCGGAAGCGGTCCGGCAGCGGAAGGCCGGGAAGGCCTTCAAGGTCGGCTTCGGGGCGGGGCTGGGCAGGGCCGTGGGCCTCGCGGCCAAGCTGGGACTGGGTGCGGCCTTCCTTGCGCTCCTCTACATCCGCATCATATGGGTGGCGCTGGCCGGGTTGCCCGCCCACTGAACGGGCGTTGAAATAGAACCCGCGATGCAGGGTTACAAAGGATTCGGGACGCCGGAGGGTGCGGCGTTCCCCCTCGATACAGGAGGTCGCGATGCAGAAGAGAAAACTGGGGACGAACGGCCCGGAGGTGTCGGCCCTCGGGCTGGGCTGCATGGGCATGTCGGAATTTTACGGACAGGGCGACGACGCCCAGTCCATCAGGGTCATCCACAGGGCCATCGAGCTGGGTGTGACCTTTCTGGACACGGCCGACATGTACGGTGTGGGACGCAACGAGGAGCTGGTCGGGCGGGCCATAAGCGACCGCCGGGACAAGGTCGTCCTGGCCACAAAGTTCGGGAACGTGCGGGGCAGCGACGGGAGCTTCCTGGGCGTGAACGGCAAGCCGGAGTACGTGCGCTCGGCCTGTGAAGCGAGCCTCAGGCGCCTGGGCGTGGATACCATCGACCTGTACTACCAGCACCGCGTGGACCCGAACACGCCCATCGAGGACACGGTGGGCGAGATGGCCAGGCTCGTCGAGGAAGGCAAGGTCAGGCACCTCGGCCTGTCCGAAGCGTCCGCGAAGACGATCCGCCGGGCGGCGGCCGTCCACCCCGTAGCCGCGCTCCAGACCGAGTATTCGCTCTGGACCCGCCACGTGGAGGCCGAGATCCTGCCCGCGTGCCGCGAGCTCGGAATCGGTTTCGTGGCCTACAGCCCCATCGGACGGGGTTTTTTGAGCGGAGCCATCAAGGACCCCTCGACCCTGGAGCAGGGCGACTACAGGCGGAACGCGCCGAGGTTCAGGGACGAAAACCTGGACAAGAACCTCGCGTTTCTGGAACGGGTGGAAGCGATCGCGAAATCCAAAGGTGTGACGCCGGCCCAGCTCGCCCTGGCGTGGCTGCTCGCCCGCGGTGAAGACGTCGTGCCCATCCCCGGGACCAAGCGGGTGAAATACCTCGAAGAGAACGCCGCCGCAGCCGACGTCTCGCTGACGCCGGAAGAGGTCGCCGCCATCGACCAGGCCGCCCCCGTGGGCGTTGCGGCGGGCCTGCGCTACCCCGAGCCTGCCATGCGGGCCATAGATGAGTAGGGGGGCCTCGAAGGAGCCCGATGGGGCGATTTGGGATTTTGGATTTGGGAATTGGGATTTGAACTGCGGCCCGGGGCGGGCCTTCGAAGCGGCCGACCGCGGACCGCCGACGGCCGACGGCGCACACCGCGCTGCGAAGCTCCCCGACTTGATCACTGGGTCACTTCCAGACACTGAACACTGGACACTGGACACTGCGCCGCGAGGCGCAGGGCTAAAGGCGGAAGGCGGAAGTGAATGCGGAGGACATTTGTCTCCCGGGGGCTAAAGCCGAAGGGCTAAAGGCTAAAGGAAACGCAAGACGGCAGGGGACGGGCCTTCGAGGGTCGCCGATCGCCGTTTCACCTTTACCCTCTTCCCTTTATCCTCTGCCTGCGCTGTCCCAGAATCCGCAATCCCAAATCCCAATTCGCCAATCAACCCTCTTCCTGGTCGAAAAGGGTCTGGAGGCTTTCGACGGAGTAGACGTGCATGCCGCCGGGAGTGAACACCTCGACCTCGTCCCCTGTCTTGTGGTTTCTCAGGGCTTTGCCCATGGGGGACATCAGTGAGCACACATTGGAGCCCGTGGCCTCTTCGGGGCTGGCGAGCCTGACGGTGCGCGTCTCGCCCGTGTCCACATCCTTCAGCGTCAGCACCGATCCGTACCCCGCCCGGTCGCGGGGAATGGCGGCCGGGTTCATGGACTGGAGGGCCTTGAGGCGCTGGCGCAGACTCAGGATGCGGCCCTGAAGGTAATGGGCGCGGCCCGCCACGAGGTACATGTCGGCGTTTTCGCGGACGGGGCCTACCGACTGGGCGCTGGCCATTTCGGCCGGGATCTCCTCCCGGGCCTCGCGTTCCAGCTCTTCAAGCTCCCGCTTGAGTGCCTCGACCTTCTCCGCCACCGCCTTCGGCAGTTCCGCCATCGCGCCTCCTGCAGGACGTTATTTAACCACAGAGTCCACAGAGGGCACAGAGAACCCGTGCGTCAAAAAGTTCTGGGAGTCCCTAAGATCGCTCGCCGGTGCCGGGGATCGGCGTCACACGAACGCTCGTCCCGAGTGGTCTCGACTTTAGCCTTTCGGCCTTAGCCCTTTGAAGACAGCCTCATACCTTAGTTCACCATGAACTCGCCAGTTCGCCGACCTCGGCCTCCACGGCGGCCAGCACGTCGCAGTCCTTCACCGCCGCCATCATGGCGTTGTGGTCCTTGAACAGCGGCCGGTCCACGTCCAGGTGTTCCACCACCTTCCGCACCGCGGCGTGGGCGGCGCGCGTGCCCGCGCCCGGGGCAAACTCCCGGAAGTCCAGGGCCTGAGCGGCGGCGATGAACTCGATCCCTAGAACGCCGTTCGCGTTGGTCAGGATCTGCCGGGTCTTGAGCGCGCCGTTCATCCCCATGCTCACGAAGTCCTCCTGGTCCGCCGCCGCGGGGATGGACTGGACGTGGGACGGCGCCGAGAGGATGCGCTGTTCCACGATGAGCATGTCCGCCGTGTACTGGCTGAGCATGTGGCCCGAGAACATGCCGGCGCCCTTTGTAAGGAAGGCCGGCAGGCCCACGGACAGGGCGGGGTTGAGCAAGCGGTTGAGGCGCCGCTCGCTCAGCACGCACGCCATGGTCACGCCCGACCCCACCACGTCCAGCGGAAGGCTCACGGGGGTGCCCTGGAAGTTGGCGCCCGTGTAGACCTTGTCCTCAGAGGGCTCGAAGATGGGGTTGTCCGCCACGCCGTTCAGTTCGATCTCGACCTGACTCCTGGCGTAGGCGAGCGCGTCCCTCAGGGCGCCGACGACCTGGGGCGTGGAGCGCATGGAATAGGCGTCCTGCACTTTGGTCTTCAGCCTGCCCGTTACCAGGTCCGAGCCCTCCATGACCTTCCGGAGGTTGGCGGCGCAGGTCTGTGCGCCCCTGAACCCCCTCAGTTCGTGGATTCTGGGTTCGTAGGGCCGCATGTTGGCGAGCAGGGCCTCCAGGCTCATGGCCGCGGCGATCTCGGCCTGCTTGACCCACCGCTCGGCGTCGTAGAGTTCCAGGCACGCCATGCCGGTGATCAGGTTGGATCCGTTGATGGCGGCCAGTCCGTCGCGCGCGCGAAGGCCGGGCACCGGGATGCCCGCCTTCGCCATGGCGTCCGAAGTGGCCATGCGGGTTCCCTGGTAGAAGCACTCGCCCTCCCCCATGAGGGACAGGGCCGCCTGGCTCATGGGCGCCAGGTCGCCGCAGGCGCCCACGCTGCCCTTCTCGCACACGAAGGGCGTGACGCCGGCGTTGAGCATGGCCGCGTAGGTCAGCGGGATCTCGGGGCGGCAGCCCGAATGGCCCTTGGCGTGGACGTTGATCCGGCTGAGCAGGGCCGCGCGAACGTGCTCCACGGGGGCCGGGTCGCCGATACCCGCAGCGTGGTTGTAGATCAGGTACTTCTGGAACTGCCTGACCTGCTCGTCCGACAGCACGACTTCGGAGAACTCCCCGATCCCGGTGTTGACGCCGTACATGATCTCGCCGGACTCGATCTTCCGTTCGAGCATGGCCCGGCAGGTCTTGATGCGCTCCATGGCCTCGGGCGACAGTTCCACTTTTTCGCCGTGTCTCGCCACGCGTACGACGTCTTCGATGGTCAGGCTGCTTCCGTCCAGACGAATGGTCATGGTTCCCCCTTATGTGTTGTCGTCAGTCGCCGCGGACCCTCTGGTATCCCGTTGCTGTTCGCTTACGCGCAGCCGGGGTTGTTTCCACTCGACGAGCCACCGCGCGAAGGTGCTCTCTACGGACGGATCGTCCGACTCTACCCTCATGGCCCTGAACCGGTCCTCCACCTTCTTCGACCACAGGCCGAAGGGCAGGGTGGCAAGCCCGAAGACCAGGAAATGCCCCGCGGCACCCTTGAACACCGTCAGACCCGTGGCCACCGCAATCGCAAGGACGGCGGTGAACAGGACCCATAGGCCGAGGTAGACGAAGGCGAGGGCCTTGTTCCGGTTGATGCTCCGCCGTACGACGACCAGCTGGCCTTTCGTTCTGACGACCCCGCCGAGGCTCCTGTATGTGTCGTTGAGTTTCCTGTTTCCCGCCAGGCTGATGAAAATGGCGGCCAGAACGGGAACCGCGGACAGGTACCAGGTCCCTGAATCGAACAGCATGCCCCACCTCCCGAGCGTCACGGCCGGCCCGCGACGCCGAGGTGTCCGGGCTTGAGGTGAATGAGGCCGCCATGTTCGCAATCCCCTGAAAGAATCGAGATTAGCACCCGAGTGGAAAGGAGGTCAAAGGGACATATGGGAATTGGGATTTTGGATTTCGGATTTGAGCCACGGTCGGGGAAGGACCTTCGAAGGCCGCCCAGAGCACTAAACACTAAACACAGCGCCGAAGGCGCACTATCACTCGATCACTGGACCACTTCCATTACCACAGAGGCCACAGAGCACACAGAGGATAAGCTGGTATCAACCGCGGAGGCAAGGACAGGAGGAGCAAAGGTAGAGAAAGACTGATGTCATACTGCGGTAGACGGAGGCGCTTCGAAGCTGGAATGAACAGGGAGGATGAAAGGAAGGGAGGAGCGATCAGGACTTGAAAGCCGGTTGGGGATGGGTCTTTGAAGGCCAGCGATCACCGTCTTTACCTCTAGCCTTTACCTTTGCCCCTTCCCCGCGCCGACAGGCGGGCCATCACTTGCTCATGGGCTCGCCTGATGCTCTATCATGAAAGAAAAGGAACCCTCGCCGCCCTGCGGGGCGCGAAGCCATGAGTCGCCATCGATGGAGGTAGGTATGCAGATGCCGTTCAAGTTTCCCGTGCCCTTTCGCCACACGCACCCGCCCGTCAGGGACGTCAACGAGGTCTTCCAGGAACGGATGACCACCGGCCAGCGCGCCGCCGACTGGCTCGCGGGCGTGGTCGGATCGTGGGGGTTCATCATCGTCCAGTCCGTCATCCTCATGCTGTGGGCGCTGCTCAACGTCACGGCGTGGGTGCACCACTGGGACCCCTACCCGTTCATCCTGATGAACCTCTTCCTGTCCCTCCAGGCCGCCTACACGGCGCCCGTCATCATGATGAGCCAGAACCGGCAGGCCATAAAGGACCGCCTCGAAGCCCACAACGACTTCCTCGTGAACCAGAAGGCCGAGGAGGAGATCCGTGCCGTTCTGGATCACCTGGCGGCGCAGAACGAGGCCTTCATCGCCCTCAAGGCCCAGCTCGACGATCTCAAGGCCGAGCTGGCCAGGAAGCAGGAGGGAAAGTAGATTTCGGATTTGGGAATTGGGATTTGGGATTTGAACGACGGACCGGGACGGGCCTTCGAAGCGGCCGACGGCGCCCACCGCGCTGCGAAGCCCGACGACTTGATCACTGGATCACTCGATCACCTTTCGTTTCTTGAACGCCCCGGCGACGAGGCTGCCGAGGAGGGCGGCGCCGGTGGCGGCGCCCATCATGGGGATGTCGGTGTGCAGAAACTCGTCGTATGAGTTGATGACGAGGATGGCCGGGGCCACGAGAATCCAGAGCGGCGCGGCCATGCACAGCCCCATGATCAGGGAGTTCCCGTCTTCCATACCCCGTGCGATGGCCCCGAAGGCAAAGAAGAGGGCGGCGGCGACGGGCAGGGAGACCGCAAGCCTCGAATGCCACGGGTCCGTCAGAAGGTAGAGCGGTATGAGTATGACGCCGAACTCCAGCGCCATGGTGTACCCCTCGAACGCCGATGGCTTCTTCTGTTCCTTATCCTCGGCCACTCGCGCCTCCTCATGGGTGGGAACCGGCGGAAAACACAACCCCCGCCCGGGGGGTGATCCCATTCTACTCCGCGGGGAGCGTCTGCGTCCTTAGGCGGGACTACCCCGTGACGCACCCGGCGGCAGGGTATAAGCTGGAAGAAGGGAAATGATCTGCCGACGGAGGAGAGTCGTGCGCGTCCTGCTCGTATCCGCCAACCGGGAAGACATCAACATGGTGGCCCTGCCGCTCGGGCTCGCGTACGTCGCCGAGGCCACGAAGGCGGCCGGCCACGACGTCCGCCTGCTGGACCTCGCGCGTTGCAGGGAACCGGAGGCCGACCTGGGCGCCCTGCTCGAAGGATTCGCCCCGGAGGTCATCGGGGTCTCCGTCCGCAACATCGACGACCAGTCCAGGCTGGCCACGCGGTTCCTTCTGGACCAGGCGAAGGAAGCGGTCGCAGTGTGCCGCGGGGCGTCTTCCGCTCCCGTCGTGCTGGGCGGGGCGGGCTACAGCATCTTCCCCAACGGGGTGCTGAACTACCTCGACGCGGACGCCGGCATCCAGGGCGAGGGCGAAGAGGCCTTCCCCACTGTCCTCGCGGACCTCTCGAAGGGCGGATTCCGGCCCGCGCCCGGGCTCTACCTGAGGGGCGTGGGGGCCACCATGCCGCGCGCGTTCGTAAAAGACCTGGACGCCCTCCCGTGGCGCTCAGCCCACGCCTGGCTCGACCGGGATGACTGCGGGCCGGACACGTGGATGCCCATCCAGACCCGCCGCGGCTGTCCCCTGAACTGCGCCTACTGCTCCACGCCCGCCATCGAGGGCCGGAGGATCAGGAGCCGCTCGCCCGCCGCCGCGGCGGAATGCGTGGCGGGCATGATGGACGCCGGCATCGAGCGGTTCTATTTCACGGACAACACCTTCAACCTGCCGCCCTCCTACGCGATGGAACTCTGCCGCGAACTGTCCGCGCTGCCCCGCCGGCCGGCCTGGCGCTGCATCCTCTATCCCGGGAAGATGGCGGCCGGCCTGGTGGACGCCATGGGTGACGCGGGATGCACCGAGGTAAGCCTGGGCTTCGAGAGCGGTTCCACCGAGACCCTGTCGACCCTGAACAAGCACTTCTCGAAGGACGACGTGCGCGAGGCGGCGGCGCGCCTGGGCGATCGCGGCATCCGGCGCACGGGCTTTCTGCTCCTGGGCGCGCCCGGAGAAACCCGGCGGACCGTCGAGGAGAGCCTCGCCTTCGCGGAGTCGCTCGACCTCGAGATGGTCAAGGTCACAGTCGGCATCCGGATCTACCCGGACACCACGCTGGCGAAAGCCGCCGAGGCCCGCGGCCTCGTCCCCCCCGGCGACGACCTCCTGCGCCCCCGGTTTTACCTGGAACCCGGCCTCGAAGACTGGCTGCCCGAAACCGCCTCGCGGTGGGTGGCCGCACACCCCGGCTGGGTGGGGTAGGGGGAATTTGGGATTGCGGATTTGGGATTTGGGATTTAAACTGCGGCCCGGGACGGGCCTTCGAAGCGGCGGTTGCCGGGTCAGGCCGCCACAA
>JBJKRE010000007.1:0-16531 GCA_046704825.1 Acidobacteriota bacterium
TGCCTGTGGCACTCACCACAGGACCTCCGCTGAAATCAGGGTCCACTTCCCTGTCCAGAAGATACAAGGTCCCCACACCCTGCATCACCGGGAGGGCCTCTACCTTCGCTGTCGCAAAGACCGGTCCGTTGTTGTTCAAACCCGTTAGGATGTACACCCTCTCCCCTATCCGCGGCGGACGAGGGGCTATCGGAAAGGGCCGGATTTTTCCCGAAGCGCCTTCGAATTTCAGCAGCACCCAGCCCGTCAGGCAATAGTCCGGCGGAAAAAGGGACGTCCAAGAACGCTGGATTTGGTTTGAAACACTCGATAGTTTCTGCAGTGGCAGGACCATTTCTCTTGCTTCTGCAATCATTTCTTCGGCCTTCACCGGATTGCCATCGGCCGCCAGGAATGTCCTCTCATCCCCTGGGTCCAATTCAAAATGCCGACGCGCCGTTAGGAAGCAGCCGGGAGGACCGTAGGGGAAGGCAGGCTGCCAAGATTGCTGGACGCATTTATCGTTGTAGAGCCTGATTGTGACGATCGACCGCGCAAGGGCCTCAACGGACGGCGGCAGACTCCCTTTGGAGGTCTGGCCCGCGACGGCCATCGATCCCTGAAAGGCAAGAAAGCCGACCAGACCGGCGCACAGCAGCCGGCTAAACTTGCGGTTCACTCCTGGAAAACGGCTCATGAAGCATCCCCTATCTCTGGAGACCGGCCCCGGTCTCTCTTTTTTGCCGGGAGGCAAGGTACGAACCCAGGTCATCGTGATTGTCGTTGGTCTGTTCATCGGGCGTCTCTGGGACGCCTTTATTTTCCAGGGGCGGCAGTGTGATCAGCAGGCTCTTCCTGAGGTCCTTGTACTCTTTACCTATCTCAATCACGTTCTGCCGCTTCAACTGGGCGGCCAGGTCCGCGACCAGCCGTTCGGCCCGGCTCCGCGAACCAACGAACAAGAACTCCCCGCACACCCTCCGGCTCATGACCGATACCATTCCGTACCAGCCCTTTTCCTTCATGCTTTTAACCCAGGTATGGTATACGGCCTTTCCGTCGGATCGCGCGGGGGCTTTCAGCGATCTGAGCAGGACGTAGTATTCGTAGTCATCTCTCTGCTCCCAGCCAGGGGAGACATCCCCGCCTCTGTATAGGCTTATGACTTGCTCCTTGGTGAAGTCGCACAAATAGCCCCTTTGCAGATGAAGGCGGACGTTGCCAATCGTCCATACAGGCCTGCCGGCTATCAGGCTCTGCAAGCTGAGAATCGGCATGCCCCCCAGGCCAATGACGCCGAAGAACAATATGACGACAGCCCAGCCCTTTGGACCGAGATCGCGAGATCTCCGCGGCCAGCGTCCCCTGATCTTGATCATCGATGCACGTCACCTTCCGAGAGCGCATGCATCCCTTCAGCCCCAGCTTGTTCGGGGTTGCCCACCCTCTCGACACGCTTGAAGCGAGAGGCCTTCAACTGACCCAGGAGACTCTCCTCCACCGAGCGAATCTCTTCTGCGCGCCCCTTGAACTCCAGCCGAACGCGGCGACCGTCACACCTCACAGTCAGGGCCATCGACGCCCCCCCGGCCCGTCTCAACGAGTACAGCCGCTTCCATGCAGGCCGGGGCGCGCCCGTCCGCACGATCCTGAAGACCGTGACCTCCGTTCGTCGCCTTGGATCGAGAAATCCCATGACACCTGTCTTCTTGTAGGTTGCGGATGCGAATTCGGCGTGTTCGAGGCGATAGGGCCCGCCCAGGTCCAGGTCGCAACCCCGTCCCAGGTAGAGGTCCATGGTGCCTTTCGTCGAATAGAAGTAGAGGTACAGCAGGCTGGAGATGACGAAGATGAAGATCGACAAGACGATGAGGTCCCGGGTCATCCTCTTGAGCTGCATGGCGAGTTCCGCGCGGCTGACTCCGGCCTGTTCAGGTATCCTGATGCTCAACCCGGGCGAACCCTCCTCCCTTTACCGCTCGAATGAAAACGGTGCGCTCACGCCATGATCGGGGTTCACCACCGTTATGTCGACCGCCCGGTGCTTCGGCAGGAGCGCCTTCAGGGCCTTTCCGCCCCTGACGACCAGTTTTTCAGCGTCCTTGACGACCACCTTGTCTGCCTTGCTCGTCCCGATCCACACCGTGGCCCCGTCCTGGAAGCCCGTCCCCCTCAGAATGAGGCGGAAGGGATGCCGGGCCTTCCGGATCGACCTGATGACGGGCGGGACGGGCGTCGGATCGAAGGTGATCGTGTAAACGCCGCCCATGGAGGTGCCGGCCGCCAACCTGGACGGGTTCGCGGGGTCGATGGCCAGTGAAAAGACGTAGCGGTTCTTCAGTCCCGCATCCACCGGGCTCCAGGTCGCACCGCCGTCCGTGCTTGCGTAGACTCCGCCGGTCCCGCCTGCATAGAGCGTCGTCGGCGTGTCGGGGTTCACGACGAGCGCGTTGACACCCATGCCGCATGTCGGCCCCGACCACGTCACTCCCTCATCGACGCTCTTGAAGACTCCGCCGGATGCGCCCGCGTACACAATGGAGGGGTCCACTGGGTTGATCGCCAGGGCCGAAAGGTAGTGCCCCGAAAGGCCGAGAGCCTGCCAGGTCGTCCCGGCATCCGTGCTCTTATACACTTGATCGGCGGCCGCGTAGACCGTCGAAGGCGACGAAGGGGCTATGGCCAGCGCGTAGACGAACTTGCCGGCGAGGGATTCCGCCGGCCCGGACCACGTTGCGCCGCCGTCGAAGCTTCTCATCACCCCGCTGCCGCTTGTCCCGAGGTAGAGCGTCGTCGGTGTAAACGGGTCCACGGCCAACGCGTAGACGTAAGCCGACGAGCCCGTCGTAGTCCACGTGCCCCCTCCGTCGAGGCTCTTGAACAAACCTCCAGGTGCCATGCCTGCGTAGATCGTGCCCGGATCGGACGGGTCTGCCGCCACTGCGTCGCAGTACCAGCTGGTCAGACCCGTATTCAGCGAGACCCACGCAGCCCCGTCGCCGGAACTGACGTACACGCCCCCGTCGGTGCCCGCGTACAACCGCGAAGGAGACGTGAAAGCGAAGGCCAGGGCACGAACGGCGGCCCCGTTTAAGCCGGCGTGGGAGGCGGCCCATGACGCACCGGCGTCGGTGCTCTTGTACAACCCTCCGCCGTGCAGGCCCGCATAGATCGTGGACGGGCTCGAAGGATCAAGCGCCAGGCAGTTGACCCATGAATTTCCAAGCCCATTGCTCGCCGGCGACCATGTCTCCCCGCCGTCGATACTCGCGAGGACGCCGCCCACGGTGGCCGCATACAGCCTGGCGGGGCTTGAAGAATCCAAGGCCATGACCGTCACCCCGTACCGCCCCAGAGAGTACGGGCCTTGCCAGGTGCTCCCCCCGTCGGTGCTCCTGAACACATTCTTGGCCACCCCCGCATAGATCGTCTCCGGTGCATCGGGATTGACGACCAGCGTGTCGACACTCGATCCCTGCAAGCCGCTGTTCATCGCGTTCCATGTCTGCGCACCGTCCGTACTCTTGAAGACGCCGCTGTCCGTTCCTACATAGATCGTGGCGGGATTGGAGGGATCCAGGACCAGCGTTCCGACGTTCGAATCGTCGAGACCCGTGTTGGCGATCTTCCACGACTTTCCGCCGTCCACGCTCTTGTACACTCCGCCCCCGTAGCTGCCGGCGTAAATCGTCGACGGAGAAGACGGATTGACGAACAGCGCCATGACTCCATCATGATTGAGGTTTGAACCCGCCTGCTCCCATGTCGATCCGGCATCGGTGCTCTTGAAGACGTTTCCGTTCTGAGTTCCCACGTAGACCACTGAGGGATTATCCGGATTCAAGGCGAGACTCTGGACGTAGAGATCGGCCAGCCCCTCACTGGACGAAGCCCAGTTCGCGCCTCCATCCGTGCTTTTAAACACGCCCGCCCCGTAGACAGCGGCATAGACCGTCGATGGAGAGGACGGGTCCACCACGACAGCGTGGACGTCCCCGCCGGGCGGTCCGCTGCTCGTCCACACGTTCACGCCGGCCCGGGCGGTCTCGGCCCCGGCCATCAGAAGACCCAGTGCGCCGATCACACAGAAAAGCGCCTGCCCCTTTGCCAAGATCCTGTGCATACTCGTCATGGATGAACACCCCCAAGAGAGATCAGATGGTCTTCAGCAGAATGCCGGGCCAAGTATTGGCATTGTACCACGCATCATGTTTTTCTATCGCGCAACACGGCCCGTCAAGGCCATGCGCCCTGACCGTCGGCAACCTGACGCGGTTCGGGGTTCGAACCACCGGGGCGAACCGTCAAAGCGGAGCGGTCGGCCGTCGGCGGTCCAGGGTCGGCGGTCGGCGATCGGGGGTCTAGGAACCCGCCTACATCGGTGGACCGTCGAACGCGCGCTTCACTTCCGTCAACCCGAGTCGCAGATTATGAGGTACCTCCATCTGTAGCTCCTGTTGCAGGCGGCCGCAGCTCCTTGAACGAACGGACCTTAAGGACTACCCTCTAGACATCCTCGCATATGGGCGACTTTCACGGGGGTGGAGGGAGCCTTGAACGTGCCCGAGGAACTGTGTGAGCGCGTGATGGTTGCGGTTACTCTTCTCTTACTTGTGTAGTGGCTAGTGCGGAAGGAGATGAGCCCATGAGAGTGCGTACCCTGTTCCTTGCCGTGTTCCTGTTCATCCTGAGTGTCGGTCTGTACGCCCAGCAGGCCTGCAGCGTGCTTTTGATCTGGGACACCCAGAGCGCGTCCACGCCCGCCCTGGTGACGGCCCTGGAGAACGCCGGGCTCAACGTGACCCTGAGCGACACCAGCGCCCCCGGTTACGACGGGACGAATCCCAGCCCGACGGGATTCGGCTGCGTCATCCTGCTGGACGGAACGACCTACGACGTCGGCATGCCCGCATCCGGCCAGCAGGCCCTCGTCAGCTACGTTCAAAACGGCGGCGGCTTTATCGGGGGCGAATGGCTGGCCAATGACTTCCAGGACGGGTACTACCAGGACATGCGCGACCTGGTCCTGTTTGACAGGGAAACCGGTAGCGAGTCGGACCTCACCTACACGGTCGTCCCCGGCATGGAGAGCCACCCGGTCCTTGCGGGGGTCCCCTCGAGCTTCACGGTATATACCGCTTACAACGTGGGCCCGGCGCACACGTTCGCCACCGACCCGGTGACGGTCCTCATGACCGACAACAAGGGGAGCGACGCCGTCGCGGTGCGCCAGTTCGGTGCCGGCCGCGTCGTCGGGTTCAACCACGCGGGCAACTACGATTCCCTTCCCGTCCTGGCCGACCCGAATATACAGCAGCTCTACATAAACGGGGTGGAATGGGCCTGCGCCTTCCATTACGACCTGAACTTCCAGGACGACGGCAACGCCTCCAGCGTTTGCCTGGGCTCGAAAGGCGGGAACTTCCAGTGGAGCGTCAACGGCGGAAGCACCTATACCGGCACGTTGAACGTCTACAACGGCGGCACCATGTTCTGGAGCCAGCCCGGCGCGTCTCAGTACGTCTACGTCTACTACGACCCCAACGGCCACACGGCCTGGGGATACCTCTACGATTACACGACCGGGGTCTACTCGAGCCTCTTCGACAGCAACACGCTTAACGATCCGGCCACCTGCGGGGGCGGCGCCGGCTGATACACGTTCATCACGGCGCGGTCAAGCAACGAGCGCGGGGCGCAGGCCCCGCGCTTTTTTCTTACCGCCGCGCAACCAAGGACCGGGGCCCGGCCGGACAGCCCCCGCGGCGATTGACCGTGCCCCGCTGTCCCGCTGACCCAACGACGCGAAACCGCAGCCCGCGTGTGAAATATCCCCCCGCCCGGCGTCGTTCAAGCTGTTTGAGAGTGGGGATCTATCGGCTCGATTCAAACTCCGGTGAAAGGAAGGTCGAACATGCCGCAGCAACCCCTGGTGCGCCGGCCCGGCGACGCCGGAACGCACCGCCGTTCAAGCAGAAGTGCGATGCCCGAATGGTTTCGCGAGATGAGACGGTTCGAGATTCCCAGCTTCAGGAAGGCCCTGTGGCAGATGCTCGACACCTTCGTGCCCTACCTCGGGCTCTGGGCCGGCATGGTCCTCCTGTACCGCTTCGGCGCTCCCTACTGGGTCATCCTGCTGCTCTCGGTCGTGACCGCGGGACTCCAGGTCCGCATTTTCATCATGTTTCACGATTGCTGCCACGGGTCCTTCTTCGCCTCCCGCCGGGCCAACGCCGCCCTCGGGACGATCGCCGGCGTGCTCACCTTCACGCCGTTCAAGGGCTGGAGGAGCGACCACAACGTCCATCACGCCACGTCGTCGGACCTCGACCGGCGGGGAACCGGCGACATCACGACCCTGACGGTTGAGGAATACCGCGCCGCGCCGTTCTGGAAGCGGCTTGCGTACCGCACCTACCGCAACCCCCTCGTGCTCTTCGTCCTGGGGCCCGTGTGGGTCTTCCTGGTCAAGTTCAGGTTCTTTCCAAAGAACGCCGGCAGGCAGGAGCGTCTGAGCGTCATGATCACCAACCTCGCGCTCGCCGCCGTCGTGGGCCTCGCGGCCCTGACCATAGGCCTCAAGACCTTCCTTGCTGTCCAGCTTCCCATCTTCCTCATCGGCGCCGCCGCGGGCGTCTGGCTCTTCTACGTCCAGCACCAGTTCGAGCGGGACTACTGGGCGCGCCACGACCGCTGGGACCCCCTTCGCGCCTCCCTGGAAGGAAGCTCATACTACAAACTGCCCAAGCTGCTCCAGTGGTTCACGGGCAACATCGGCCTGCACCACGTCCACCATGCGCGGCCGCGCATCGCCAACTACAACCTCCAGCGCTGCTGCGACGCCTTCCCCGCCCTGAACAGGGTGAAGCCGATCACACTATGGACGAGCTTCAGGTCCCTCCGCCTGCACCTGTGGGACGAAAGGACACAGAAGATGGTCGGCTTCCGCGCCCTGCGCCGAATGCCCGCCGCCCGCACCTTCTCCTGACCCGCAGAGTTCCATGACCCCCGAGTCCGCACTGACAGGTATCCAAGCGGAGGTCGTCCCCACCTTTAGATGTTACCTGACACCGGCGTCTTACGAGTGCGGGCTGAAATATCCGGCAGATCCCGACGTTGTTTGAGTCGGGAGAAATGGATGAAGAGAGGGACTCCGTTCGCGACCGGGTGTCGGCGTCCGCGTTCTCACTTGCGGCGTCCGCCCCTCCAGGAACAGGTTCAAGCTCTGCCTGCCGGACATCCGGAGCCCGCCCGTGGCGCATTTCGTCACGCGGCCGGGCGGCGGGTCGCTATTTCCCAACGTCATGCGGGAACTTTAGGAGAAAGAAGGAACGGGACTGTACACGCAGTCCACGTGGAGAAGGAGAGACACGATGCGAATGTTCGACAGCTTCCGATCCATTCGAGACGGCGCACTCTCGGGATGCGCCATGGCCGTTGTCCTCGGTTTCCTGCTGGTGGTGCCCGCGCAGGCCGCGGTGCACTTCGTCAACCTCGGAACTGCGGCACCGCCGAGCACGGTGGGCGGCATCGCCGTGACGCCGTTCAACGTGGCGCCGCAGGCGGCCCTCGCGGATGACACGAGCGTCACGATTATCCCCGGTTGCCCGGCGCCTGGCAGCCTCACTTTCAGCACTTCGGTCATGAAGCTAACCGCGCCGACCTCGTGGTCTGCGATGTGGGGGAATGGGTACGCGGGCCCCGTCTTTTTTTGCAATCCGTCGTCGGCCACCCTCACGCTTCCGCCCGGCACGACAGCATTCTATTTCTACTCGCAGCCGGATCAGTACGGCACCGAGTCGGTTACGGCCGTCACGGACTCGGGGACCAGTTCGGGCCCGATTCCGGTCACGGTCGGTACGTCTTCCGGTGCCGCCAACGGATTCGCCTTTTATGCGGACGGCGGCGACTCGATCAAGACGATAACCATTTCGGTCGACGCTTCGATTGAGGGATTCGCCCTCGCAGAATTCGGGATCGCCGTTACTCCCGGCTGGGCGGTCGTGGCCAACGACGCGGACAACGACATCGTGACGTACGACCTGAGCACGGACCCGCCCACGAAGCACGGTCCCTTCCTCCAGGGGCAGCTGGGAAACGGCGGCAGCCTTCTGGACATCGCGGTGGCGCCCGGGGGCCATTACGCGCTGGCTGCGAACTTCTACGATTCGACCGTCTACAGGATCGACCTGTCGAACCCCGCCGCGCCCGCTGCGGACTGCAGCGTGCCCCTCCCGATATTGCCCGAGGACATCGCCTTTTCCCCGGACGGGAGCTACGCCATGATCACCGACGGATCGAACAGCAACCGGATCGTCGTCATCGACATGGCAGACTTCAGCCTGAAGACGACCTACACCCTCCAGGCCGGCGGGGCCAATGCGCAGGCGATCGCCATCGCCGCGGACAACTCGACGTGGGTAGCAGTTGACAATGATAACAACCAGATCCTGTACGGCACATACTCGCTCGCTTCGGGCTTCTCCGGCGAGCAGTCTCTCCCCGCGGGGAGCGGCCCCGTCAATGTGAGCATCTCGCCCGACGGCCAAACGGTCCTCGTGGCCAACACCGGGAGCACCGAGGTGAGCGTGTACCGGATCACCGGTCCGGGGACTCTTGTCGCCGAGCCGGCGGTCACCGGGCTCCCCTCGGGCTGCCAGTCCTTTGCCTTCTCGCCCGACGGCAGCCGCGCCTACGTTCTCTCGGACGAAGCGCCTCCGACGTTGTCCTGGATTTCCGTCACGGGACCCGGCGCCGCGTCGCTGGGAGGAGCGAACGTGGCCTCTCTTCCCATTCCGGGCGGCGGAAACTACTACGGCGTCGACCAACTCGCCGTGAGCACCGACGGCAAGACCGCCATCGCCGCAAACCCCGCCGGGCCGGGGAGCACGGACATAGCCCTCATAGACACCTCGTCCTTTGCCGCGACCACCGTGGACACGGGAAGCTCGATCCCCAGGAGCGTGGCGACGTTCGTGTCGGCCGGATGTCCGCCCATCGCGGTGAGCTCCGACCCGTCGCCCATTCCATCGGCGGTGGCCGGGGCCGCTTATCCCCCGACCCACTTCACGGCCTCGGGCGGAACGGGGCCCTACACCTATGCCCTCTCCTGCGACTCGTCGCTCCCGCCCGGCTTGACGCTCAGCGCCGACGGCACGCTCGCGGGCACGCTCACGACATCGGGTTCCTACACCTTCACCATCGTGGCCACGGACAGCGACGGCTGCACGGGCCGGCAGAGCTTTACCGTCTCCGCATACAGCCTGAGCTTCTTCGACGACGCCGGATCTTCGGCGGCGTGCGTGGACACGACGACCGGAGCATTCCAGTGGAACGTCCTGTCGGGGCCTTTCACCGGCATGACGTACACCGGCACGCTGAACGTCTACAACGGCGGGACCATGTTCTGGAGTCAGCCGGGGGCGTCCCAGTACGTCTACATCTACTACGACCCCAACGGCCACACGGCCTGGGGATACCTCTACGACTATTCCACGGGGCTATACTCCAGCCTCTATGACAGCGACACGCTCAACAACCCCGCCGGCTGCGGTTCGGTGCCGTCTCCATGAATGGAGGCTGACTGAAATACGTTATCGAAAGCGCGGGGCCCCGGCCCCGCGCTTTTTCATCTGCGCAACCCAGCCATTCAAAGCTGTCGCCGAATCCGCGCAGGCCGCCGGTCACGCATCTTCTAAAGCCTGCTCGCGACCATTCACCGGATCTCTGGAATGCCCCGCCCTGCTAGAAGTCGGCCGACAGCCTGTTGCTGTCGAACACGCGCTTCACTTCGGCCTTGAAGAAGGCCGCCAGCTCGGGATTGCGGACCAGGAACAGGTTTTCGTCGTTGTACCGGTTCGCCGGCCCCGTGTAGTTGAAGCTGCCGCCGATCACGGTGCGATCGTCCAGCACGATGACCTTGTGATGGAGTTTGCCGTCGTCGGGAAGCCTTTCGCGCCGCAGCCTGGCGCCTGCCTCCATGAGCGCCTTGTGGGGCGACCACTTGTGGGCGGACTGGCCCCCGTCGAGCACCCCGACCACCTCGAAGTTGCCTCCCTGTAGCTTGGTGATGAGGGCGTCGTCGATGGTCGTGGACTGCGCGAACGTGAACATCATGAAATACGCCGAGGTCTTCGCCTTCAGGATCTCGTTGACGATCCTGAGTTCGGGGTTGTTATCGGGAGAGAACAGAATCTGCACTTCGCTCCCCTCGATGTCGAGCGTCAGCGGATCGCTCGTGGTGAGCTTGGGCGAGCGCGCGCCGAAGATTCCGTCCCTCAGCTGGTCGAACTCGCTCTGGTAGGCCGCGGCCACGCCGATATCGTGAAAGATCGCGACGTGGTTAAGATTCCTGTGGGTACCGGTCGTCGTGAAATTGGTCGACCCGGTCAGTACGGCCTCGCGGGCCTCGCCGCGGTCGCGGATGACGAACTTGTGGTGGAAGATCTTCGGATTAAAATCGATTTTCGCGTCCACGGCGCCCCGGAGAAAGGTCAGGAAGTGCTGGCGATTGGTGTCGAGACTGACCGTCTTGTCGGGGTCTACGGGCTTGGCTTCCTTCAGGTAGTCGCCCTCGGTCACAAGGCGCACGCGGATGAACCGATCCGAACCGGGACGCCTTCGCCTCGCCGCCCGGTCGATTGCCGCGGCGATCTCCGGACTGTCGATCTCCTGCACCGCGATGTCGAGGGTGTGTTCGCTCTCGTCGATGAAGTCGATGATGGTCTTCTCCAGGTCATGCGGAGCCCCAGCGGCCCCGGGGGGGCCCAGAAAAGCCTGCAACCGGCCGTTCATGAAGTCCATGGGGAACCTCCTCCCTTTAATTGCTTCCGCCCCTGATACCCAATGAGCGAAACGTGCACAGGACCCGCCTCTGTACGGCAGCAGGCCGTCCTGCCGACTGCCGAGACATCGCCGCCTCCGTCCATGCCAGGTGGATCGCACCCCGTTGCGCCGTCGTGAGTAGAGACATAATACGTCCTTCGCAAGCGAATGGCATCCAACCTGAGTTGCAGATGCCGGCGGCTCTTTTTCTACAACTCTGGTTGCAAGCGCCCGCCGCGCCTTGAACTATGTTACGCTTCAGACATCCGCACCGAAGTGTCGCTCGAGCAGGGAAGGAGGGAACCCTGACAATGAAGACGAGATTTGTGCCTGTAGGAATGGTGGTCGTGTTCGCCCTCGGACTCGGCACCGGGATCCTTCTCGCCAAGGCCAAGGCCTCGCCCGAGCTGTACCACGGCAAGGACGCGAAGGCCGCGGGACTGGCCCTTCTGCAGCTCGCCGAAGCCCAGGCGGGCCACGGAAGCTGGGAGCGAATCGGCGTCGGGCGGGTGTACTACCTATCGGGAGACAAGGCCCGCGGGCAGGCCATCTTCGACGCCGTGGCCAAAAAGGCCGAGCGCAGCGACTGGGAGCGCATCGCCAAGGTCTACGTCGAAGCCGGCGAATGGGACAAGGCCGAGCCCATCCTGCGACGCATCTACAAGGACTCAAAGGACGACTCGGGTCTCGCATTCGCCGGCGCGCTCTACAACCTGCACGGGGACAGGAAGACGGCCGAGGCGTACTTCGACCGCTCCTTCAAGTACGAACGCAGCGACGTCTGGAACACCCTGAACGCCGCCGGCTCCTACCTCGGCGTCCCGCCCAACTGACGGGAGTCTGCCCCTGCCGCCTGAAGCCCCGCAACGAGCCTGAACCGGCAATTTCGACTGCTTTATCGAGTCGGGGGATGGCCACATGAAAAGATGCTCTCTTGCACTGAAAATGCTATTTCTTCTCGTCCTGTCGGCGCCTCTATCGGCCTTTGCAGTGAGCACACCCGTAATCCACGCGAGGATCGTGGACGCCAAAACCGGCGAGCCCCAGCAGTGGACCAATCGAAGAGTACCGGTGGCTCCTCGCCCATTGGACGTCCTTTCAGTCTCTCCGATTTGGACTGACGGCATCGATGTACGATCGTGGACCCGCAGGGTACTTCGGCGACTATCTAGGGGAGATCGACCGATTCTGCACCGAATTCTCCGGGAGTCATCCTGATCAGTGCCGTGAAGTGCAGGACGACGCCTGCCGACTCGTTCGATCCCTGCCCGACGCGATCAAGAATGAGATCGAACTGCGCGACCTCAAATGGAAACACCCCTGGCTCGACATTAGAACGTAGCGGCATATGTGGCGAAGGCTCGCGGAGAGAACCGGCGCGCCAGGCTGGATCTAATACCTGGGCCGCTCGATCACGCAACTGCGCAAGCGTGACACCGGCGCGGATACCCATCGGCCGTCGGCCGCAGGGATGCGGCCGCTACTCTTCACTTGGCCACTCGATCACTTGATTACTCCGCCGCAAGGCGCACGAATCACCCGGTCACTTGATTACTCCGCCCCCGGGCCCACACGCCTGGGAATTTTTCGTTCCTGCCCAATCGTTCTTACAGCGTGAGGCAGATATTCTTTCTGACGTCCGATTCGAGTCAAACAGGTTCTTCCAGAAACACCACCAGTATCATCTGAAGTGCATTCGTTGAACGCAGGTAGCGAACGGAATCTCATGAACGTGTGGAGGTAGAGAAGAATGAAGAGAATGGGCATCCTGGCAGCCGCAACGCTTCTGCTCGTTTCGGGGGCCGTCCTGGCTCGAAGCGCCCCGTCCCCGGCGTCCGCCGCCACGAACACGACCCCGGCCCTGCCGAAAGTCGTATCCCAAACGCTCAAAGCGCTGCACATCACACTGCCGGCGACCATCACGCCGATCCCGGCCCACACAACAGAGGCATTGAAGTCCGTCTATTGGAGGAAGACCGCCGACGCGATCACCGCTCAGACCACCCCCCTCACCCTGACCGTGACGAACACCAACGACAGCGGACCCGGATCGCTGCGGGACGCCGTGAGCCAGGCCAACGCCAATCCCGGCTCCACCATCCGGTTCGACCTGCCGTCCTATCCTGCAGTGATCACGCTTACCAACGGGGAGATAGGGCTCGACAGCGACATGACGATCGAAGCGCCCGGCGGGGACAAGCTGGTGGCTCTTTACTCTGGCTTCACATCCCGCATCTTCTCCGTGGGCGAGGCCACGGTCACCATCGACAACCTGGTTTTCGCAGGGGCAAAATCGTCAGACTTCGGCGGAGCGATTTCTAACGCGGGCAATCTCACCCTGGAACATTGCATGTTCATCTACTGTGGATCCCAGAACGGCGGGGCAGTCGCCAACGCCCATGCCCTGACCATTCGCGGTTGCTCCTTCGTGATTAACCTGGCAGGCTCAAGCGGCGGCGCTCTCGCGGACAATGGCACGGCCCTCGACATCGTCAACAGTACCTTTTACTTCAACATCAGTTACGGCGACGGCGGCGCGCTCTCTCTGCAGGGCGAGGAACCCGCCACGCTCACCAACACGACCATCGATCACAACATGTGCTCTGGCAACGGTGGAGGCGTCTCGAGCCCCGCGGCCGAACCCGCCCTGCTCAACACCATCGTCGCCCAGAACGTCTCGACATCTGCATCGGGCCCGAATTGGTACGGGGCCTTCACCTCCAACGGCCACAACCTCATCGGCGATACCCTCGGTATCACGCACATCCACGGGCCCAGAACGGACGATATGTACGGTACGGACCCGATGCTGGGCCAGTTGGGATTCTACGGCGGCTCCACCGTCACCCAGATGCCCCTGCCCGGCTCGCCCGCGATCAACGCGGGGGATGACTCCGTCCTGGGTCCTCCGCTGAGCCTCACCACCGACCAGCGCGGCCCCGGCTTCCCCCGCAAGCTCGGCGCACACGTGGACATCGGCGCCTGCGAGGCGGAGCATTGGATGACCCTCGTCGACGACAGCGGCGATCCCCAGGTCTGTCTGGGTACATCGACCGGCGGGTTCGAATGGTCGACGGGCACCTCTTCCGGCCCGTTGTCTTTCGGTTATTACGGCAGGCTCGAGGTCTACAACGGCGGCACCATGTTCTGGAGCCAGCCCAGCGCGTCGCAGTACGTCTACGTCTACTACGACCCGAACAGCCACACGGCCTGGGGATACCTCTACGACTATTCCACGGGGCTATACTCCAGCCTCTATGACAGCGACACACTCAACGATCCGGACACCTGCATTCAGAGCCCGGCAAGCTGATTCCAAGACCGTCCGGCCACACCGAAGAAATGAGCGCGGGGCCCCGGCCCCGCGCTCTTCTTGATCCGAAGGCAGGCATCAACCCCCGACGCAGAGATTTTCAGTCCCTCGCTCCGCTGAAAGTATTTTTCAGGGTACCATCGCGTCTCAACGCGGCCCGGGCCAACGAGCCAACTCTGACGCGTTGTCTTTTCAAAGGCTGAGGCCAGAAGGCTAAGGGCTGAAGACAACTCTGCAACGGCTCAGGACGAGCCTTCACAAGACCGTACCCCCGCCCATCATCGCGGCGGAGGCTGACATTCAGCCCCACGAAGGCCCGTCACACTCCGTTTCGACCTCTTTTCTTTGCCCTTATCTCCCCTCTTCACAGGCGCGCCCCGCCCTGTTCACCCGGTCGCTCGATCACTGGATCGCCGCGCCGGCAGGCGCACAGGACGCGCAGAAAAGGACGAGGCAATCTCGGACGGACGCCGAACCTAAAGATGCGACGCGAGGCCGACCGCTGGCCCGGACGACGCGGCGGGCAACCTGATGGTGAATGCGGCACCGGAGAAGGGTACGTTGTTGGCGACCTCGACGCTTCCGCCATGGGCGGTGACGATCTGGCGGACGATGGCGAGCCCGAGGCCCGTTCCACCCTTTCTGCCCGTCTGGAAAGGCTCGAAGAGCCGGGGCAGTAGACCGAGCGGCACGCCCGGGCCTTCGTCCCGAACGGTGAGCACCAACTGCCCGGAATCTTCGACGATGGTGACCACAACGGGTTTGCCCGGGGGCGAAAAGTGCAGACTGTTCTGCATGAGATTCAGGAGCACCTGGACGAGCTTGTCCTCTGCGCCCAGCAAAGGCACCTCCCGTTTCGGGACCTCGATGATAAAACGCGTGCGCGCGCCGGGACGGGCGTCTTCGAGGAGGACAAGTGTCTTTTCAATGATGTCGCTTAGCAGGCAGTGCTTGAAATCCTCTCGTCTGACGGGACGACCCAGCGCCAGAAGATCATTCATCAGGATATTCAGCCGCCGCGATTGATCCTTGATGTGCCCGAGAAATTCGCCGTACTCGCCGTCGTCCTGGAGCTTCTTCTCCAGCGCCGCCACGATGGTGGTGATGGCGAAGAGCGGATTCCGCACCTCGTGGGCCACGCCGCTTGCGATCATCCCGACAGCCTCCAGCTTTTTCGCCTCTGCGAGCTGGCGCTGAAGCTCCTCTTCTTTGGTCAGATCGCGCTTGACCGCCACGAAGGCCTGGATGTTTCCGTCGGGGCTGCGGACCGGAGAGATCGTCACACGTTCCGTGAACAGTTCGCCGTTCTTCTTCCGGTTCACCATGCGGCTCGACCACACGTCTCCAGAAAGGATGGTCTTCCACAATTCCCGGTAAAAAACCTCGTCCTGCCTCCCGCTCTTGAGTATCCGCGGGTTCCGCCCGAGCACCTCCTCCCGGGTGTAGCCCGTAAGGCGTACGAAGGCGGGATTGACGTAAAGAATATCCCCCTTGACGTCCGTGACCACGACCGAATCGCTGCCCTGGTCGATGGCCGTCGAAAGCAGGAGCCGCTCGGCTTCGGCCTCCTTTCTCTGCGTGATATCCACAATCGTTCCTTCAAGGGTCTCATCGCCCGTCGCCTCGTCGCGAAGGAGTGAAACGTTCTCTAGGATCCATACAGGGGATCCGTCCCTGCGAACCCCTTGGGACTCCATGTTCCTGACGCGTCCTGCGGCGCGCAAGGAAGCCAGGAATTCCTCCCGGTCCAGCGAGGCCGCGTACAGATCCTGCGCGTGCGCTTCCAGCGCCTCCTCCCTGCTGCGAAAGCCGTAAAGGCTCACGAAGGCCTCGTTGCATTCGAGAATCCTGCCGTCCGGCGTAGACCTGTAAACGGCGGCAAGGTTCCTCTCGAAAAGGCTCCTGTAACGCAGTTCGCTTTCAGCGAGGGCCTCTTCAGCCTGCTGGCGCTCCTCCCGCTCGTTCATCGCAGCCAGGGCGAAGCCGAGGTCGCCCGAAAGCTCTCCGAGCAGCCCGGCCTCGTCGATCCCGATCGCATAGGCCGCCTTCGCGTACACCGAAAGCGTCCCCGCCATCTTTCCGTCGACGGAAAAGGGAAAGGCCGCGGCCGAGCGGAAACCTGCCTTTTCGATCCGCGCGCGCCACCGCGGGTCATCGCTGATCAATGCCGAGTCGTTTTCGATGACGGGATGTCTTTCACGAAGGGCGTCGCCCGCCAGACCCCCAGGCACGGAGGCTGCGTCCCACCGAATGACGGACTCCATGAGGAAACCCGATGCCGACGAGGACCATGCGTACGGGGCCACGGTCCCGTCGGGCGCCTTGAATCCCACCCACGCCATGTTGAAATTTCCGTGCTCAACGAGGATCCGGCACGCTTCGTCGAGGAGCCTCTTCCGGTCCCGTTCCCGGACA
>JBJKRE010000008.1:0-12613 GCA_046704825.1 Acidobacteriota bacterium
GGCCTGGGTGCGGAGGCCAGAGTGCACTCCCTGAAAGAGATTATCGAGTTCAATGAGAAAAACGCAGAACGAGTGATGCCCTACTTCGGCCAGGAGCGTATGATCCAGGCTGAGGCGAAAGGTCCACTTACTGAGGACGCCTACATGAAAGCGCTGGCAACCAACCACCGCCTGACCCGCAAAGGAGGCATCGATGCCATGTTACAGAAGCATCACCTGAAGGCGATTGTGGCTCCCTCCGGAGGTCCGGCGTGGCTGACTGACCTGGTCAACGGCGACCTTATCGCGCCTTTGGAGGCCATGGCCGGCGGCGGGCCGAACGAGGCGGAGACGGTTCGCCGCTGGTTCGAAAAGCGGACCCGCGGCCAGCCGCGCTCGCCCGAAGGCCGGCGCATCGTGCCCCCCGAACTCGTGCGGGAGTGGATCGACGGGCGGACGGCCCTCCTGCAGGCCGACCTGCGGCGCGCGGATTCGGTCCGGAAGGCCCTGGGTGAAGAGGGCGCCAAGCTGGCCGAAGTGCTCGAGGGATTCCGGGAGGCCGGCGCACGCGACCCCTCCGCGCCGCTCCGCCTCGACCGGCCCGAGCCGGCGGCCGAGATCACCACCGCCCGCGACCGGCTCTCCGAGGTCCTGGCTCTCGCCCAGACACTCTGCCGCATACCTTCCGTGACCAACTGCCCGCGCGAGCGGCTGGACGAGGTCTGGCGCTGCGGCCGGTTCATCGCCGGCTGGCTGCGGGAGGCCGGCGCCGAGGTCCGGCTCTTCGAGGGCGGCAAATACCCGTCGGTGATGGCGGGCTTCCCAGGAGCGCTCACCGCCCCCGTGACCCTGGGCGGCCACTTCGACGTGGTGGAGCCCGACCCCAACGACACTCAGTTCGACGTGCGCGTCGAGGGCGACTACCTGTGGGGGCGGGGCACGGCGGACATGAAGACCGTCGTCGCCAGCGACATGGTCTGGATGAAAGGCGCGCTCGCCGCCGGGCCGCCCTACCCGCCCTTCAACCTGCTCTTCGTGGGCAACGAGGAAAACGGCGAAGCCGACGCCTACGGCACGCCCCATGTGCTCGAGGAGATGCGCAGGACGGCGGGCTGGACGCCGGAGTTCATGATCCTCGGCGAGCGGACGGGCGAACAGGGGGCCGAGCGGTTCGGGGACATCTGCGTCAGCAACCGCGGCGTGGTGAGGCTCACCTTCCTCGCCAGGGGTGAGAGGGCCCACACCGGCATGGCCGGCGTACCCCGGGACATGACCGGGCGCCTGATCGACGCGCGCAAGGCCATCCAGTCACTGCTCGCCAGGCGGCTCACGCTGAAGGCAGAGGACGGCTGGGTCACAGGCGCGCGCTTCCCCTTCCTGAACTGCGGCGAGCCCGGCGTCTACAACGTGACGCCGTCGGAAGGCAGGCTGGGCCTGGAGGTCCGGCCCATCCCCGAGGACGACGTGGACGCCCTCATGTACGCCCTCCAGGAGTACTGCCAGGCCGAGGAACTGGAGATCGTGACGGACGTCCTGGAGGCGGGCGTGGCCTGTCCCGCGGACAACCACCACCTGAAGCGGCTCCTCGAGGCGGCGAAGGCCGTCAGGGGCGCGCCGCCCAGGACGTCGAGGAAGCTGGCGGGGACCTCCGCGCGGTTCGCGCCCGGAGGGAACGCCGTGGTGTGGGGCCAGGCGGGCATCGGTCCCCACAGCCGACAGGAAAGGCATTACATTCCGAGCATCGAGCCCTACATGGACGTGCTCGAGCAGTTCGCCCGGCTGGCCCTGCAGTCCGGCGCCCTGCGGAAATGAGAGCGAAAGAGACCGAATCTTCAACACACCGGGAGGGGGCCATGGACAAGGTCGAAAAGCTGTTCGAAATCTTTCAGGAGGCCGCCGAGGCCGAGCGGCAGGCCAGGCTTCGCTACGAGGAGGCCGCGAGCCTCTGCGACGACCCGGACCTCAAGGAGGTCCTCCTCCGCTTCGCCGAGGACGAACTCAGGCACGAGCGCGAAGTCACCGAACGCTTCCGCGAAATGGCCGAGAAGATCGGCGGGGGACTGCACTGAAGAAATTTGGATTTGGGATTGCGGATTTAGAGGGCAAGGAAGCAAGGAAGAGATTTCTCCCGAAGCCTAAGGGCCAAGGCCAAAAGGCTAAAGAAAAAGAACGGCTGGGGGACGGGCCTTCGAAGCGTCCGACGGCAGCTGGCCGATTCGGCTCGCTCGATAATCCCGCCGCCCCGCGGCGGTTCCCTTCCCCCCAAAGGCCCTCCGCCTGCCGCTTCACGTAGCGGCCGATGGCAATCGGCCGTTCGGCCGGCTCCCGCCGGCCGCTACAAAGGCATCCCGATTGCCGTCATTCCTTCCGCCTTTCCCTCTTAGCCCTTGGGGAACCCCCCCACCGATCAAGACCATTCGCGTTTGTGGAGTTCCTTCATAGAAGATGGCGCTGAGGATCATCAGCGGTGGCTTTCGATGCGAAGCATCGGAAGCTGCGTCCCGACGCGAGGGGGCCCTATCCGCGAAAGATGAGCGGCCAGGCGCCGAGTCGTACTCTTGTACGTCGAGGTGCCGGGCCGTGAAATCTGACAAAGGAGAGGGTCCGCTCCCGTCGGCGCTTCCCCAGAAAAGGGGGGGAGTGCTTCCTTACCCAGTGCATTGGCTCTAGACCGAGGTGCGCGCAGCGCCGACCGGCCATGATCGGGGCAGGCGGGAAGCATCTTCAGCGGCCAGCCCCCAGTGTGCTTCACGAGCTGCCACGGCGTGGCCGGTCGCATGGTGCCGTAGGCACCCCTCGGGCGTGCGCGAAAATTTGCCTCCTTCTCCATCCCAACGCCTCACTGTGCAACCCACGTTCCCATCCTTGACACCCTCACGCTCACCCGGTACACTGGAGGCTCTAATCGGAGTGTTAATGGAGCCTCGCGTCACGATCAAGATACCCCGTCCCCTGTACGACCGCCTCGCCGTGCTCATCGAGGGCAGCGGCTTCTCGTCGGTGACGGAGTTCGTGGTCTACGTCATGCGGGACCTCGTCTCCCACCAGGAGGGCGACCTCGAGGCCGGCCTCTCCGCCCGCGAAGTGGAGGCCATCCGCAAGCGGCTCAAGAGCATGGGCTACCTGTAAGTGGACGAGCGGAACGGCGGCCCCACTTCCGCAGCCGCGTCCGCATTCACATCCGGAGGATCGTTCGTGAAAGCCAAGCGCGTATTCATATTCGGCATGGACTGCATGGCGCCCCAGCTCGTCTTCGACGAGTGGCGCGGCGAGCTGCCCAACCTCAGCAGGCTCATGGAGGGCGGGGCCTGGGGCGAGATGAAGTCCACCGTCCCGCCCATCACCGTCCCGGCCTGGACGGCCATGATGACCAGCAAGGATCCCGGCCAGCTCGGGTTCTACGGCTTCCGAAACCGGAAGTCCCACGACTACGAGGAGCTGTACTTCGCCAACGCGACCTATGTGAAGGAGAAGACCGTCTGGCAGCACCTCTCGCGCAACCGCATGAGTTCCGTGGTCCTGGGCGTCCCGCAGACCTACCCGCCCAAGCCCTTGAACGGCACGCTCGTGGCCTCCTTCCTGACGCCCAACAAGGACGTCCAGTACACGTGGCCCGACGAGGCCAAGCACGAGCTGGACCAGATCGCCGAGGGCGACTACGTCATCGACGTGAAGGACTTCCGCACGGACGACAAGGACCGCCTGCTCGAGCAGATCCACGTCATGACCCGCCGCCGCTTCAAGGTGGTGAGGGACTGGGTCAAACGCAAGGACTGGGACTTCTTCATGTTCGTGGAGATGGGCGTGGACCGCATCCACCACGGCTTCTGGCGCTACTACGACACCCACCACCGCCTCTACGAGAAGGGCCACAGGTTCGAGCACGCCATCCGCGACTACTACCGCTACCTCGACGGCGAGATCGGCACGGTCCTGCCGCTGATCCCGCCCGACACGCAGATCTGGGTGGTGTCGGACCACGGCGCGCGCACCATGACGGGCGCCATTTGCGTGAACGAGTTCTTCATGCGCGAAGGCCTCCTGTCGCTCAAGGCCGAGCCGGCCGGGCCCCAGAAGCTAAAGCCCTCCGACATCGACTGGTCGAAGACCGCGTGCTGGGGCGAGGGCGGCTACTACTCGCGCATCTTCATGAACGTCAAGGGCCGCGAGCCCGACGGCACCATCGAGCCGGCCGACTACGAGCGCGTGCGCGACGAGGTCAAGGCGAAGCTCGAGGCCCTCGGGGACGAGAACGGCAACCCCATCGGCACCAAGGTCTTCAAGCCCGAAGAGGTCTACAGGGAGGTGAAGAACGTCGCTCCCGACCTCATCGTGTACTTCGGCGACCTCGCGTGGCGCAGCGCCGGCAGCGTGGGTACGGGCACCATGCACATCTTCGAGAACGACACCGGCCCCGACGACGCCAACCACGCCCAGTACGGCATGTTCATCCTCAACGGGCCGGGCGTCGAGCCGGGCCGCCGGGAGGGGGTGGAGATCTACGACGTGGCGCCGACGGTTCTGGATTCGCTGGGCGTGGCCGTGCCGCCCGACATGAACGGAAAGGTAGTGAAGTGACACCCGCCGGGGATCCTCCGCGGCGACACGACGTCTCAACCGCGAATCGGCCGGCGCACCGCCGGTTCGATCCGCCGACCGACCACGCGCAGGCCCGCCCCGGCGGCGCGCCTGCCCACTACAGGAGACACCGATGAGCAAGAAAGGCTTCGTCCTCTGGTTTACGGGGCTGTCCGGCGCGGGCAAGAGCACGCTGTCGCAGCTGGTGGAAGAGAAGCTCCTCGAACGGGGCGTGAACACGGAAGTGCTCGACGGCGACGAGGTGAGGACCAACCTCTCCAAGGGCCTGGGCTTCTCCAAGGAAGACCGCGACACCAACATCCGCCGCATCGGCTACGTCGCCAAGCTGCTGGCCCGCAACGGCGCTTGCGCCATTACGGCCGCCATCTCGCCCTACCGGGCCATCCGCGACGAGGTCCGCAAGGGCGTCGAGGAGCGCTCCACCTTCGTCGAAGCCTACCTCGAGTGCCCCCTCGACAAGTGCATCCAGCGCGACGTCAAAGGCCTGTACAAGAAGGCGCTGGCCGGCGAGATCAAGAACTTCACGGGTGTGTCCGACCCCTACGAGGCGCCCGAGTCCCCCGAGGTGGTCGTCCACACGGGCGAAGAACTGCCCGAGCAGTCCTGCGCGCGCGTCATCAAGACCCTCGAGATGCTGGAGCTTATCCCCGCCGTCCCCGGCGACGACTACGGCGCCGACGAAGAGGAAGAGGTCGCCAGCCGCCTGAGGGACCTCGGCTACCTGGGCTAGTCCGGCCCACCCGACCGTCACCGGCTGGCGGCGGCGACCGCCGCCCCGCCGGCAAAGGTTCTCGAGGTGCTCATGCTCGACATGCACATGCACTCCACCGGCTCGGACGGCACTTACGCGCCCGCCCAGCTGGTGCACAAGGCGCGCGAGGCGGGCCTCACCCACATGGCCCTGACGGACCACGACACGGTGGACGGCCTGGCCGAAGCGCGCGGCGAGGCGGCGAAGGAGGGCGTGGCTTTCCTCGGCGGCCTCGAAATCTCCGCCGAGTACCGGCCCGGCACCATGCACATCCTGGGTTACGGCTTCGACGCCGGCGAGCCGGTGCTCCTGGAGCGTCTCGAAGAAGTCCAGAGAGCCCGCGCCGAACGGAACCCCCGCATCATTGCCAAGCTCAACGAACTGGGTCTGCCCATCACCCTGGAAGAAGTCGCCGCGGCCTCCGGCGGGGGGCAGGTGGGCCGGCCGCACTTCGCCCAGGTCCTGCTGGATAAGGGCTGCGTGGCCTCCCGCCAGGAGGCCTTCGACCGGTACCTCGCCAACGGCTGTCCCGCCTACGTGGACAAGTTCCGGCTCAGCCCCGAAGCCAGCATCGCGGCGATCCGCGGCGCGGGCGGCGTGGCCGTCCTGGCCCACCCCCTCCAGCTCAAGCGGGACGACGACGGGGTCGAGGTCATCGTCCGGGGGCTCGTGGACGCGGGCCTCCAGGGCATGGAGTGCTACTACCGCAACCACACCGGCGACGACACCGCCAAGTTCCTCGCACTGGCGGACAAGTACGGCCTCGTCGCCACCGGCGGGTCCGACTTCCATGGCACCAACCGCCCCGGCATCGCCCTCGGCACCGGCGAGGGACACCTCAACGTCCCCATCGAGTGCTGGGACCGGGTCGTCGAGAAACTCAAAGGGCGTGATTAGGAGAGTAGGAGAGTAGGTGAGTAAGGGATCTCGACCGCACGAGCGACTCGACGTATGGAAAAAATCAATGGACTTGGTCGTCGACGTATATGGACTGAGCAAGGCGTTTCCGAAGGAAGAGGCGTTCGGACTCTCCTCTCAAATGCGGCGCGCGGCCGTCAGTGTGCCCTCCAATATTGCCGAGGGGTGTGCTCGAAAAGGGAAGAAGGAAAGAGAACACTTTCGTTACGTTGCCCGCGGCTCTTTGAGCGAACTCGAAACGCAGCTTGTAATTGCTTCAAGACTCAACTACATAACGAAGGAAGTGCTAAGTCGGATTGTCGAAACTTGCGGCCGAATTTCGGCCATGCTCAATGGCCTCATCGAAAAACAATGATGGCAAGAATCGCGTGATGTTGGTTATTGCGGAATCTCCTAATCCCATACTCACCCAATCCCCGGGTGCGGGGATGCACCCAAGAGGAAATAGCACAATGAGGGGGCAGGGAGTATCGGCATCACCTACTCTCCTACTCCCCTAATCCCCGGTATCCGAAGGAGACCCCATGGCTCTGTTCAACAAGCTCTTTTCTAAGAACAAGAAGAAACGCGCGGTCCTTGTGGGGCTCGACGGCGTGCCCTTCACCCTGCTCGAAACCCTCATCGCCAAAGGCGTCACGCCCAACCTGGGCAAGCTCGCCGCGGCGGGGCCGTCGCACTTCAAGCAGATGGACGCCACCCTGCCCGAGATCTCCTCGGTCTCCTGGTCCTCCTTCATGACCGGCGTCAACCCGGCCCAGCACGGCATTTACGGCTTCATGGACCTCAAGCCGGGCACTTACCAGATGTACTTCCCGAGCTACCCGCACCTGCGGGTGCCGACCATCTGGGCCGGGCTCGGCCAGCAGGGCAAGCGCTCGGTGGTCCTGAACCTCCCGGGCACCTACCCGGCCCGCCCCCACGAGGGCGTGCTGGTCTCGGGCTTCGTGGCCATCGACCTCAAGAAGGCCGTCCACCCGCCGGCCATCCTGCCGAAACTGGAGGCCATGGGCTACCGCATCGACGTGGACACCAGCAAGGGCGCCGACGCCGACTTCCTCTACAAGGACCTGGACGCCACGCTTGCCGCGCGCGAGAAGGCCTTCGACCTATTCTGGAAGGAGGAGGACTGGTCCCTATTCGTGGCCATCATCACGGGCACGGACCGGCTCCAGCACTTCCAGTGGCACGCCGTGGCCGACGAGTCCCACCCGAACCACGCCCGGGCCATGGACTTCTACCACAAGGCCGACGCGGTGGTCGGGCGCATCGTGGACCGCCTGGGCGCCAACGACGCCCTCTACGCCATGAGCGACCACGGCTTCACGGGCATCGAGACGGAGGTCTACCTGAACCGCTGGCTCGTGGAAAACGGCTACCTCTCCTGGGAGAAGGACCCGCCCGAGTCCCTCGACCAGATGACCGCCGAGACCCGCGCCTTCGCGCTGGACCCCTCCCGCATCTACATCCACCGGAAGGGCCGGTACCCCAGGGGCAACGTGGATCCCGCCGACGTGCCCGCCCTCAGGGAGGAACTCAAGCAGAAGTTCCTCGCCATGGAGTGGAAGGGCGAAAAGGTCATCCAGCAGGTCTTCTTCCCCGAGGAGATCTACCGCGGCCCCGAGTTCGGTCGCGCCCCCGACCTCGTCCTGCTCACGACCTACGGCCGGGACCTCAAGGGCAACCCGCGCAAGACCGAGGTCTTCGGCACGACCCACTTCACGGGCATGCACACCCGGGACGACGCCTTCCTCATCGGCAACCGCCCCCTCCCCGGCAAGCGCCCCCACATCGAGGACGTGCCGGGGTTGTTGCTCGAGGCGCTGGAAGAGTAGAAGGGCATTTGGGAATTGGGATTTGGGATTTGGGATTTGAACAACGACGGGGGACGAGCCGTTGTAGCGGCCGCATCGCTGCGGCCGACGGCCGATGGGCATCGGCCGCTACGAAGGCATGCCGCCTGCCGCCTGTTAAATCCGCAATCCCAAATCCCAATTCCCAAATAACCCCCCGTCCAGCGTGTTATACTGAACCACGAAAACGGGATAATCAGGGCGAAGTGACCACAAGCCCGGCTCGGTCGCGACGGCCGGACGCCCTGCCACGAGACACGGTACAGCCGACGCCGAGAGGTGTTTCATGGATATCAAAGACCTTCCCATCCTGAGAGTCCGCTGGCAGCTCCAGTTCACCAAGTGCAGCCTCAAGTGCCCCTACTGCATCGCCGAGTGGACCAAGCGGCCCGTCAACTTCGACCCCGAGCGCTTCAACCGCATCGTCGACCGCCTCCTCGAACAGCCCTACCGGCTGGTACTCAGGCTCGGCGTGGAGGGCGAGATCTTCCTCTCCCCGGACATCCAGGACGGGGTGGTCCGCATGTCGCACCACCCGAAGGTCGAGGGGGTTTCCTTCTCGACCAACCTCATGGCCTCGGACGACAAGGTGAAGGCCTTCCTCGACCGGGCCGACGAGGCGAAGATCGGCATCGGTGCGACCATCCACGACACGCAGATCACCGACGAGCAGAAGGAAGGCTTCTTCAAGCGCGTGGAGATGATCCAGAAGCGCGGCGTCCTCATCTACGTGGGCTACGTGGCCAAGCCCGACCGCTTCGACTACATGCGGGAGTACAAGGACAGGCTCGACGCCATCGGCGTGCCCTTTCTCCCCAACGAGTACAACGGGGCCTACGAGCACGTGCCCTACCCCGAGGCCTACACCGCCGAGGACCGGGAGTTCCTGAAGGACCAGTTCTTCGCGGACCACTACTACCGCCAGCTCGTGGAGCGCGAAGTGCCGCGCGGCAAGCCCTGCCTGGCGGGGTACCGCTACATCTACCTGGGCAGCGACGGGCGCATCCTGCGTTGCGGCAACGAGCGGCACCTCAAGTGGAACCTCGCGCAGAAGGTGGCCTGGCACGTCAAGAAGGAGTGGGCCGAGGACATGCAGAAGAAGCGCGTCAAAAAGCGCGAGCTGGGCAACATCCTCACGGACGACCTCGCGCTCAGCGACAAGCCCACGCTCTGCCCCCACGATTCGTGCGCCTGCGGGAACGAGACCCAGGCGATCTACAGCGTGGGCCGCGACTACCACAGGACCCGCACCCTGAGAGTCATCTATTCGAAGGCCGACGCACCGGCCTTGGAGGAAAAGTACCCCAACCTCAAACCGTTGGAGAACGATTCGTGCTCGCTTGCCTGATCACGCTGGACTGCGCCCGGGCCGACCACGTACTGGGAGGGGAGGCCCTGACACCCCATCTGGACCGATTTCGCGGCGATGCCGTCGCCTTCACGAAGGCCCATTCCCACACCAACACGACCCTGCCGTCCCACGTGACCATGATGACGGGCGAACTCATGCCCGAGCACGGCGTGGACCACAACATGTGCGTCCCGGAAGGTCAGCACCTGTTCCTCAGCGAGCGGCTCAGGCAGGGCGGCGTCCACTCGGGGGGCTTCGTGGGGATCCAGTTCCTCGAGTAGCTCTACGCGTCCAAGATCGACGGACTCGACAGGTACTTCGACCTGCCCGACGCCAGGGTCCCCCGCCTGCTTCTGCGGAAGATGAACGTCAAGGGCGCGAGGCGCGGGGCGGGCAGGACGGCCGGCAAGGCCCTCCAGTGGATCAAACGGCACCAGGACAGAAACGCCTTCTGCTGGCTGCACCTCTTCGACACCCACATGGCCTATCAGGCCGGGCACAAGTGGCGAAGGCACTACGGTGTGCCCGAGGGCCGGCCGGGGCGGCGCCTGGCCGACCGGCTGGAAAGGGAGGACCTCGTACCCTACCACCCCCTGGGCGGCGAACGGCGTCCCCTGGAGTACTACCCGCGCCTGTACAAGGCCTCCGTGTCCCACACGGACGAGGTCCTGGGGCGCTTTTTCCGCTCTCTCAAGGCCATGGGGCTCTACGACGAAGCGCTCGTCATCGTCACGGCCGACCACGGCGAAAACCTGACGGAGCACGGTGTGTACTGCGGGCACCCCCTGCTCTTCGACGAGACCATCCGCGTGCCCCTGCTGGTCAAGTTTCCCGGCCGCCTGCACGCCGGCGAGACCGTGGCCGACCCCGTGGGCCACAGGGACCTCATGCCGACGATCCTCCGTTACTTCGACCTGCCCTGCAACCGGGAGCCCTGCCGGGACCTGGGCACGTACCTCGGCCCCGGGGAGGGGGAGCCCGACCGGCCCCTGCTGGCCTTCCACAACAAGATGTTCCAGGGGGCCGTGCGAAAGGGCCCCTGGACCTGGATCGAGAACCTCGACCTGTCCAGGGTCCTGCCGAAGAACCGGGGTCTGTACGACGAGGTCGGCCTCTTCGATGCGGCGGGCCGCAGGGTGGAGGCGCCCTCCGTCGCCGCCCGGATGAGCCGCATCCTGCACGACTTCCTCGACAGGACGCGCGCGTCGCGCGACGTCGAGGCCGTGGAGGAGGCGTCCATCAAGGCCCACCTGCGGGAACTCGGCTATCTGTAGTATCCTCTATGTGCACAGCCTGAGGCCGAGCGGGGCGGCCGCCGCGGGAACGTATGCTGCCGGCGGCGAGCCCCCGTGTGCGGGCCGTCTGCTTGGAGAGCCGGAACAATGCTGACCTGCCTCATAACCCTGGATTGCGTGCGCGCCGACCGCGTGGGGGGGGACCTCACCCCGCACATGAACGCCCTGGCCCCCGAGTGGACCACGTTCACGCGGGCCTACGCCCAGAGCCAGAACACGCTGTCCTCGCACCTGACCATGCTCACCTCGAACTACCTCTTCCAGCACGGAGTCTACAGCAACTTCTCCAGGAAGGACCTGCCGGACCACGCGCTGAGCAAACGCCTCGCCGAAAGGGAGTGGGACTGCCGCGCCTTCACCAGCGTCGATTTCCTGGCCCAGCTCCTGGGCAACCAGGTGGGCACGGAGGACCCCCGGTTCCCGCCGGCCTCCGACCAGAGCCTGATCACCCGCATGGTGCGCCGGCTCTACGGACGCAGGGCGCCCGCCGAGAAGACCCTCGACCGCGGCCTCAAGTGGCTCAAGTCCAGCCACCGCCGGAAGGACGCCTTCCTGTGGCTGCACCTCTTCGACGCCCACATGGCCTACGAGGCGCCGCAGGCCTACCTGAAGAAGCACGTAGAGGACGGCAAGGCGGACGTGATCCTGCGCGAGGCCATCGACGCCGAGGGCTGGTTCTCGCCCGAGTTCCCCGAGTACCAGCAGCGCCTCCCGCTGGCCCACTACCCCCAGCGGTACGATGCCGCCGTCTCCTACCAGGACGCCTGCCTGCACTACTTCTTCGCCATACTCAAGAGCATGAACGTCTGGGACGACGCGCTGATCTTCGTCACGGCCGACCACGGCGAATGCCTCATGGGCGACCACTCGGTCTACTGCGCCCACAAGAAGCTCTTCGACACGACCGTCAACGTCCCCCTGCGCGTCAAGTTCCCGAAGGGGCTCCACGCCGGCGAGGAGGTGGACGCCATCGTCCAGCACGTGGACATCGCGCCCACGGCCGCGGCTCTGGCCGGTTTCTCCGAACCCATGTACATGGGCGTGGACCTCGAAGCGGTGGCCTCGGGCAGGGCGCCCGGGCACGCCGTCGCCTTCTCCGAGCACGTGGACAACTTCATGCGGGCGGTGCGCGACCGCGACCTCGTCTACGTCGAGCAGGTCCCCGGCGCCGAGAACAAGTGGAACCTCGCCATGGAGGACGGCGCCCTCTTCGACCGCAGCGCCGCCCCCGCGAAGGACCCGGACGGGGCCCATGCCCGCCGCCTCAGGAAGGCCATGGACGACATCCTCGCCGCCCGCCCCGAGGTCACCGCCGCCTGGGGCGAGGCCGAAGGCGCCGAAGAAGGCGTCGCCGAACGCCTCAAATCGCTGGGGTATATGTAGGTGGAAAGGCTAAGGGCTAAGGCCGAAAGGCGTGAAGAGGGAAGAAGGAAGAGGGAAAAGGTTAGAGAAAAGCAGGGACGAAGCCGGTGATGCAAGCTGACGTTTGCAGGTTACAGGTTGCAGGTTCAGGGGAAGACGGCGGGAGGCGACCTTCGAAGGTCCGGCAACCGAAGCTTTCGCCTTCACCCTTTACCCCTTACCCCCTGACCGCCCCGCAGGGGCATGGGATTTCGGATTTAGGAAGCGGCGAGGGACGAGCCGCTGGTGCGGCAGGAAAAGCAGTGATGAGTTTTGAGTGTTGGGTTTTGGGTTGTGGTACCGCCTTTTCAAAGGGCGCGCAGTGCCCTGTAGCGGTCGATGCCCATCGGCCGAACGGCCGCAGGGATGCGGCCGCTACGAAGGGCCTTCCCTCGCCGTACTTATCTTTTAGCCTTTCGGCTTTAGCCCTTAGCCCTAGGGAAAAATACCATTCCCTATTTCCCAGCGC
>JBJKRE010000009.1:0-17619 GCA_046704825.1 Acidobacteriota bacterium
ACGTTGGCGGTCATGGTGGGCCTCAGCACGCCCTCGAAGGGGTCGGAAATGCCGATGATGACGTCGTAGTTGACCACGTTGTTCTGGATGACGGCCTGCGGATGGATGGCTTCCACCACGCCGTTGAAGACCTTGTTGGGGTAGGCGTCGACCGTGAAGGTGGCCTTCTGGCCGACCTTCACGCCGCCGATGTCCACCTCGTCCACGTAGGCGTCCACCTCGAGCTTGGAGAGGTCGATGATTGTCACGAAGGTGGGGGCGTTGAAGGTGGCGGCGACTGTCGAGCCCTCCTGGGTGGATACGGACTCCACGATGCCGCTGATGGGCGCGCGGACTGTGCCGTACGAAAGCTGTATTTTGGCGTAGTCGAGGGCGGCCTTGGCGTTCTTCACGTTGGCCTGGGCGGACTGGCTGTTCTGCCGCGCGAGGTCCACCGAGTCTTCCGAGACGTAGCCCTTGGGCAGCAGGGCCGCGAGCCGTTCGTAGTTCGACTTGGCGTAGGCCGCCGAGGCCTTGGCGGCCGCAAGGGTGGCCGCCGCCCTGTTGACGTTGGCCTGGAGGTCCTTCTCTTCGAGAACGCCCAGGATCTCGCCCTTCTTGACCCGGTCGCCTATCTTCACGTAGAGCTTCTTCAGCGTACCCGACACGCGGGGCCCGACGGGGACTTCCGCACCGACCCGCGGCGTGACCGTCCCGGTGGCGATGACCTGGGCCGGCAGGTTCATCTCCTTGACGGGGACGAGCGTGCCGGGACCGTTCTTGGGCCCGCCGTGCTTGCACGCGGCGACGAGGGCTATGACCGTGACGGCGGTGCCGAGGACCGCGAATTTCTTGATCGGACGATTCATGGTTCGGATTCTCCATTGACGGTGGCCGGCACGCTGCCATCCTCTGCGCCGGGTTTGCTGGAAATGGATGCCGTTGACGGAAGGGTGAGGCCACCCAGCAGGTCCTTGCCCGTGGCGCGGTCCCAGTTGGCCCTGGCCGTGAGCAGGGAGAGCCTGGCCGAGATGAGCTGGAGCCTGGCGTTCTGGAGGGCCGTGGTGGCGTTCACCACGTCCAGCATGGATCCCAGCCCCTGCTTGTAGCGGCCCTCGGCTACGTCGGAGTTCTCCTTGGCGCTCTCAACGAGGGTCCTGGCGGCCTCGACGGACTGGAGCGCCGTGGCGAACTGCGTCCGCGCGTCGTATGCCGTCTTTTCGGAGGCCAGCTTGGTGCTCTCGAGGTCCATCTCGGAGCCTGCCAGGGCCTCTCGAGCCTGGATCACCTGATAGGTCTTGGCGTACCCCGTAAAGATCGGTATGTGCAGGGTGAGCCCGACGCTCCACGTCTCCAGGTTGGGCCAGCTGCCCCCGTCCTGGCGGCCGTAGGACCCGTCGGCCGTGACGGTGGGGCGGTAGGCCGCCTGGGTGGCCTTGAGCGAGAACTTGAGGGCCTGGGTGTTCTGAAAGGCCGCCTGGATTTCGGGCAGCAGCCTGAGTGCCCGCTCCCGGCCGCTCTCCCAGTCGGGGAGCTTGGGCAGTGGGGCGTTTGCGGGGATGTCCTCGATCTGCAGGGGGGTGTCGGCCGAATACCCCATGAGTACGGCAAGGGCGGCCCGGTCCGAGGTCACTGTGCTCCCGGCCTGGATGACCCCGAGGGCCGCGTTCGCGTCCGCGGTGGCCGCCTGCAGGACGTCCGAGTAAGGCACGAGACCCACCTTCTGCTGGGCCTTGGCCATGTTCAGCTGGAACAGGGTCTGCTTCTTGGTCTCCCTGGCGACGTCGAGGCGCCACTGGTCGCCTTCGAAGACGTAATAGGCCGATTCCACGGAGAGGGCCAGGTCCTGCACGTTCGCTTTGAACGTGGCGTCCGCCGAGAGGTAGGAGGCCTTGGAGGATTCGACCGTGGCCTTGCGCTCGCCCGAGTCCAGAAGTGTGTACTGGCCCTGGAGGGCGGCGCTGGAACTCGTGTAGGCGCTGGACCGGGCCCCGAAGGTGCCGGCGTTCTGTTCGGCGTAGGACCGGGAGAGGTCTCCGGTCAGCGACAGGGTCGGCCAGTAGGCGGACCGGTTGGAGCCGACGCGCGCCATGGCTGCGCGGCCCGCGTGCAGGAAGGCCGCCGCGTTGGGGTTGTTCTCGACGGCTATCCTGAGGCACTCCTTGAGCGAAAGCGGATGGTCCGGGGCCTTCGGCGGCCCGGCGGCCGCCAGCCCGAAGGGCACCAGGCACAGCACGGCCACGAGGCCCTTCACGGTACGGTGCGGAGATGTCTTGGGGATCACGAATGCTTCTCCTTGAATGGATTGCTCTTGCGGTGTCTGCTGTTCCCCAGCCACCGGCTGAGGTGATCGAAGAACTGTTGCTGCTGGGCCGGTGTCAGGAGCTTCTTCTGATTCAGGAAGTGCCTGACCGTCGCCTCCTGTATTTTCGCGTTGACGGACTGGATCACGGCCTCCTGGGCCCGGATCGCCTCCGGGGTGGGATTGGGGGACGCAAGCAGGTCGATCATCTTCAGCCTCTCCGTCCGGAGCTGGTCGAAGAGGGGGCCCACCTCCTGCCTGAAAGCCGCGAAGTTCGATTCGAAGTGGCTCTTGACCGGGCCTTCCAGGCCGAGCTGGTCCGGCAGCGGCTTGTGCAGCTCGTGCCGGATGGACGGAAGCAGCATGGCCGTTACGAAGCCGACGTTGAGGCAGAGCGACAGCGCCAGCAGCAGTTTCCACACGTGTCTCCTGATCATGGCCTCGTCCCCCCCTGCGTGTAGCGGGCGGGCATGGCCCCGCCGGCCAGGTACGCGCTCTCCACGGAGCCCGAGGACGCCCCCGAGAAAGCCTCCTGGTAGGTCGCCGTAAAGGCGTTGGGCCCGGTGGGCCGGCCGAGGAGTCGCGTGCCCATGAGGTAGCCCGTCGCCAGCATGAGGACGGCCAGGGCCGCCGCCGCCGCCCACCGTCGGGTCGCCAGCCAGACCGGTCTGCCCGCGGGGAGACGGTCGAGTATTTCCGGAGCGAGGTCGCGGAAGAGCGGGAGGGGCGCAGGGGTCCCCAGTACGTCGAGCAGGGCCGCGTGCTGTTCGCACACCTGGCGGCACGACGGGCAGGCCGCCACGTGGGCCGCCAGGGCCTGGTCGGCTTCCAGCTCGGGCCGGCTGTTGGTGCCGGCTATGATTTCCATGGCTCTCGCGCAGTGCATGAGCACCTCCACACTCTGTATAACGGGCGAGACGAAAAAATCCCTCGGCGCCGATCCGGCCGTCACCGGGCGCGGCGGCCGGGGCGGGTCACGGGGCGTCCAGGGCAGCCCCCAGCGTCTTTCTCAGGGAGGCCCGGGCCCGGGTCAGAAGCGATTCCACGGCCTTCGGGGAGGTCCCCATGGCGTCGGCAGTCTCTTTCATGGTCAGGCCCTCCAGGTGAAAGAGAACGACCGCCATCCGCTGGGACTGGGGCAACAGGTCCAGGGCGCGGCCGAGCGCGCCGCTCAGTTCTCCTATCCGGACGGCGTCGTAGGCCCCCTCGTCGTCCGAAGGGCGGTTCTCCTCGTCCGGCAGGGCGACCAGCCTGGGTTTGCGGATCAGGTCCAGGCAGAAATTCACCGTCAGGGTTCGGAGGTAGGCGGGGAGAGGCTTGTCGGGCCGATATCTGCGAGCCGCGCGCCACAGCCGGATGAAGACCTCCTGGGCGGCTTCCTCAGCGTCCTCGCGTCGCCCCAGATACCGGTAGGCCACGGACAGGACCGGGCCCTGGTGCCTGCGGATAACCTGAGCGAACGCACCTCGGTCCCCCGCCGCTACGCGCTCCATGAGCTTGGCATCAGACGTGTCCGTCCCGTCCAAAGTTGAGACCTCCCGCTACCCTTCGCCGTATGGTCCGAAGAAGCCGATTCCACCCCGCCCGCGGCGTCCCCCGCGCGGCTCCGCCAGATACTGGGGACCGCCGAACCGTCCCGGAGGATTAATCATACCGGCTTTCAAGAAAAAACCCGCTACCGGGGCAGCGGGTCCTTCCTGATGTGGTTATCGGCGGGATGTTCCCGCAGAGAGTCAGGGCGCCTGCAGCTTGGCCAGGCGGTCCTTGGCGATCATGGCCTCGTCCGAGTTCGGCGAAGCGGCGATCAGGGCCTTGAGCGTGGCTATGCCCTGGGCGGTTTCGTCCATGGACAGCTGGGCCAGGCCCAGCTTCAGCCTCGCGGCGAGGACCTTGTTGCTGTCCGGGTAGTTATCGAGTACGGCCTTAAATGCCCTCCCGGCCTCGGCGTAGTCCTTCTTGCTGTAGAGGCACTCGCCGATCCAGTACTGGCTGTTGCCCGCCCTGGGGTCCTTGGGGAAGGCTTCCATGAACTGCTTGAACTCGTCCGAAGCCAGGTCGTACTTCCCTTGCAGGTAGTCGCTGTAGGCCTGCTTGTACAGATCCCTGGTGACGGGTGGCTCGGCCTGCGACGGAACAGCCGGGGGCTCCGCCGGTGACCGCCCCGCCGCGTCCGGTTCGGCGGCGGGAGAGGTGGTGGACGGTTCGGACGCCGGGACTGCCGATGGACCGACGGGCGGAACGGCGAAGACCTTGTCCCTGTTCTTGAGGGCGTTGATCTCGCTGGCCAGGATCTCGATCTGGTTCTTCACCTGGTCGAGGTCGGTGCGCATGTCCGCGGTCTGGGAAGCGCGGGCTACTGCGTCCAGTTTGGCGGACAGGGCCGCGAGCGTCTTCTGGATGTCGCTCAGTTGCGACTCCACCTGTCGTGTTCGCTGGTCCAGCTGGGCGACCTGCTGGTTGAGCCGCGCGATGTCCTCACGGGTGCCGGCCAAGACGGACACGGACACCATAAGGACGGCTGCCAGGCCGGTGAGAACTATCTTCTTCATGCGGTCCTACTTGTGCTCCTGAAGGACGAAGTCGTCGCGCCGGTTACGCTGCCAGCAGGCTTCCGTGTGCTCAGTGCAGAGGGGGCGGGTCTTCCCGTAGGATACCGTCTGAATGCGGTTGGCAGGGACGCCCAGCCCGATGAGGTACTGCTTGGCCGCGTTGGCGCGCCGTTCGCCCAGGGCGAGGTTGTAGGCCTCGGTGTTGCGCTCGTCGCAGTTGCCTTCCACGATCACGTCGAGCTGCGAATGGGCCAGGAGCCACGAGGCGTTTTCCTTCAGGATGGCGCGATCGGGGGGGAGGATGTTCCACTTGTCCGTTTCGAAGTGGATGCTCTTCAGAACCCCCTGCTTGTTGAAGGCGTCGGCGCTGGTCTGTACGTCGAGCGACGGAGCCGGTTTTTCGGGCTTCCAGGGGCCGGGTTTCTCGACCGACGGAGCGGGAGTGCTCGAAGCCATGGGAGTCGATTCCGCGGGCTCCTTCTTCGAGCACGATGCGAAGAGGCCCAGGAAAAACGTTGCCAAAACGAGAACGACCACCAATCTGCCCAGCTTGTGCACTCTCATAGCCACCTCCATTTAGGAGAAATTATAAAGGGGTGATTCGAACTTGACAACACGAACCTGCAACGATTCCGCAAAAAAGCCGGCTTGGAAGGGGAGCGTTTGCGCCGGAAACGGGGGACGGATCGTCACCCCCGGTCGTCTTCGCCGCCTGATGTGATGGTGCGGAGCCGCGCGACACGCAGGAGACTCCTTTCGCCGGACGGCCCGGGACCGGTACCGCCCCCGGCCGCTCTCGGATTGCTGTAACGGAAGATGGTGCCCCGGAAATTCCTGAGCACGAGCTCGTCCTCGCCGGCGGACAGGAGGTAGTCCGGTCCGAGGGGGACCTTGCCGCCGCCCTCCGTATCGACGGCGTAGGTGGGGATGGCCAGGCCGGACGTGTGCCCACGCATCTTTTCGATGATCTCCACGCCCTTCCAGACGGACGTACGCAGGTGTTCGGCCCCGCGTACGGGGTCGCAGTGGAAGAGGTAGTAGGGCCTGACGCCGATCTTGAGGAGGCCGTGGCACAGCCGGGTGATGGTCTCGGCGTCGTCGTTCACGCCCCGCATGAGGACGGTCTGGTTGTTGAGCGGGACACCCGTCCTCAGGATCTTCCGGCAGGCCGCCGCGGCTTCGGGTGTGATCTCGTTGGGGTGGTTGAAGTGCGTGTTCATCCAGATGGGCGGGTGTTCGGCGAGCACCGACAGCAGTTCGTCGTCGATGCGCTGGGGCAGGACCACGGGATAACGCGTGTGGATGCGGACGATCTCCACGTGGTCGATCTTCTGGAGTTCGGAAAGGCAGTACTCCAGCGTCCGGACCGGCAGGGAGAGGGGGTCTCCGCCCGAAAGTATGACGTCCCGGACGCCTGGCGTGCGGGCGATGCAGGCGATCATGGCGTCCATCTGCGCGCGGGGCCTCGGCGCCTCGCCGCCCGGCCACTCCCTGCGCCGGGTGCAGTGCCGGCAGTAGACGGGGCACATGTTGGTGGTCAGGAAGAGCACCCGGTCGGGGTACTTGTGCACCAGGCCCTCGACGGGCATGTGAGGGTCCTCGCCCAGGGGGTCTTGTACACCGACGTCATGAAAGGCGTATTCGGCGGCGGAGGGTACGGCCTGGCGGCGGACGGGGTCGGCCGGATCGCTCGGGTTCACGAGGCTCAGGTAGTAGGGCGTCAGGCCGATGTGCAGGTTCCGTCCGTGCGGCCGGAGCGCCGTGAGTTCGTCCGCGTCGAAATCCAACAGGCGCGAGAGGGTGTCCAGGTCGCGGATCCGGTTCCGGTACTGCCACCGCCAGTCGTTCCAGTCCGAATCGGACACGCCGGGAAAGTAGTGTTCACGGCCCGAGGGGCAGGGGTTGCCTGGAGCCGGCGATGTGTTCTGCATGGATGCCTCCGTGCGGGCGGGCCGACGGCACAGCCGCCGCCGGCGGGAGTGGCCCGGGAGGTCTTCCCTGGCCGGGTCAACCATTATAGTACCAAAGGGACGGGTTACGTGGTGAGGAGAAGCGCCACGCCCGCGAAGGTCGCCATGGTACCGAGGATGGCCCGCCATGAGACCCTCTCCCCGTAGACGACCCGCACCATGGGCAGCACCAGGACCGGTGCGAGGGCCATGAGCGCGGAGGCCACGCCCACCTTGGCGTGGTCCACGGCCTCGAGGGACATCCACACGCCCACGAAGGGACCGCAGAATGCGCCGAACGCCGTGTAGGCCAGCGCCTTCCGGTCACGCAACTTCCCTATGCTCTCCTTGATGCCGCCGAAGAGCAGGGTCAGCAACCAGATGCCGCCCGCGGCCACGATCATCCGGATCAGCGTGCCCGACAGGGGCGAAATGGCGCCGTCGAGCCCCCGCTTGGCCGCCACGATGCCCGCCGCCTGGCAGAAAGCGCCGCCGAAGGCGAGCAGCACGCCCCGTCCGAGCCGCTCGCTCTGGGACTGCTGCTTGTCGATGCCCCGCTCCAGGATCACCCACGCGATGCCGCCCACGGTGATCGCGATGCCCGTGATCTCAACCCATCCCAGCGTCTCCCCGAGGAACATGAGGGCCATGACGGCGGAGAAGATGGGCCAGGACGACATGACCAGCATGCCCTTGCGCGGGCCGATGTCCAGGTACGCCTGGAAGAGGAAGCTGTCGCCCACCATGAGGCCGATGATCCCGGACAGGCCGAACCAGAGCCAGTGGTGCCACGTCGCCTCCACGGGCAGGACCGTCCCGAAAAGGACCACGTGCACGCCTCCGAGCATGACCACGGCCATGACCAGACGGGTCCGGTTCACGGCGAGTGAGCCGACGCGGTTGCCCGCGAGCGTGAAGAAGATGGCCGTGAAGGCCCACATGAGGGCCGTGCCGAGCGCTATGATTTCGCCGAAGTGCGGGCTTGCGGTAATTGTCCCCTCCCTCCGCCGGGCGCCGGTGCCCGGGCGAGGCGCCCATCATAGCCTGAAAGAAGGCGCCGATGGGAGGGGGGTGAGCCGAAGCGAGGATTCAGGCTAAGGGCCAAAGGTGGAAGTCGGAAGGCGAAAGGCGGGAATGCGCAATTTGGGAATTGGGAATTGGGATTGCGGATTTGAAAGGCGGCGGGTGACGGGCCTTCGAAGGCCTTCCCTGGCTTTGCTTTATTCTTAACTCCTTCACTTCTTCACCCCTTAACTGCGCCGATAGGCGCACGGGCTAAGGCCGACGGGCTAAGGACACGGCGCGGTGCGGTACAATCGTCTCAGGAAGGAGGGGTGTCATGACCGAATCGCGCGCGCTGACCGTCGCCGGTTCCGACTGCAGCGGGGGCGCAGGCGCCCAGGCCGACCTCAAGACGTTCCACCGCTTCGGCGTCTACGGCATGTCGGCGCTGACCGCGGTGGTGGCCGAAAACACCGTGGGCGTCCAGGGCATCTCGGCGCTGGCCCCGGATTTCGTGAGGCTCCAGATCGAGAGCTGTCTGTCGGACGTGGGGGCCGACGCCGTCAAGACCGGCATGCTGGTGGACGCGCCCGTCATAACGGCCGTGGCCGAGGTCCTGCGGAGCTACGGCGTGGAAAGGGTCGTGGTGGATCCGGTCATGCGTGCCAAGGGCGGGGACCCCCTGATCGACCCGGACGCCGTGGAGACGCTGGTCCGCGAACTCTTCCCCCTGGCCCTGGTGGTCACGCCCAACGTGCCCGAGGCCGAGGCGCTCGCGGGCTTCGCGCTGGAGACGGAGGCCGATTTCCGGCGGGCCGCCGAACGCATCCGGGCCATGGGGCCGAAGATCGTGGTGATGAAGGGCGGCCACAGCCCCGTCAATCCCGAGGGCGTCTCCGTGGACTTTGTGTGGGACGGCGTAACCTGGCGGGCGTTCGAGGGGCTGCGAAGCTCGAACCGAAACACCCACGGGACGGGGTGCACGTTTTCCGCCGCCATCGCCGCTCTGCTGGCGCGGGGCGAGGTGCCCATGACCGCTATCGGACGTGCCAAGGCGTTCATCACTGAGGCCATCCGAACGGGCCGTGGGCTCGGCCGCGGCCACGGCCCCGTCAACCACTGGGCGGAAGCGGGCCTCGAATGAAAAGGGGCGGGGCCACGGCCCCGCCCCCGAGAGGCGTTCACGGTTCGTTCCGCCCGTTCATTTCATCTTCGGCTGGAGCGTTTTCCCCGGCTCGAGCCGCTGTTCAAAGAATCCAAGGATGTGCGTGAAGAGGTCAAGCCGCGCGTTCGGGCCGCGGATCCCGTGGCTCATCCGCGGGTAGTAGGCCAGCTGGAACAGCTTGTGCGCCTTGTACAGGGCGTCCACGAACTGGACGCTGTTCCCGAAGTGGACGTTATTGTCCACCAGCCCCTGGGCCAGGAAGAAGTTGCCTTTCAGGTCCTTCGCGAAGTGGACGGGCGAGCTGTCCCTGTAGCCCTTCGGGTTGTCTTTGGGGAGCTTCAGATAGCGTTCGGTGTAGCAGGTATCGTAGTTCAGCCAGTCGGTGACGGGCGCCACGGCCAGGCCGCAGGCGTAGTCGCCCTCGGGCGCATGGGTGAGCGTGTAGCACGTCATGAAGCCGCCGTAGCTCCAGCCCCAGATCCCCACGCGGCTGCCGTCCACGTAAGGCAGGGCCTTGAGGGCCTTGAGGCCGGCGAGCTGGTCGGCCAGTTCCACCTTGCCCATGCGCTTGTAGAGCACGTCCTCGAAGGCCTTGCCCCGGCGCGTGGACCCGCGGTTGTCGATGGAGAAGTAGACGAAGCCGTTCTGGGCGAAGAGCTGGTCGATCGTATCCCAGCGCCCGACCCACCGGTTCTGAACCATCTGGTAGTCGGGGCCGCCATATACCTCCACCACGGCCGGGTACTTTTTGTGGGGATCGAAGTTGCGGGGTTTGATGACCCGAGCGTACAGGACCGTCCCGTCGTCCGCCCGGACCTTGATGAACTCGGGCTTGACGAAGCCGTACTCGGCCAGCTCGGGCGAGGGGTTGGCCGCAACCACGGCGCTCTTCCCGCCCTTGAAGAGGTGCAGGGTCACCATCGGCGGCGTCCCCGCGCGGGAGTAGGCGTCGACGTATGCCGAGGCGTCACCCGAGAATATGGCGTCGTGCCAGCCGGGCCCCTTCGAGACGCGTTCCATGCGGCCCTTGAAATTCACCCTGTAGACCTGCCGCCCCAGCGGGCTCTCGCGGTTGCCGTCGAAGTAGACCCATCCCTTTTTCTGGTTCACGCCGAGGATGGCGTCGACCACCCACGGTCCCTCCGTGAGCCGCTTCACGGTGTGCTTCGCCAGGTCGTACAGGTAGATGTGCTCGTACCCGTCGCGCTCGCTCAGCCAGAGGAACCGACTGCCGCCGTCGAGGAAGCGGGGGCGGCCCAGCACGTTGACCCAGGTGTCGTGCTTTTCTTCCAGCAGGGACGTCGGAGCCTTGCCGTCGAGGTGCGACCGGTACAGCACCAGATGGTCCTCGTTCCGGTTCACGAGCTGGAATGTGAGGGACTTCCCGTCCGGGAACCAGGCCACCCGCGTGAGGTACCCCTCTCCGGAGTCGGCGCCCGTGACCCCCGAGTCCTTCCCGTCCAGGGTCACGACGCGCAGCGTCACGGATGGGTTGTGCTCGCCGGGCTTGGGGTAGAACTGCTTCTTTACGGCCGGGTTGATCTGCGTCTGGTCGATGATGGGGTAGGTGGGCACGCCCGTCTCGTCGAAGCGCAGGTAGGCGATCCGGCTGCCGTCGGGCGACCACCAGTAGCCCGTCGTCATGTCCAGTTCCTCTCCGTAGAGCCAGTCCACCGAGCCGCACGTGACGAGCGGGGCCCTGCCTCTCACGAGCCGGTGCGCCTTGCCCGTGGCCCGGTCCGCCACCCAGAGGTCCGCGTCCGAGGTGAACGCCACGCGGCTGCCGTCGGGCGACCAGGAGGCGTTGTCGACCCTCCCGAGGTGGATCGGAGAGAAGCGGGTCAGCTTCTTCGCCGCGAGGTCCCAGCACATGAGGCCCTTTGGCGTGCTCAGCAGGAGGAAGCGCCCGTCAGGTGAAATCTCGTAGCGCCTGAAATCGGCCCGCTTCTCCTGGGCCGGTGTCACGCCCTCCAGCCCCGCCAGGGCCTTGCGGTATTCGTCCTGCGAGAGGACGGTGTGGCGCGAGAGGTCAGCCGTGTCGAAGCGCATGAGGTCCCGCGCCTCGCGCGGGGATCCCGGCGGGAAATAGTAGAAGGTCCGGCCGTCCGGGGCCCAGGTGATGTCTCGGGGGACGTTCCCGCCGAAGCGCCAGAAGTGCAGGGCCTCGGAAACGGTCAGGTTCTTGGGGGCGGCGGCGGCCGCCAGCGCGACCAGCAGGACAGCCGCGGCGGCCAGCCACAGCCTGAAGTGTCGTGTCATGAGGATTCTCCTTCTCGTCAGTTCTGATCGTTCGAGGTCCCCGCCCCGATGGATGGGGCCGAACACCATTGTACGCCCAATCACCGGGCCGGAGTTGAGGGCGGCCGAGGTTTGGAATACCCTGAAAGAACCGCACGCACGCCGTCGCGGGTGCGGCGGCGGGCCGAGGGTCGGCGGGCGGGCCGTACGGGCGGGACGCCCCGGCTCCCGCGGTTCATGGGATCAGAGGAGGAGTGCATCATGCGTCAGTCAGGAAAGGTCATCTGTGCGGTCTTGTTGGCGACGGCTCTGCCGCTCATGGCGCAGTACGTGGAAGGGCCCGGCGAGGCGCCGTCCCACGCGGCCGGGCTCACGCCCGCGGCGGTGGCGGAAATCCAGAAGGGCACCGACATGACCCCTGCCCTGCGCGCCGTGCAGAACGCGCTGTTGGAGAACCCCATCGGCAAACTCGTGGTGGACGGGAAGAAGAAGTGGGACGACGACAAGCTCTTCACCCACGTCATCAAGAAGCCGGGCGCCATCACCAACCAGGCGCAGAGCGGGCGGTGCTGGCTCTTCGCGGGGCTCAACATCCTCAGGCCCGCCGTGATCGCACAGTACAAGCTGAAAAACTTCGAACTGTCGCAGGCCTACGAGCAGTACTGGGACAAGCTGGAGCGGGCCAACCGGTCCCTCGAACTGGCCATCGCGCTCAGAAACGAGGCCCCGGACAGCCGGAAGAACGAACTCCTCCTCAAGCACCCCATCGAAGACGGCGGCGACTGGAACTACGTGCTCTACCTCGTGGACAAGTACGGCGTCGTGCCCAAGTCGGTCATGCCGGACACCTACAGCGCATCCCACACGAACGAGATGAACGAACTGCTGGCCACGGTCATCCGCAAGGGCGTCATCGCGCTCAGGGCGAAGGCGAAGGCCGGCGCCACCCTCGACCAGCTCCGCGCGGCCAAGCTCGACGTCCTGAAAAAGGTCGACAGGATCCTCGTCCTCTGCCTGGGACAGCCGCCGCAGACCTTCACCTGGCGCTACGAGGACAAGGACGGCAAGGTGAGCGCGGCCAAGACCTACACGCCGCAGACGTTCTACAAGGAGTTCGTGGGGGTGGACCTCCACGACTACATGCACTTCGTCAACTACCCCGGCAAGCCCATGAACGCCGTGCTTCGTTTCGCCTGGAACCGGAACACGGCCGACGGCCCCGACATGCAGGCCGTCAACGTGCCCGTCGATGTCATGAAGACCATGGCCATGAAGTCGGTCCTGGGAGACGAGGCGGTCTGGTTCTGCTGCAACTCGGGCGTCCAGCGCGACAACGAGGCCGGCCTGTGGGACCAGGGCATCAAAGACTACGGCGACCTGTTCGGCCTCGACTTCCGCATGGACAAGGCCGACCAGCTGGCCTACTTCCAGGGCGCTCCGGACCACTGCATGGTCTTCGTCGGCGTGGACGTCCGGGACGGGAAGCCCGACAAGTGGAAGGTGGAGAACTCCTGGGGCAAGAAGTACGGCCAGGAGGGCTACTGGACCATCACGGACTCGTGGTTCGACGCCAACGTCTACGAGATGCTGGTCAACAAGAAGTACGTGCCCGAGAACATCCGGAAGCTGGCCGACGGCAAGCCCGAGGTCATGCCCCCCTGGGATCCCTTCTCCAACTGAGGATCCAGGAAGAGGGCCCGGGTTGAACGAACGGTGCGCCGGCTCCCCGCGGGCGCGCGGCCGGGGACCGTGATACAATCCCCGGTCCGCGACGGGAAGACCCGCGGGAGCCTCGTACCTTGACGGGGTGGAAAGGGGAAGGCTGAATGGACGCGCATTCGGACGCGGAACAGCAGGGCCGCAACAGGAATCTGGCCCTCGGCCTCGCGGCCCTGGGGGTGGTGTTCGGGGACATCGGCACGAGCCCGCTCTACGCACTGAAGGTCTGCTTCTCGGGCGACCACGCCATTGGCCTCAATCCGGCCAACGTCCTGGGTGTACTTTCACTGATCCTTTGGTCCCTGGTGGGGATCATCTCCATCAAGTACCTGGCGGTCGTCCTGCGCGCCGACAACCGCGGTGAGGGCGGCATCATGGCCCTCATGGCCCTGGCCAGGAGCCGCTTCAAACCAGGCACCCGGCTCTTCTGGCTCCTGACGGTCATGGGCGTCTTCGGGGCGGCCCTTCTGTACGGCGACGGAATGATCACGCCCGCCATCTCGGTGCTGAGCGCCATGGAAGGGCTCGAAGTGGCGGCGCCCGGCCTGACCCACTTCGTGGTCCCCCTGACCATCGTCCTGCTGATTCTGCTCTTCCTCTTCCAGCGAAAGGGTACGGCCAAGGTCGGCGCGGTCTTCGGCCCCGTCATGATGGTCTGGTTCACCGTCCTAGCGGCCCTCGGCGTACACGGTATCATTAAGGAACCGAGAGTCCTCGAAGCGGTGAATCCCCTGCACGCCGTGCGCTTCTTCATCGCCAACGGGACCGCGGGCTTCCTGGTCCTGGGCGCGGTGTTCCTCGTGGTGACCGGCGGCGAGGCACTCTACGCCGACATGGGTCACTTCGGGAAGAGCCCCATCCGGCTCACGTGGTTCTCGCTCGTCTTCCCGGCCCTGATCCTGAACTACTTCGGGCAAGGCGGCCTCCTGATGACCCACCCGGGCGCGGAGGCCAACCCCTTCTTCAAGCTGGCGCCCGACTGGGCCCTTCTGCCCCTGATCTTCCTCTCCGCGGCGGCCACCATCATCGCCTCCCAGGCGGTTATCTCGGGTTCGTTCAGCCTGGCCCGCCAGGCCGTCCAGCTCGGTTTCTCGCCAAGGATCGACATCCGCCACACCTCCGAGGAGACGGTTGGGCAGATCTACGTGCCCTCGGTGAACTGGATGCTGATGATCGCCACCATCGCGCTGGTTCTCGGCTTCAGGACGTCGGACAACCTGGCCGCGGCCTACGGCGTGGCGGTGACCACCACCATGGTCATGAACACGATCCTGCTCTTCTTCGTGGCCCGCTGGCTCTGGCGCTGGCCCATGTGGACCGTCGTCCCCATGGTGTCGGTGTTCGCCGTGCCGGACCTGTCCTTCTTCGGCGCGAACATGGTCAAGGTCCACGAGGGGGGCTGGTTCCCGCTGCTCGTGGCGGCCGTCGGCTTCACGCTCATGACCACGTGGAACAGGGGCCGGGGCATTCTCTACGACCGCATACAGGACAAGCAGCTCCCGGCCGACCTCTTCATGGAAGATCTCGAGCGCAACCCGCCGCACGCGGTGGAGGGCACGGCGGTCTTCATGACGGGAAACGCGAAGGGTGTGCCTACCACGCTCCTGCACAACCTGAAGCACAACCACGTCATGCACGAGCGCGTGGTCTTCCTGACGATCGAGAGCGAGGAGGTGCCAAAGATCCCGCCCAGGGACAGGCTCAAGGTGGAGGAGATGGGCCACGGGATCTACCGCATGCGCGCCCGCTACGGCTTCATGGAGACGCCCGACGTGCCGGCCCTGCTCAAATCCGCCCAGCGCTACGGCTTCACCTTCGAACCCATGCGCACCACGTTCTTCCTCGGCCGGGACACGGTCATCCCGTCCCCCAAGAAGGGAATGGCCATCTGGCGGGAGCGGCTCTTCGCCCTCATGGCCCGCAACGCCCAGGGCGCCACCTTCTTCTTCAACCTGCCGCCAAACCGCGTCGTCGAGCTTGGCGCCCAGATCGAGCTCTGACGGGGGCGGAGTCAGGGCCGTAAGTCGGGTGATTCGTTCCCCTCGGTGCGCCCTTTCTTGAGCCGTCTGAGTGTCCCCATGATGGCAGAGCCTCCAATCAAACCCACCATGACGAAGATCCAGCAGATAGTGGCGTTTAGCGTCACGGCCAGCAGGAGCAGAGCGGCCGCGAATACCCACATCATGAATTCGGCGGCGACGGCCGGAGCCCAGTCGGGCTTGGCGCCGGAAGCCGGCAGCCTGGGGCGAAAGGCGGGCAACAGCCTGGGAACGCGTCGCCGGTAGGCCTCGTAGGCCTCGCTCTGCGCGGCCGAGAGTTCGGCCTCCTCACGCAGGATGAGGCGCAGCACGAAGACAGTCATGAGCCCTACGAGGAGGATCCATCCGGGCAGGCTGGCCGTAACGCCGAAGCCCAGGGCCATGAGAATGTTTCCCAGATACAAAGGGTTGCGCACGAACCGAAAAGGGCCCTCGGCGGTCACTTTCTCGGTGTGGAGGTCGTGGTCCCGCATCACGCCGGCTCCCAGATAGGCCACCCCCCAGGCCCGAAGGAGCCCGCCCGCCGCCACGAGGACCGCGCCCGCGACGAAGACGAGCCGGAGGTCGAGAGTGAAGACGGGCGTGCTTTCGGCGGCGAAGTGCCGCACGATCCACAGGCAGGCGGACTCGTTGACGAAGTTGTACAGCCCGTACGACAGGAAGAAGATGGCGAAGATGAACCAGAACCGCTGCCTGAACTCGACCTCTGTTGCGCGGAAGAACGACATGGGAGAATTCTCCTCTCTGTGATGCGGCCGTCTGCCGGGTGTGATCGAAAAGGTCGCCCGGCGGGGAACCGGGCCAGCGAGTATGTCTCATTGTGATCCGGCGGTGGCACCCCGCGCAAGCCGCCACTTGGCCAGGCCTGTTACAATAAAAGCAGGGTCTTGTCGGATCGTGTGGTCAAGGGCCTGGGGACGGATGCCCCGGGGACGTTACGGGAGTAGGAAAGCATGCCCACGCTGGCGCTCAAAATCACGGCCGCCGTACTGGCCCTGCTCGGCTTTCTGCTGTTCCTTCACGCCGGGCGTTCCCTCAAGCGGCGTCGGTTCTACCGGATGGGCTCGAGCTTCGTGCTGTCGCTCCTGCTGGCCCTCGCGGCCGCCCTCGCCGGGCTCGTCGCCGTGTCCACACAGGGCTACCGCGCGCTCACCCGGGAGCAGACGGCCGCGGTGGTCCGCGTCAGGCCGACCGGTCCGCAGCGCTTCGACGCCGTGTTCACCTTCCCGGACGGCCGGACGGCGACCTACCACCTCGACGGCGACCAGCTCTACGTGGACGCGCGCATCCTCAAGTGGAGGCCCCTGGTGACCGCACTGGGCCTGCCCACCGCCTACAAGCTGGACCGGGTGGGCGGACGCTACGTCGAGCTTGAGGACGAACGCGACAAGTCCCGGACGGTCTACGCCCTGAGCCGACACGAAAGCCTCGACCTCTTCGAACTGCGCCTCAAGCACGTGCTGTTCCGGCCGCTGGTTGACGCCGCGTACGGCTCCGCCTCCTACCTGCGGGTGGACAAGCCCGCCACCTTCGACGTCCAGGTCTCCGCCACGGGCCTGCTGCTGCGCCGGGTGCCGGCGGGCAAGGCGGGAAACGGCGGCTGAGCGGGCGCGTATCGTCCGGCCCGCGCCAATTCTGCTAAAATGGCCGCCCCGCCTCGAGGGGCGAGGTGTTAGAGAGGAAAATCAATGGCGAAAGCGTCGGAACCCAACAAGGTTATCTATTCCATGGTGGGCGTGGGCAAGGTCCACGGCCCCAGGCAGGTCCTCAAGGACATCTACCTGGGCTACTTCTACGGGGCCAAGATCGGCGTCATCGGCGCCAACGGGTCGGGCAAGACGTCCCTGCTCAAGATCATGGCCGGCGTGGACAAGGAGTTCCTGGGCGAGGTCCACTGCTCGCCCGGCTATTCGGTGGGCTACCTGGAGCAGGTGCCGCGCCTCGACCCGGACAAGACCGTGCTGGACGTGGTCAAGGAGGGCGTCGCGGAGACCGTCGCGCTCCTGGCGCGCTACGACCAGATCAACGAGGCCTTCGCCGATCCCGACGCCGACTACGACAAGCTCATCGAGGAGCAGGGGACCGTCCAGGAGAAGCTGGAGGCCCTGGACGCGTGGGACCTGGACTCGCGCCTCGAGCTGGCCATGGACGCCCTGCGCTGTCCCGCCGGCGACACGCCCGTAGGCGTGCTGTCGGGCGGCGAACTCAGGCGCGTCGCGCTCTGCCGCCTGCTCCTTCAGAAGCCCGACATCCTCCTGCTGGACGAGCCCACCAACCACCTCGACGCCGAGACCGTGGCCTGGCTCGAACAGCACCTCCAGAAGTACGAGGGCACGGTCATCGCCGTCACCCACGACCGGTACTTCCTGGACAACGTGGCGGGCTGGATCCTGGAGCTGGAACACGGCCACGGCATCCCGTGGAAGGGCAACTATTCGAGCTGGCTGGAACAGAAGCAGGAGCGCCTCAGGCAGGAGCAGAAGCAGGAGACCGAGCGCCAGAAGACCCTCCAGCGTGAGCTGGACTGGATCCACATGGCCCCCAAGGCCCGCCACGCCAAGGGCAAGGCCCGCATCAACGCCTACGAGGAACTGCTGGGCGCCCGGCCGGAGGAGGCGGCCCGCGAACTGGAGATCTACGTTCCGCCCGGGCCGCGCCTTGGGGATGTGGTCATCGA
>JBJKRE010000010.1:0-4534 GCA_046704825.1 Acidobacteriota bacterium
GGCCGGACCCCTCCCCGCAAGCCTCTTGCGCGCGGCCCACGCGGGTTTTTCAGCAGCCTGCTAGGGGCATACGCCCCAGGCGCGGCGGGCCATTCCGGCACGGTTCTTGGGCCAGACTTATCAAAGACTTATGAAGTGTTATAATCGGTGCCCGCGGCGGGGTGCCTTCGATGGGCGCCCCCCCGTCACCGCCCGCAGGGAAGGAAAGGGCTCCCGGGGGCAGTTCGCAGACGTTCGCACCGCACAGCGCGGTGAAGCAGTGACAGGAGGAGATGCTCATGCGGAACAACACCAGGCGGATGACAACGTGGTTGTCGTTGGGATTGAGTCTTTGCCTGGCGCTTTCCCTCGGGCTGCACGCCCAGGTTGCGGAAAGCGCCAAGTCATCGCCGCCGGTTCGCATCGACAACAGCAACACGGTGGTGCTACCGGGCAACGTCAGCCCCCTCGCGCGCCCCGAGTTCGACGTGGGGCCGACGGATCCCTCCACGCCGATGAGGCACATGATCCTGACGCTGAAGGTCAGCCCGGCCAGGGAGGCCGCGCTGAAGGACTTCCTCCGGCGCCAGCAGGAGCCCGGCTCGCCCGATTACCACAAGTGGCTCACGCCCGCGGAGTTCGGCCAGCGCTTCGGCGCCACCGATCAGGACATACGGACCATCAAGGGCTGGCTGCGTTCGCAGGGCTTCTCCATCGACAAGGTGGCCAACGGTCGCATGGCCATCAACTTCTCGGGCACGGTCGCGGACGTTCAGCGGGCGTTCCACACGCAGATCGACAACTTCAAGGTCAACGGCAAGATGCACGACGCCAACGCCTGGGATCCCTCGATCCCAAAGGCGTTAAGCGGCATGGTGGCGGGCGTTGTCTCGCTGCACAACTTCCCCAGGAAGCCCATGCACGTCGTCGTCGGGCCGATCCCGACGCACGGTATCGCGCCGGCCTATACCTCCGGTGACGCCCACTATCTCGCGCCGGGCGACTTCGCCACGATCTACGACCTCGATCCGCTGTACACGGCGGGCATCGACGGCACGGGTGTCACGATCGCCATCGTGGGCAGGACGCACATCCAGTCTTCGCCCGTCACGACGTTCCGGCAGACCTTCGGGCTGCCCGCCAACGATCCGGTCATCACCGTGAATCCCGCCGGCGACCCGGGCGACCTCGGTCCCAACGAGGACATGGAAGCCTACCTCGACGTGGAGTGGTCCGGCGCCGTCGCGCCCGGGGCGACGATCAACTTCGTCTGTTCGCAATCCACAGCCGCCACGGACGGGGTCGACCTCTCGGCGCAGTACATCGTGGACAACAACCTGGCGCCCGTCATGAGCACGAGCTTCGGGCAGTGTGAAAGCACCATGGGGGCTACCGAGAACCAGTTCTACAACGATCTCTGGATGCAGGCGGCAGCCGAAGGCATCACCTCCTGCGTGGCGTCCGGCGACAGCGGCAGTTCCGGCTGCGATTCGGCCAGCGCCAGCACGGGGACGGGCCTCGGCGTCAACGGCCTGTCCTCCACGCCCTACAACGTGTGTGTGGGCGGCACCCTCTTCATGGACACGACCAACCCCAGCCAGTACTGGTCGGTTAACAACCAGACGGACCTGAGTTCGGCGCTGTCTTACATCCCCGAGCAGGCCTGGAACGAGAGCGCCAACGAGACCGGCGGGCAGGGCCTCTGGGCCACCGGTGGAGGCGCATCCCTGACCTACACCAAGCCTTCCTGGCAGGTGGCGCCCGGCGTGCCGGACGACGGCATGCGGGACGTCCCCGATGTGTCGCTGGCGGCCGCGGGGCACAACGCTTACATGATTTACACCGGAGGCTGGACCGGCGTCGCAGGCACGTCGGCCTCCTCGCCCTCCTTCGCCGGGATCATGGCCCTCGTCGTCCAGAAGACCGGCGAGCGCCAGGGCAACGTCAACCCCCGGCTCTACAAGCTCGCCGACGTCCAGTACGGCGGCACCGGGGCGCCCGTCTTCCACGACGTGACGGTGGGCGACAACTCGGTCCCCGGCGTCACCGGGTTCTACTGCGGTCCCGCCTACGACCAGGCCACGGGCCTGGGATCGGTGGACGGCGACGCCATGGCCGAGAACTGGTATTCGGTCACGGTCTGCCCGGACATCCTGATTACGCCGCTCTCGCTGCCAAGCGGGGCGGTCGGACAGGCCTACAGCCAGACGCTCACGGCAGGCGGGGGCGCCGGGCCTTACACCTACGAGGTGACGGCGGGGACCCTCCCGGACGGCACGACCCTGAGCACGGGCGGCGTCCTTTCGGGCACGCCCACCACCCTGTCCAGCTACACGTTCACGGTGACCGCGACCGACGCCAACGGCTGCTCGGGCAGCCAGGACTACACCGTCGCCATCGCCAATCCGCCGGTGATCGACCTCATGCAGAAGATGGGCGCACCCTTCCGGATCAAGGTGATGGGCAGCAACCTCCAGAACGGCATCCAGGTCTACATCAACGGCAGCCTGTGGTCCGACGTCAAGTGGAAGAACGACACGAAGCTGGTCATCAAGAAGGGCAAGACGCTGAAATCGGCCGTCCCCAAGGGTGTGGCCACCGTGTTCAGGTTCGTCAACCCCGACGGCGGCGAGGCGACCAAGACCTTCACCTGGTAGCATTCGGAGCCTGCCTGCCGCTTGCCGGCGGGACGGCCCTACAACACGAAACTCCAGCAGGGCGCACGGTGTGCGCCCTGTTTTTTTGCGGAAGAATCCTGCAGTCACACCCGGCTTCCGCAGGGACGTGTGACAAATGTGCCGGGTCCATCCGTCATACAATATGGAGGTAGTCATCCTGGGAGGCGCGGTGAGGGACGAGGCGGAACTGAGTGGACTACTGAATGCCTTGGCTTCGGACGACCTTGACGCCCTCGGGCCGCTTTACGAGCGACTGGCGCCGTCGGTCTATCGCCTGGCTCTCTGGCGTCTGGGGTCGGAGGATGCGGCCGGGGACGTGGTACAGGACGTGTTCGTCAGGCTCGCCGAAAGGCGCGGCAAATTGCAGAACGTGAGGCGTCCAACGGCCTACGTGCTGTCCGTAGCCCACCACTGTGCCATCGACGCCGCGAAGCGCCGCAGCTTCGAACGGGCGCTCGATCCGCTCGTGGAGCCGGCGCTCCCGGCGTCCGACCGGGCCGGAGACGCAGCCGCCTGCACGAAAGCCCTGAGGGCATTGCCCGCCCTGCATCGAGAAGTTGTTTACCTGAAGTACTTCGAGGATATGACCTTCGCACAGATCGGTTTGACGCTGGGAATCTCAACTTTCACGGCCGCAAGTCGCTTCAGGCTGGCCATCAAGCGGCTTCGCCGGCTCATGGGGGCTACGCGATGAAGAAGAGTCCAGATCCTCTCGCCGGCTTCCGTCCCGCGGCACTGCCCGAGAACCTCAGGGAGAGGGTACTGGTCGAGGCTCGTCGTGCCGCAGACCGGATGCCCCAGGACGCCCTGTCCCTCTTCACCCGGTGGGACCTGGGATGGACTGCCGCGCTGCTTGTCCTGGCGCTGGTTGCGGCAGGAACGGTTCTATTCCGGGCGCCTGAGCGTTCCTTGCATACCCATGAGGTGGCTGCGATGGAGCGGCCGATTCCGTTTGCAAAAAAGGGTGTGGAAGCGGAGATTGATCGGATGCAGGTACTGGCAAAATGGGAGGCTCGTCATGGGGACTAAGATCTTCTGGCGCTGGGCGATCAGGGTGACGGCGATCCTCGTCATCCTTGCCATGGGGACGGCTCTTGGACTCGCGCTCACGGGACGCCGGGCCCTCGAAAAGGCGCGCCACGATTTTCGCAAGAATGTGGGCCCGATCGACTTCTCGGCCTACCGGAGCAAGGCCACGCCGCAGGAACTCCTGGCCGGCAGGTACCTGAAGGCCGGCTGTTCGGCCGTCGTGAAGCTGCAGCGCGACCGCATCAACGGACTCGTGGATCCGTCTCAGACGCCTTCACTCGATCCATCGCAACTGGCCCGCATGAAGGACTTTGTCGAAAGGAACGAACCCGCCATGCAACTCTTCAACCGGGCGCGAGCGCTGGGGCCTGCCGCGCTCCCAGTTTCGAGTCTGGACCGCCGGTTCGCGTCCGACGACGCTGCTTTCTCAACCGTGAACGGCGTCTGGTTGCTCGCAGTGAGCGCAAGATTGGATACCCTCACAGGGAAGGCGGAGAATGTGGCGCCTGCGCTGGTGTCTCTGGCCCAACTTTCGACCGCCCTCGAGAATCGACCGAACGACCTTTCGCTCATCTTTGGCAACTGGGCTGAGCGCCTCTATTGGAACCTGTCCCTGGAGGCGTTCCAGGCTCACCCGAGCCCGGAACTCGCGATGCGGTACGTCCGGATGGGCCCGGACGGCGATCTGGCTGCGATCTGGCGAAGAGCCCGGGCCTGGAGTGCGGTGCGGATACTTGCGTCGGTGGCTGATGGAAACGCGTCCGAGAAAGGCGGGTTTCTCACACGGTGGAGCCTGTGGGACTGGAGGGAGGCCGCTTGGCTCGAATGGAATACAGACCTCATCCGAA
>JBJKRE010000011.1:0-2501 GCA_046704825.1 Acidobacteriota bacterium
CCACCACTTCCGGCGTCCGCCGCCTCGACGACCGGGAGGATGAGTAGGGACATTTCGGATTTGGGATTTGGGATTTGAGAACCCACTAAACACTGAACACTAAACACTAAACACTAAAAACTGCGCCGCCAGGCGCACGCCTCGCCCCGGGCTTTGCCCCGCAAAGGCCGCCTTCGGCCGATGCGCCGCATCGGCCGAATCTGAGTTAAATGACGCAATCGTTCCGGAACACGGTTCCCGCGCTTTACCGGGCGCCGACTCTGCCTTTAAATTCAATTCTGTACCACAACATAGGTGCGGTGAATGAACGAAGAGATCGGGAAAATCATCCAGGCCGAGAACATCGAGTTCGTCGATCTCATGTACACCGACATCCTGGGCGCCTGGCACCACGTGACCGTGCCTACGGCATACTTCGGCGACAAGCTCTGCACCGGCGGAGTGGGCGTCGACGGGTCGTCGGTCACAGGCTTCCGCAAGGTCAAGTCCGGCGACATGGTGCTCATCCCCGACACGTCCGCCCGCTTCCTGCACCCCTTTACCGAGCGCCCGACCCTGTGCGTCCTGGGCGACCTGGTGGACGTGGACGCCCGGGAGGGCTTCTCGAGGGACTGCCGCTACGTGGCGAGAAAGGCCGAGAAGTACCTGGCCGAGGCGTTCGAGGGGTACACGAGTCTGTGGCTGCCCGAGCTGGAGTTCTACCTCTTCGACTCGGTCAGGGTCAGCAACCGCCCCGGCGCTGCGGGCTACAAGATCCTCTCGCGCGAGGCGGGCGAGGCCGAGGGGCGCGCAGTCAGCCCCGACCTGACGGCCAACCGGAGGGGTTACCACGCCGCCTCTCCACAGGACGCGTCCGAGGACGTACGGGCCGAGATGTGCGCCCTGCTCCAGGCCGCCGGCATCCCGGTCAAGTACCACCACCACGAGGTGGGCCCTGCAGGCCAGGTCGAGATCGAACTCAACTTCATGCCGCTCGTCAGGGTGGGCGACAGCGTCGCCCTGGCGAAGTGGATCATCCGCAACCTCGCCGCCCAGTACGGGCTGACGGCCGTCTTCCTGCCCAAGCCGCTCCACGGCCAGGCGGGGTCCGGCCTGCATTACCACCAGTACCTCGTGAGGGGCGGAACGTCGGCGTTCTACGATCCCGAAGGCGAGGCCGTCCTGTCAAAGGTCGGGTTGGGCTACGTGGGCGGCCTGCTCGCACACGGGCGTGCGCTGTCCGCCTTCGCCAACCCGTCAACCAACTCGTACAAGCGCCTGGTACCAGGGTTCGAGGCGCCCGTGAACCTGACCTACTCGGTGGGCAACCGCACGGCCGCCATCCGCATTCCCGGCTACGCGAAAAACGCCGAGGACCTCCGCGTCGAGTACCGTCCCCCGGACGCCACGAGCAACAGCTACCTGGTGGTCTCGGCCATGCTCATGGCCGGTCTGGACGGCGTGCGGCGCGGGCTCGACCCCGGGCGGCCCCTTTCGAAGAACCTGTTCGACATGGACGAATCCGAGCTGAACGACATCCCGGCCCTGCCGGACAGCCTCGACGAGGCGCTCGACGCACTGGAAGAGGACCAGGACTTCCTCCTGGAAGGCGGCGTCTTCACCCAGGACCTGCTGGATGCCTGGATGGAGCTGAAACGCGAAGAATCGAGGGATATGGCCGAAAGGCCCCATCCCAGAGAGTTCGAATTGTATATGGATGTGTAGGTGGGGTGAGAGTGAAGAAGGAGGGGCCCGGAGACGGGAGGCAGTCGCACGGCTGACGCCGTGCCGGAGAGAGCCTGAGTAACCCGTCCCCGGGCAATGGCCGGGCGGCCCATGCGACCGCCCGGCTTGTTTTTTGTGGTGAAGAGAAAAGAGTGAATAGTGAATAGTTAAGTCTTCGAAAGCCTCCATCCGACTCTATCACTCCATCATTTCTATCAACCACAGAGCACACAGAGAACACAGAGGCTTAAGGCGCCCTCTCTGGTTAGATAGAAGAGGAGAAAGGGAAGAGGCGCGACGGCAGAAGGAGGGTCTTCGAAGGGCTGCCCGCAGCTGGATCACTTGATCCCTGGGCCACTTGATCACTTGTTATCCACAGTGAGGCAGTGAGGCGGTGAGAAAGGGCGATATTAGTGATCCAGTGATTGCGCCCGGCGGCCCCGTGAATTCGTGAGTAGGGGATGAGGTGAGTCCGGTGAAGATGGTGAACGTCTGACCTTCGAAGAAATCGAAACAGAGCGGTTGGCGACATTCGAAGGCCGGCCCCCGCCGTATCTCCTTTAGCCTTTCGGCCTTGGCCCTTAGCCCTTGGGAAAGAATCGTTCTCCGCATTCATTTCGCCTTCGGCCTTCCCGTGGCCCGTCTCCAGCCGTCTTTCCTCTGAACCTAAGCCTGCGCGCTCGTCGGCGCGGTGTCCAGTTCGTGGGCAATCCTTCGAAGGCCTGCTGTGCGCCGCAGTTAAATCCCAAATCCCAAATCCAAAATCCAAAATCCCAATTCCCAATTTCCCCGCGGTC
>JBJKRE010000012.1:0-3013 GCA_046704825.1 Acidobacteriota bacterium
GGACCTCCAATACGGCGAGAAGGCCCTCGACTGGCTGGAACACCAGGACTGGCCCGGCAACGTGCGCCAGCTCATGAACCACATCGAGCGGGCCGCCATCCTGGCCGGTCCCGGCGGCACCATCGGCAGGGCCCTCCTGGAGGGTGGAGAGGGGTCGTCCGCGAGCCCGGGGACGGGCCTCCCGTTCAGCCGGGTCGAGGACCCCGAAGCCTGGCTGGCGGCTGAGACGTCCTGGCGGGCGGCCGAAGTCCTCAGGCGGTGCGGCGGGGACCGAAAGCGCGCGGCCAGGATCCTCGGCATGCCCAGGACGCGATTCGAGGACCTGGTCAAGGCCGGGCGGGACGGGCCGTAGACTTGGGACGGCCCAGCTGGAGTACAATGACCCTGTGTAGGTGCACATCGACCGGATTCCCTCACCCGGTCCTCCCCCGTGCCGCGGGAGGCCGTGAGGCGGCTGGATGGGGGGCGAGCCGCCCTGCCGGCGGCGGGGCCTCATTGAAGAGGAGAAAAGCATGAGCAATCCTGAATTTGAAGCCCAGAGGCCCCGGCGTATCCGCTGGGGACTGCTTATCGTCCTGGCCCTGATCGTGATCGTGGTCCTGGGCGGTATCCTTTTGATCGCAGGCTTCGCCTCGCTCGTCAAGGGCCAGGCCATCGTCGTCAAGCCCGATTCGACCCTCGTGCTGAATCTGGACAGGCCGATTCAGGAGCCTCCGCCGAATCCCGTCATGACAGAATTCTTCCACCAGAAGGTCTACTCCATGTACGACCTGGAATCGGCCATCGACCGCGCGGCCAAGGACGACCGCATCAAGAGCCTGCTCATCGACGTGAGTGCTGTCCCGATGGGGCTGGGAAAGGTTGAGGAACTCCGCGAGGCGCTCCGGCGCTTCAAGCAGAGCAAGAAGCCCGTCTGGGCCTATTTCGAATCGGCGTCCACGGGCGGGTACATGACCGCCGTGGAGGCGGACAAGGTCTACGCGCCGCCTACGGCCAACCTCCTCCTCATGGGCCCGTCCATGTCCGTGCCCTTCCTCCGGGGGGTCCTGGACAAGTTCGGCGTCGAGCCGCAGATGTACCACATCGGCAAGTTCAAGTCCTACTCGGACACCTTCATGCTCAAGACCATGTCGGACGCCCAGAAGGAGGCCACCGACGCGGTGCTGGACAGCTTCTACAGCCAGGAACTCAAGGCCATAGCCGAAGGCCGCAAGCTGTCCCAGGACCAGGTCAAGGCCGACATGAACGTGGGCTTCCTCTGGGGGGACCAGATCAAGAAGATGGGGCTCGTGGACGACCTGTGGTACCGGGACCAGGTCGAGGACGCCCTCAAGAAGGTCAACGGCAACACGGGTCGCTGGGGCTCCATCGACATGGCGGACTACATCCACGACCACCGCGTCGACCCCTCCGCCGGGGCGAGCAAGACGGTGGCGCTGGTTATCGCCAACGGCGACATCGTCTCGGGTGAGGGCGACGGAACCGCCGGACAGACGAGCAGCGACATCGGGTCCGACACGCTCATCCGCTGGCTGAGGGAGGTCGGACGACGCAGCGACGTGTCCGCCGTCGTCCTGAGGGTCAACAGCCCGGGCGGATCGGGTCTGGCTTCGGACATGATGTGGCGCCAGATCCAGGTGCTCAAGAAGACCAAACCCGTGGTCGTCTCCATGTCGGACGTGGCGGCCTCCGGAGGTTACTACATCTCCATGGGGGCCGACGGCATCGTGGCGCAGCCGGGTACGATCACCGGCTCCATCGGCGTGGTGATGGGCAAGTTCGTCATCAAGGGCCTGCTCGACCACATCGACTACAACCAGGTTACGGTGAAGCGGGGGACCAACTCGGACATGTTCAGCGGCTACACGCCCTTCGACAAGGACCAGGAAGCCCTCATCAACCAGCAGATGCAGGCCTTCTACCACGATTTCGTCAGCAAGGCCGCCGAGGGCCGCAAGATGACCTACGACCAGATCGACAAGATCGGCCGCGGGCGCATCTGGTCCGGCGAGGACGCCCTCAAGCTGGGGCTCGTGGACAAGCTCGGCGGGTTGCACACCGCCTTCCAGCTGGCGAAGGAGAAGGCCGGCATCCCCAAGGACCAGCCGGTCCGCGTGGTTGTGTACCCCAGACCCAAGACCTTCTTCGAGGCCTTCTTTCAGAACAAAATGGACGCCATGGTCCACGCCGACGCGCTCAGCAAGCTGCCTCCGGAACTCTACGAGGCCTACCAGGAGTACCAGGCGATCAAGCCCCTGACGTCTGAACCTTTCCTGCTGTACACGCCCGTAAAGGTTCATATGTAAGGGGTTTAGCTTCAAAGGGTTGACGAATGCGGGGGAAGGTGCTATCTTCCCCCGCATGCAAACCCCAAACAAGTCGATTCTGAACAAAATCTACGGTGTGTCGGTCTGTGTGGCTTGTCTGCTGCTCGTAAACGTGTGGAGCAAGCCCCTTTCGTCTGCCAGCAACGTCGCCGTACCTGTAAATACAAAGGCACACGCTGTTCCTTTGAAGGAGGAAGTGCAACAGATGCTCAGGCAGGCCCTCGCGGCCAGCGGCCAGAAATGGCCGAGCCTGGCGTTCAGGAGCGCGGTCAGTGCCATCACCGACGTTGTGCAGACCTACCACTTCTCACCCGCATTCGTCCTCGGCGTCATCCAGACCGAGAGTTCCTTCCAGCTCAACGCCGTGTCCACGGTGGGGGCCGTCGGCCTGACGCAGGTCATGCCGGCCACGGCCGACGAGGCCGCCCGGATCGAGGGGAGCGTTCCCCCCGCCGGATCGCAGCTCTTTGAGGCGGGCACCAACATACGCCTGGGCTTCACGTACCTCGCACACCTCAGGAGCCGCTACGGTTCCATCGAGGCCGCCCTGGCGGCCTACAACGCGGGTCCGGCCCTCCTCAGGCGCAGGCGGGGCCCCGCGCTGCCGGTGGACTCGTACCGGCGGGACGTCTGGAACAGCGAGCGCATGTTCGCTCAGTGGATGAAATCCCCCTGATTCGGGGGCC
>JBJKRE010000013.1:0-4110 GCA_046704825.1 Acidobacteriota bacterium
ACGAAAGCTGACGGTGGACCAGGAGATCGCAAAGCTCAGGCCCCAGCTCCTCAGCGTTCCCGGTATCATGGCTTTTATTCAGAATCCGCCGCCCATCCAGATAGGCGGACGGCTCTCCAAGAGTCTCTACCAGCTTACGATTCAAGGATCCGACACGACTGAGCTCTACAAGGACGCAACACTCCTGGAAAACAAAATGAAGGCTCTTCCCGGACTGGTAGACGTTACGAGCGACCTCCAGATCAACAACCCGCAAGTGAACGTGGACATAGACCGCGACAAGGCGTCCAGCCTGGGAGTAACGGCCGCTGCCATCGAAGAGACCCTGTACAACGCCTATGGTTCAAGGCAGGTCTCTACGATCTATGCACCGAACAACACTTATGAGGTGATCCTGGAGGTGGAACCGCAATACCAGCGTGACCCAGCGGCCCTGGGAATGTTATTCGTGCCGTCTCAGAGCGGGCAGATGGTGCCGCTCAAGAGCGTCGCCAGAGTCACTGAGGGTCTCCGACCGCTGTCGATCAATCACACGGGTCAGATACCGTCGGTGACCATTTCGTTCAACCTGAAGCCCGGTGTATCCCTGGGAGGCGCCGTCAGTGACATCCAGAAACTCACAAAGGAGGTTATTCCCGCGGATCTCACCACGAGCTTCCAGGGTACCGCCCAGGCCTTCCAGGCGAGTACAAAAGGCTTGGGACTCCTGCTTCTTCTGGCCATCCTGGTCATCTATATGGTGTTGGGCATCCTGTACGAGAGTTTCATCCACCCGCTGACCATTCTTTCGGCTCTGCCCTTCGCGGGCTTCGGCGCGTTGCTGACCCTGCTCATTTTTCGGACTGAACTCTCAATCTACGCGTTCGTCGGTGTTATCATGCTGGTAGGCCTCGTGAAGAAGAACGGTATCATGATGATCGACTTCGCCCTGGAGGCCCAGCGCAAGGAAGGCAGGAACGCGACGGACGCCATCTACGAAGCCTGCGTGATCCGGTTCAGGCCGATCATGATGACCACCATGGCGGCCCTGATGGGGACACTGCCTATCGCACTGGGCATGGGCGCGGGCGCCGAGTCCCGCCGTCCGCTGGGCCTGGCGGTCGTGGGCGGCCTGCTCTTCTCTCAATTCCTGACGCTGTTCGTGACGCCCGTATTCTTTGTTTACATGGATCACTTCCAGGACTTCCTGGGACGGAAGCTGGGAAGGACGGCGAACGGACGCGAAATAGGCGCATAGGCTTTATCCCATTGGATGGAAGAAAGGGCGGGCTCCGGCCCGCCCTGCTGTTAGGTTTAAGGGGCTCGGAACGTTCGGGGTGACATTTTTCGCGTTTCGTATGGTCCATTTGCTGTGGACTCTGGTATCCCGGGCATTTTCGGGTAACATGATAGGGTCTTAGGGAGGCGTTCCGTGCCCGACCATGGCGATCTGGCTGCCGTGCCGTTTCCCCTTCTGCTTGCGCGTCACTACCAGACCAAGTCATCCGGTGCGCTTGAGGTATCGGCCGGCCCGTTCAAGAAAAAGGTGTTCCTCAAAGACGGAGTCGTCATCTTCGCGGCTTCCAACGATCACAACGACCGGCTGGGCGAGCTGCTGATCCGGCGCGACGTGATCACCGTGCCGGAGCACGTGAGGTCCTCGGCGGCTCTGGTGCGCGGCAAGCGCTACGGGACGGTCCTGGTCGAGCGCGAGGTGATCTCACCCTCGCAACTGGTGTGGGCCGTCAAGGAGCAGGTGAAGGAGATCGCCTTTTCCCTGTTCGACCTGCCCGCGGGTGCCTACCGGTTCCTGGACGAGTCCGACGCAGAGGAAGAGCTCATCACCCTGGCCATCAACACGCCCGAACTCCTGCGTCAGGGCGTCCAGAGGATGGACACCGTCACCGGACCCCTCTCCGCCTTCGACTCGCTGGCCATGAGGCTGGAACCGGCCCTGATAGCAAGCGAGATCAGCGAGCCCTTCGAGCTGTCCGCCGGCGAGATCGAGCTCGTCGAGGAGCTCGAGAAGCGGCCGTCACTCGGTGACCTCTTCGAGCGGACCACCCTCCCGCACTTTGCCATGATCAAATTCCTCTGGGTCCTGGTGATTCTCGGCCTGATACGGACAGCCTCCGAAGGTCCGGCCCGTGAGGGCGAGCCGGAAGCGCCCGAAGAGTTCGTGATCACGGGCGAAGACCTGTCGGACCTCATCTGACCGGAGAGCGCGCCCAAAGGCCCTCCCGGCGGTCGTTTTCATCCATGCCTCTGTGCTATGCTTTCACCCATGGCGGACTGGGAAGGCTCGTCCATACTGGTGATCAGGCTATCCTCGCTGGGGGACGTCGCGAGGCTGCTTCCGTGTCTTGGAGCTCTCGGGACATCTCAGGCCCGGTGCGTGGATCTCACCGTCGAGGACCGCTTCGAACCGCTCATGCGCCTGTTCCCCGTCGTGCGGAAGGTCGTGCCCTATCCGCGGCGGGCGGCCGGGAGTCCCGTCCGCGAGCCGTCGCGCTGGCTGTCCGCGTACTCCGGATACCTCCGTGCTCTGCGCTCCGCCCGCTACGATCTGGCTCTGGACATGCACGGCATCCTCCGGTCGGCGCTGGTCGGTCAGCTCAGCGGGGCCTCCCACACGGCCGGTTTCGGGCCGCGGTACGGCAGGGAATACAGCCACCTCCTCTACGAGACCGCCGTCTTACCCGGACCCTCGCCGCACCTGTCGAGGTACGAGCGCTACGCGGGGACGCTGGCCGCCCTCGGCTTTCCGAAACCGTCGGCCGACTTCCTGACTCCGGGGATCCCGGCCGAAGCCCGGGACGATGTGGCGTCCTACCTGGGCGCCTCCGGTCTGTCCGGCCGACCCTACCTCTTCGCCTTTCTCGGAACCAGCAGGGCACAGGCCGACAAGCGATGGCCCGCATTCCGCTTCCTCGAGCTGGCCCGGATGGTGTGGAATGAGCTGGGGATGGAGACGCTTTTGGGATGGGGGCCGGACGAGACCGACCTGGTGCGGTCTCTGGTCCGGGAGCCCCATCTGAAGGTCATTCCGGGCTGGGGGCTGGACAGGCTGCTGGAGGTGGTGCGCCGTGCCAGGGCCTTCGTGGGTGCGGACACGGGGACCATGCACCTGGCGGCGCTCATGGGCGTGCCGACCCTCGCGCTCCTGGGTCCCACGGACCCGCTGGTGAACCGGCCGTTCGGAGACCGGTGCCGCATCCTCTACCGGCCGGGCGTGGACCGGGCCTGCTCGGGTGAGGGATGTCCGCACGATCGGTGCATGGCCGCCATCGGGCCGGAGGCGGCGCTCAAGGGACTTGTCGAACTGCTGGAGGCCACGTGAAGGAAAACACCTGCGGACGGGCGCCGGGAAAGCCCTGCTGGACGGACTCGCACAACCACCTCGTCATGGACGACTTCGACGGCGAGCGGGACGCGCTCGTCCTTCGGGCCAGGGAAGCCGGCGTCGGACGCATGGTGCTGGTCGGCACGACGCCCGACGACTGGGAAAACTGCACCGCTCTAGCCGTCTCACACGGGTTTCGGCACAGCGCCGGCCTGCATCCGCACGAAGCCTCGAAGTGGGAGCGGGGGGTCCGCGCCGGGCTGGAGGACGCTCTCTCGCGCGGGGCTTCGGCTGTCGGCGAGATCGGCCTGGACTACCACTACGACCTGTCCCCACGGGACGTGCAGCGCGCCGCCTTCGAGGACCAGCTCGCCCTGGCCGCGGAGCGGGGACTCCCGGTGATCGTCCACTCAAGGGAGGCCTTCGAGGACACGGCGGCCGTCATGCGGCCGTTCCTGCCGTCGCTGAAGGGCGTCATCCACTGCTTCACCTACGGCCCGGCCGAGGCTGAGGCCTTCCTGGCCATGGGATTGCACCTGTCCTTTTCGGGCATCGTCACGTTCAAAAATGCGCCGCTTATCCGCGAGGCGGCGCGGATCGCCCCTCTCGACCGGATCCTGGTGGAGACTGACGCCCCCTACCTGGCGCCGGTGCCCCACCGCGGCAAGCGCTGCGAACCCGCCCACGCGGCGGTGGTGGGCGCCTTTCTCGCTGACTTCCTCGGCCGCGACCAGGCCGCCTTCGCGGCGGCCACATCCGCCAACGCCGCCGCCCTCTTCGGCTTCTGA
>JBJKRE010000014.1:0-4232 GCA_046704825.1 Acidobacteriota bacterium
GTGGACCTTCGAGGCCCACAACCTGGGCGTGACCGTGCCTGTGAAGGGGAAGTAGAGAGCCGATCCTCGAAGGTAAGGCGTCGCTGGCAAGAGCGATCGCGACGGTGCCCTCGGCACTGAAACGGGACAAGGAAAGAGGGAAGAGATCAGAGGACGGGCGGTAGACGGCAGGCCTCCGTAGCGGCCGGTTCCTGCGGCACTGGATTCTGGCGGGTAGGGGAAACCCTTCCCGCTCTCGTTTTAGGAACGCGGCTACCGGTGCTGGGCATCGAAAGGACCGCTGACGGCTATGCGCCTTTCGGTGCGGGGAAAGGGTAAAGGGAAGAGGGAAAAGGCAAAGACGACGATCGACGGGCCTTTGAAACTCTCCAGCCTGCCGGGTTTCGTCTTCCTCCTTCCATCTATCCCAAAGAGGCCGCTGCAAGCCTCCGCGACTCCGTGTCTCCGCGGTTGACCAAAGTGATCGGTTGGATGGCGTGCTTCGAAGGCGCGTCCCGCAGCCGTCCTCCCTTTAGCCTTTCGGCCTTAGGCCTTGGCCTTTGGGAATACACGTACATCTGTCTTCCATTCTCACCGACTCACTGCCTCACTGTTCACCCCACGGTCGTACCATGCGGGGCGGTCGCGGGCAGGAGGACCGGCGGGTCGGAGGAGGTGCGCGGCAGGAGGCGGATGGCCTTCTCCGGGCAGACCGTGCGGCACAGGCCGCAGCCGTAGCAACGCCGAGCGTCGGCGTCGGCCTTCCCGGCGGTTACATCGAAGGTCATGGCGCCGAAGGGACAGCGCTTTTGGCAGCCGCGTCCGCGGCACGCCCGGCAGAGATCAGGGTCCACCTGGGCGCGGTATTCTCCCGGCGCCAGGACGTCCAGCCCGCCCAGAAGGAATCGCAGTGCGCCGCAGCTGGCGGGGTCGCAGTTGCACAGCCCCCCGATGAAGGGGGACTTGAAGGTCCAGAGCGTGTGGACCAGGCCTTCCTTTTCGAACTTCTCGCACAGGGCGACGGCCTCTTCCGTGGAAAGGGTCTGCAGTCCGGCCACGTCAAAGTCGGAGAACCGGCCCTTCGCATTTTCTTCAAAGACGAGTTTCCGGCAGGTCTCGTCCCAGGTCCCGGGCGCCGTCGTGATGGCCATGCAGTACGCGGGGCCGGAGCCGCTCATGCCCTTCCGGCAGATGCAGGGCAGGCGGACGACGGTCGTGACCACCTTCGACAACAGGATCCGGAGGTCCTCGAGCGGGACTACCTGGCCGTGATGGTTTCGTCTAAGGTCCCAGGCCGTGTAGCTGCTGACCATCCATCGGACCGCACGCGGCGCCCGCTGGAACCGGCGGATCTGCTCCGGGAACTTCCAGGACTTGTCCAGAACCGTGTCCGCGACCTTCCGGAGGGCCTTAAGGGTCTCGGGGCGCTCGGCCAGCTCCCGGCTGTAGTTCCTGGCCTGCAGGTACCACTTCTTCCCGTCGCCGTGGCGGTGGCAGAAATCACACATCGAACCCCCTCTCCACGCTATCTCCAAGTATGGGACCGGCGCAGGAAGATGACAAATGTTACGAACTGAAAATACGATCCTTATGGCCGTGCAACAAATCGAGTCCATAGTGAAATCGAAGCGACCCGACACGTGTTTGGATGGGCTGGATGTTCTCTCGCCTGATCGTCAACAGGGACGCTTCTTCCATGCGAGGACTCTGATGAAAAAGCACCTCTTCATCTTCTTTTACGAGACCCCCGACCAGCGGATCAGCAACCTCGTGAACGGCTTCGCCGAGGAAGAATGCATGGGCGTGTTCATCGAGGCGGAGACCGAAAGCGCCGCCCTCGAGTGGGGCCGCCAGGTCGCGCGCGGCTACGTGTCCGCGCTCTACGAGGCGGAGGGCGCCTCACCGTCCTGCGCCTGGAACGAGACGGACTACGCCAACTGGATCGAGACCAACCTCGCCGAACGCACGGCGCCCCACAAGCTCAGCCGGTTGCCCACGCTCCGCCTTGGCCAGTTCCTCGAGACCGAACACAAATACGCGTAGGACGTGTTCCCGGCGGCGGATCCCCCGCTCCCGCGAGCGGGCATCGGCCGTTCCCGGCAGGGGTGAGCCCCCGTTGACCGCGGCGGTTGACCTGTTCATCCGGTTGCGCAAGGATGGTGTCATTCCATAAGGCCGTCGCGCCGGGGAGGCACCGTGAAGGGAATCCGCCGTTTCTCTCTGTACTGTGAGCTGGTCGGGTTGGTTCTGACGACCGCGTCGTGCGCCGAACTGCAGGGGCAACTGAACGACGTCCTTTCTTCTCAAGGCGGTGGGGGGCTGGACGAACAGACGGTCGCCGCAGGCCTGAAGCAGGCGCTCGAGGTCGGCTCGGAACGGGCGGTCGCGCAGACGTCGAAGGTGGACGGGTTCCTGGGCAACGCGCTCATCCGCATCGCGCTCCCCGAAAAGTATCAGCACATGGCCGACACCCTGAGGAAGCTCGGCTTCGGCCGCGAAGTGGACCAGCTGGACACGGCCATGAACAGGGCCGCGGAAAAGGCGGCCGCCCAGGCCCGGCCCATCTTCGTCAGCGCCGTCAAGCAGATGTCCCTGCCCGACGCCTACAAGATCCTGCGGGGAGGGAGCACCGCCGCCACCGACTACTTCCGTGCGCACACGTCGGACCGGTTGCGGGCGGCCTTCGAGCCGATCGTCAAGAAGAGCATGAAGGACGTGGGCCTCTACAAGTCCTACAACCGCCTGGCCGACCGGTACAACAAGCTGCCCTTCGTCACCACCCCGGCCGTGGACCTGGACACCTACGTCACGAACAAAACCCTCAAGGGCCTGTTCACCGTCCTGGGCCAGCAGGAGAAGCGCATCCGGAAGAACCCGGCGGCGCGGACCACCGAGTTGCTCAAGAAGGTCTTCGCCTCGCAGAACTAGGGGCCACCGGGTATCATCCGGCCTTCGCCGGACCGGGAGGAGCGGCTTTAGCCGGTCCCTCCAGGACGACCTCGTTGTCGAAGGGGTCGAACGAAATGGCGTACCGTCCCTCCAGCGCGAGCGGTCCCAGCATCACGTCGCTGAACTTTCCCGCCGCAGGATCGTTGAAGCCCTCCGGCCAGACCTCGGCCTCGGGGCGGTGGAAGACCTCCGTGCCGATCAGGAGGGTCAGCGGCGTGACTTCGTAGGGGTAGTCCTTTCCGTCCCGCCAGTGCCTGACCTTGGGCGTCAGCGGCAGGCGGGCCGCGACGGCGAAGGCCTTTTCGAGGGAGAGGTCCTCGGCGCCCGTCTCGATGTGGACCATCGCCCGGACGGGCCCGTCCAGGGCGGCCGGCACGAAGCACCAGCGGAACGCGAAGCAGGGTACCCGCGTGATCCGGGCCCGTTCGCGGGCCATGTCCGCGTCGAACCGGGCCTTCGTCCGGACGATGAAACGGTTGTGCACGAAGTCCATGGTGACCACGTGGTCCCGGATGAAATAGGGGTTCAGGTTGGCGTCGAAATAGGAGGCTCGCGGCTTGGCGAAGTAGCTTCCGACCAGGTTTCGGACGATCAGTCCGCCGAAGTTGACGCGGCGAGTGAGCAGGCGGAAGCTTTTGAGCGCCTTCTTCACCGACCCGGTCCGGACCTTGCACTCGGCCCCTTTGACCGTGGGGAGGGCGTCGATCAGCTCCGGGTTGTGGACGGTCCATCCGGGTGCGTTGCCCGTGTCCAGCAGGACCTTGTACGCCTTGCCCCCCACATGGAGGATGAGGCACTTGTAGGGTGCGTCGGGCCTGAAGTCGACCATGGGCAGTTCCACCCGGTCCGAGTCGGTCGCCCCGGCGAACAGGGGGCCGGAGGCCTTGTCGTACAGGGCGCCGAGCGCCTGCAGGTCTTTTGCGGCGCCGGCCTTCCCGGCCGATTCGAGTCGCCGGGCGGCCGACCGGTAAAACCCGGCGATGCGCTCGGGCTCCCGGCAGGCGGACGGGTCGAAGACGGCGTAGCCCACCCGGCGGTACAGGTCGCCGGCGGCCAGCTCGGGGCTGAGGGCTCCGGCCTTCTGCCACGCGCCTATGGCGCCCTCCGGGTCGCGCAGGTCGAGCCGCAGGGTGGCCAGGCCCAGCCAGAGCAGGGCGTCCCGCCGGTCCGCGGCCATGGCCCGGGCGTAGAATGCACTCGCCCTTTCGAAATCTCCGGTGAACTGGAAGACGGTACCCCCCGTGCGCAGCGCCTCTTCGCCTGCCGGGCCTTCAGACAGGATGGCAGTAACCGCTCTCTCGGCC
>JBJKRE010000015.1:0-15661 GCA_046704825.1 Acidobacteriota bacterium
CCTTTGCGCACCGGTCCTGCATGTCCTTGCGCGTGGGGCGTCCGGGCGCGTACCGGGCGTTCTCCAGCAGGTCTACGAGCTCGAGAGCCTCACGGCCCGCGGAAGCCGACAGCCCGGACGCTTCCAGGGCTTCTCTGAGCTGCGTACGGCTCAGACCGCCCGTGGCACGACCGGTCCGGAGGTCCAATAGGGCCACGAGCGCCCGCGACAGGTTCTCGTGAAAGACCTCCGACTTCCTGACGTCGAGGTTCCTGCGGGCCCGGTAGAGAGCCTTGCGCGCCCGGTGGCGAAGGTCCCTGGCACGTCTCTTCTCCGGAGCCAGCAGGAAGCGCCGGTACACCCAGAGGAAGGCGGCCAGGAGCCCGTTGACCAGGAAGGGCAGCGGCAGCAGCAGCCAGAACAGCGACCTGGGGAACGGTCGCACGGGCAAGGTCCCGCGGCGCGGGCCGGCGATGAGGGGCGCCACCTGGACGTCCCTTCCGCCGGTGGTCTGGGCGCTCTTCACGTCGATGCGGGCCTCAGCGGCCGTCAGCGTCTTGTATCCGCCCGCGGAGGGATCGAAATAGACCAGGCTGACCGGGGGAAAGGTCACGGTCCCTGCGGCCTTGGGCAGAAAGGCTCGCTGTATGAGGCGTCGCGTCCTGTACACCCCCCGGCTGAACCCGCTTGAGTCTTCGCTCGTCGCCGGATAGGGGCTGAAGAAGGGCGACTTCCGCCAATCCATGGGAGCCTCCGGGAGGAACCCGCTCCCGTCGACGGAAAGTCCGACCGTGAAAGGCCTGCCCATGTCCGCGTCCGACGGTGCGGGCGCGATCACCTTGAGCGAGAAGTCGCCCACGGCCCCGCTGAATCCCTCGGGAGGCGGGGGCAGCGCCTTGACCCGGAGGGAGGCCTGCCCGCCCACCACAGCGGCCAGGGAGGGCCCCCCGAACCCGGCCGTGTCCAGCCTGAGTTCCGCCTTGAAGGAGCCGATGGAAAGGTGCCCCGGCTCCAGGGGAAAGAGTGTGGCCCGGATGACCACGGCGTCCAGGTACAGGCGGCCGTCGTAGTGGACCTGGCGCGTGGGCGACTTCGTGGCGTCCGGGTCCTCGACCTTCCGGAAACCCTGGAAATCGGGCGACTGGGTGATGTCGAGCCCCCGGACGGACCGGCGGGTCAGCAGGTGCAGCGTGTAGATCACGGGCTGTCCGACGTAGGCGGACCCGGTCGACAGACTGCCCCTCAGGAAGACGTCGCGGCCGATGGAGGGCGCCTGGGGGCGGGGGTTCTGCGGGACCGGCCTGGGGGGAGAAGGGCGGGGGGCGCCCGTCTCCACCTGTACGGTGAAGCCGGCCACGGTGCGCTCGGCGCCCCCGATGCGGAGGGTGAGGTCCGGCACGCTCAGGCGGCCGGCCTCGGTGGGGCTGAGCAGGTAGTGGAAAAGCAGCACCTTGCCCTGGGGGGTGTTCTCCACCGACTGGTAGGTCCCCACGGACTTGAAGCCGGCCAGGGGCGGAAGGACCGGTTGCGTGATCGCGTTGTCCCGGCTCTGGATTCTCAGGGTGAAGACGAGGTTGTCACCGAGGCGAAGGTGCGTCCGGTCGACGGAGGACTCGACCTTGACGTCCTGCGCCCTCAGGACAGACGCCGCCAGCAGCACGAGGACCGCGAGCACGAAGAACTTCCTGAGGATGGCCACCTGCGATACGGCGTTTTTCGACATCGTTCCCCTTCTGTCGGCCGGAACACGGGGCCCCGCATGCCCCGGGCGGTCGGATCACCCGTCCTGCGCCATGCCGAGGCGCTCGGCCACCTCCGCCATGCGGACGGAAACCATCTTGGACACGCCGCCTTCAGCCATGGTGACCCCGTACAGGACCTGGGCGAGTTCCATGGTCCGCTTGTTGTGGCTGACCACCATGAACTGTGTCTGCCCGTGGAACTGGGTGAGCAGCCTGTTGAACCTGTTGATGTTGGCCTCGTCCAGCGGGGCGTCCACCTCGTCCAGGATGAAGAAGGGCTGGGGACGGTACCGGAACAGACTGAAGAGGAGCGCGAGCGCCACCATGGCCTTCTCTCCCCCCGACAGCAGCTGCAGGCTCTGGAGCTTCTTGCCGGGGGGCTGGGCGAATATCTCCACTCCGGTCTCGAGGGGGTTGGCTTCGTCCAGCAGCGTGAGGCGAGCCTCGCCGCCCTCGAACACCTGCTTGAACAGGTGAGTGAAGTGCTCCTTGACCGCGTTGAACGCTTCCATGAATCGCTCGCGCGTTGTCCGGTTGATTTTTCGGATCGTCTCCTGGAGGGAGGCCACCGACTCCTCGAGGTCCGAGCGCTGTTCGGCAAGGAAGTTGAAGCGGGTCTCCAGCTCGGCGTATTCCTCCCGGGCCAGCATGTTGACGGCGCCCAGCCCCTGGATCTTCTCTTCCAGCCGGCCGAGGGACCTCAGTTCCTCCTGGTGCTCTTCGGGGCTCAAGGGCGGCTCGTCGGCGCACTCGGCCGCCAGATCGGCGGGGCTCTCTTCGAAAACTTCCCCCATGCGCTCCACGAGGTTGCGGATGTCCGAATCCACCGACGCAAGGGTGAGCTCGTGGCGGTTCACCTCTTCCCGGGCCTCGTCCACGGTCTCCCGCGACTGCTTCACCTGCTGTTCCAGGCCCTGGACCTCCGTGCCGAGGCGCCTGAGGTCCTCCTCGAAACGGGTCTTGCGCTCGCGGCTCTCCTCCAGGGCTAACAGCAGCGTCCGGAGGTTCTGATCGCCTTCCGTCACGGCCTTCGTCAGTCCGTCGATGCGCGCCTCGAGGGCCCCGGCCTCCTCCGCCAGGCGCCGGTCGGTGTCGGCGAGCTGCTCCAGGTAGGCGCGCGACTTCTCCAGGGATTCCAGCGCGGCCTTGTATCGCTGGCCCACCTCACCCTGGCGGGTCCGGCTCGCGGCCACGGCCTCGTGCGCCGCCTCCTGGGCATCCCTCGCATTCTGAAGGGTCTCCTCACCGGTGCGGATGGCCTCCTCGGTGTCCGACCGGCTCTTTTCGGACTCTGACAGTTTTCCTGTGAGGACCGTGCGCTGCTCCTCCCAGCTCTCGCGCTCTTCGCGCGCCTGGGCCGCCTCGCCCTCCAGCAGCTCGCGGGAAGCGGCCAGCCGACGGCTCTCGCCTTCGGTCCGCTCCCACTCGCGCTGAACCACCAGCGCAGCTTCCCTACCGGCTTCCTCGCGGCCCCTGAGGTCCTCCAGCGAGGACCTGGCCTGGGAGAGTTCCCCGCGCAGCCGCGCCTCTTCCTCCAGTGCGCGGTCCAGAGACTTCCTGTCCGCCTCGATCTGCTCCCCGGCGGCGTGGCGCTCGCGTTCGTAGTCGAGGAGGGAAGCGCCCCCCTCGCCGCCGGCCCCGCCGCGGACCCACCCGTCGGGATGGACGTACAGGCCGTCCAAGGTCACCGCACCGTACCCGGCGGACAGGGCGAAGGTGCGGGCCTGCTCCGCAGTCTCGACCAGGGCGACAACGGGCAGGAGGTTGCGGACCGGACCGGGCAATCCCTCCGCCTCGTGCAGCCAGCCGGCGAACCCGTCGGGCTGCTTCACGTCCGGCGCGGAGGGCGGGCCCGCGCTCTGCAGGAAGAACACGGCCTGCCCGGCCCTCTGGCCCCGCAGGTCCGACAGGACGTCGGGGAGGCCGTCCCAGGGGCTTTCGGTGTAGCCTTCCAGAAGGTCACCGAGCACCGCCGCCAGCGGAGCCACGAGGGCCTCAGGCACCGACGACAGCATCTCGGCCAGCCGGGTGCCGGCACGATCGGGGGCCTTGCCGCTGAGGTAGGCGTGGGCCGACGAGGTGAGCGAGGCTTCGTGCTCCTCGAGGACCTTGAGGCTGTTTTCGGTCACCGCCAGCCTCTGCCTGGCCGCGGCCAGGTCGGCCGACGCCTTCTCCACCTCGCCCTGGAGGCGCGCGACGTCCCGTTCGGCTTCCTCGCGGGCCCTGCGGGTGACCGCCAGGGACTCCTCGGCCTCGTCCCTGCGGCCCGTCAGGTCCTCAAGGCTCTCTTCCACGGCGCGCTGGCGCGCAGACAGACTCTCCTCTTCGCGGGCGATCTGCCTCTCGCGCTCGCCCTGCTTGCGCAGGTCGTCGTCGAGGCGGCTCAGTACGGCCGTCATCCGCGAGTGCTCCTGCGCCAGCGTGAAGGATTTGCCGCGCATGCCTTCCTGGGCTGCCTGCAGGGCCTCGAGCTTCATCCGGCTCTCTTCGAGGAGGGCCTGGGCGCGCTCGGCTTCGCCGGCCGCGTCCTCCTGCTCGACTTGCAGAGTCTCGAGGGCCTGCTCGAGTTCCTCCCTCTCGGCCTCTCCCCGGCCCGTCCGCGCCTTGAGTTCCTCCCGGTCGGTGGCGATCTGGCGAAGGCGCTGGCGGCTCGAGAGGATCTGCTCGGTGCGCCGCTTGTTCTCCTGCTCGGCCCGCTCGGAGGACAGCTCCTTCTCGTGGATCGCCCCGATGAGGGCCTGGAGGGAAGTCTCGTGCTCACTGAGCCTCATCCTGGCCTGCTCCAACTCGGCCTGCTGCTGGGCCAGGATGGTCTCCCTGCGCTCCCTCTCTGTCTTCAGGAGGGCCAGATCCCTTTCGAGGGCGCTCTTCCGGCCGGTGTACCGGGCGAAGGCCCGCCCCCAGAAGCGGCGCCGGCGGCTCCTGAGTTCGTCGGACAGCCGGACGAACCGCTCGGCCTTGGCCGCCTGCCGCTTGAGCGCCCCCATGCGCACCTCCAACTCAGCGATGACGTCGTTCAGCCTCAGCAGATTGCCCTGGGTGGCCTCCAGCTTGTGCAGGGCGGAGCGTCTGTTCTCCTTGTAGTGGGCGATGCCGGCCACTTCCTCGAAAATCATGCGCCGCTCCTCGGGGCTGGAAACGAGGAGGGCCTCCACGCGCCCCTGCTCCACCAGGAAACTGCCCTGGGTGGAGACGGCGTAGCGCATGAGGAAGTCCTGCACGTCCTTGCGCCTGACGGCGTGTCCGTCCATGAGGTAGGTGCTCTCGCCGGTCCGCATCAGGCGCCGCGCGATCTGGATCTTGAACCCGTCCGTATCCTGAAAGGTCAGGATGACCTCTGCCATCCCGGCCGGCGGCCTCTTGTGGCTCCCGCCGAAGATCACGTCCTGCATCTTCTGGCCCCGGAGCGACTTGGCGCTCTGCTCGCCCAGCGACCAGAGCACGGCGTCGGCCACGTTGCTCTTGCCCGAGCCGTTGGGCCCGACGATAACCAGGAGGTCTTCGGGCAGCGGGATCCGCGTCCTGTCCGCGAAGGACTTGAAGCCGAAGATCTCGATCTCGCGAAGCCTCAGCATGCGGAGCCATCTCCGGCGGCGAAGGGCTCGAGCCTGGCGCGAAAATCGGGATCGAGGGGCTTCTTCGCACCCCTGTCGTAGTCGAAGGCCACCTGGACGGAGCGGCCCTCGGCGGCCACCTCTCCGTTGGCCGTGAGGCGGTACTCGAAGGTGAAGGAACTGTTCCCCATGGCCGCCACCCGGATGCCCAGGACGACGTCGTCGCTCATGAGAACGGGTCGCCGGTAGTCGATCTCCAGGTGCGCCAGGATGAAGGGAAATTCGCGGGCCTCGCTCACTCCGAAGTGCTCTTTGAAGAAGGCCACCCGGCCGTTCTCGAAATAGCTGGCGTAGACGGCGTTGTTGACGTGACCCATGGGGTCCAGGTCCCTGAAGCGAACGTCGAGAGGTACGGCGAAGGGGAATTCATTCATGTCTCGGGCTCCGGTTGAATCGATGGGCTGAGTGCTCCACAATGTTAGGGACGTGCACGCCGGCGGGAGCCGTTCGTTACCTTCGTTCACGCGTCCCTCGGGCGACTCGCGGCTCCGTTTATCACTCCCAGCGCCTCTTGGCGCCCCGTTATTCCGTTCCGGAGGGTTATCCTATCATGAACGAAGAACGTCTAAGAAGCATACAGCAAGCGCTTCGCGAGGAACACATCGACGCCTGGGTCTTCGCAGACTTCAGGGGCTCCGACCCCATCGCCCAGCGCCTGCTCGGGCTGTCGGGCAAGGCCATGGTGACGCGGCGCTGGTTCTACGTGATCCCCGCCCAGGGGGAACCTACGCGTCTGTGCAACCAGATCGAACCCCACAGCCTTGACCACCTGCCCGGGGCTCTGGTGCTCTACGGCCAGTGGCAGGACTGGCAGGCCAAGCTCGCGGCGGCCCTGAAGGGCATGAAGGCTGTCGCGTGCCAGTACTCCCCGGAGGGGGTCATCCCCGCCCTGGGCCGCCTGGACGCGGGCCTCGGGGAATACCTCAGGGGACAGGGTCTCCAGCTGGTGTCCTCGGGGGACCTGGTGGCCCGCTTCGAGGTGACGCTGTCCCAGGAGCAGATCGAGGGGCACTTCCGCGCCATGGAGGTGCTGCTGGACACGGTGGACATGGCCTTCGCCAAGGTCCGGTCCTCACTGACCGCGGGCGAGCCGCTCACCGAGTACGTCCTCCAGCAGGCCATGCTGGACCACATGAAGGCGGGTGGGCTGGTGACCGATGCGCCGCCCATCGTGGGCGTGGACGCACACGCCGCCGACCCCCACTACGAGCCGGGTCCGGAGGGAAGCAGCACGATCCGCGGCGGCCAGGTCCTCCTGCTCGACCTGTGGGGCAAGGAGCAGGCGCCCGGCTCGGTCTATGCCGACATCACCTGGTGCGCCTGGACGGGGACCGCGGTTCCGGACGAGCAGGGCAAGGTCTTCCGGGTCGTTCGGGACGCCCGCGACGCAGGCATCGCCAAAGCCCTCACCGCTGCCGCGGACAAGGTCTGCGGGTGGGAGGTGGACCGCGCGACCCGCGACGTGATCGATCGGGCGGGCTACGGGGACTTCTTCATCCACCGGACCGGCCACTCCATCTACGAAGAGGACCACGCGAACGGTGCCAACATGGACGACTACGAGACCCGTGACACCCGGCGGCTCCTGGGGAACACGCTGTTCTCCATCGAACCGGGCATCTACCTGCCCGGACGCTTCGGTTTCCGTTCGGAGGTCAACGTCCTCGTCCGCGGGTCGGACGCGGTCGTCACCGGCCGCAGGCAGGAAAACCTGCAGGCACTGCTCGACTGACGGACGCCCCGGCCTTCCCGTCCGTTTCAGGGGGCTTTAGCCCCCGGAGGCCGGATTTTTCTGATGAACCGCCCGAGCCCTGCGCCGGGGTCATCCGAATCCCGGCCGCGGGGATAGGTGATGCCCGCGCCGTCCAGGACCGTCCGCACGAAAGCGGTTCTGAGCGTCTCTTCCCGCGTCTCGATCGGTGGTTCCAGTTCCCGCGCCTCCAGGTAAGCGGGGCCTTCGAAGCGTTCGTGCACGGGGTGGCCGTCCGGCAGGAAAGCGTCGAAGACATCACAGAGGGCCGACACCACCTCGGCCAGCACCCTCCGCCCCGGAGGGGGGGGAGGCAGCCTGGCGGGGTCGTCCTGCCCGGCTTTTCGTGCCGCCATGCGGGCCTCCCGGAGGGTGCGCCGCAATCGGCGGATACGCTCCCGGGCAAAGCCGTGGCGGTTCAAAACGCCCTGGGCGGCGGGCGAGAGCGCCGCGAGGGCGGTTTCCAGCCCCTCGCATGCCTTCTCCAGTCCGTCCGCTTCCAGTTTCACGTACTCCGGCTGAGGTGCGACGGGCCCGCGGGGCGGCACCTCGGCCAGTGAAACGGCCTTGACTACCGCCGCCTCGAGCCGACGCACATCCTCTCGGCCGGTCAGTTCCAGCAGGTCGGCGAGATCGGCCACCAGTTCGTCCGTTACGGGGTGAGGCTGCCCGGCGAGCAGGCCTCCACGGCGGATCCGGTATCTTTTCTTGGCCATCGGTTCCTCCGGCCGAATCGATGGGTGGTTCTTTGTCGGAGCTTCCCTCAGATGAAGAAGTCGGGGATCAGCTCCGTGCCGGGGTTGACGGCGTACGGTTCGAAGTCGGTGACCCCCTCCGCGCGCAGCACGTCCTCGTCGAGGAAGAAGTGGCCCGTGCAGTCGCGGCTCGGACGGGTCAGGATGGCGTGCGCGGCGTCCGCCACGATGTCGGGCTTCCGTGAGCGCGCCGCCACCTCCTCGCCCCCGAGCAGGTTGACAACGGCGGCCGTGGCGATGGTCGTGCGGGGCCAGAGCGCGTTGACCGCAACCCCTTCTTCCCTGAATTCTTCGGCCATGCCCAGCACGCAGAGGCTCATGCCGTACTTGGCCATGGTGTAGGCCACATGGGGTGCGAACCAGCGGGCTTCCATGTTCAGGGGCGGCGAAAGGTTCAAAATGTGAGGGTTCTCCGCCTTGAGGAGGTGCGGCAGGCACAGCTTGGAGGTGACCCAGGTGCCCCTCGCGTTGATGCCGTGCATGAGGTCCCACTTCTTGACGGGGAGATCCAGCGTGCCCCTCAGGTCGATGGCGCTGGCGTTGTTGACGAGGATGTCGATCCCGCCGTAGGTCTCGATCGTCCTGGCCACCGCCTCCTTGACCTGCCCCTCCTCCCGGATGTCGACCTCGACGGCAAGGGCGTGCCCCCCTGCCTGCCGCATCTCGTCCGCCGCCGTGAAGATCGTTCCGGGGAGTTTGGGGTGGGGCTCGGTGGTCTTGGCCGCGATGACGACGTTGGCTCCGTCCCGCGCCGCCCGCATGCCGATGGCCTTGCCGATGCCCCTGCTCGCGCCGGTAATGAACAACGTCTTTCCTCTCAGATCACCCATGGTCTCGCACACCTCCCATCACCGGGACGTCGTCCGCCCCGACCAAATCCATGTCCCGCCGGACCACCATGGCCACCGTCGCGGCGTGCACCTCGGCCCCGGCCCTTTTCAAAACTTTCGCGACCTGCCGGAGGGTGGCCCCCGTCGTCATGACGTCGTCCACCAGCAGGACGCGCTTGCCCCTGACGGCCGGCCGGTCCACCTCGAACACGCCCCGGACGTTCTTTCTGCGCTCTGGCAGCGAGAGGCCTTTCTGTTCTTTGACGCTCTTCCTCACCCGCAGGGCCCGCACGCAGGGCAGGCCGAGCCTCTCGGCCGCCCGGCGGGCGATCAGCCCCGCGGGCTCGAACCCTCTGGCGAGCCGTCGCCTCAGGGGACTGGGGACGTAAACCAGGGCATCCCACTCGGCCTCCGGCCACCTCCCGCGAACCGTTCTGGCGAGGGCCGAGCCGAGGGGCCCTGCCAGCGGGTAGCGCCGGCTCTCCTTGTAGAGCAGCATGGCCGTCCTCACGGGGCCCTTGTACAAGAAGGCGCTCGCGTGCGCCTCGAAGGCGGGGGGATCGACGAGGCACGCTCCGCACACGTGCGGTTCCTGCTCGTCCACCGGAGGCAGCGGGGCCCCGCAACACGGGCAGGCGGGATCGGTGGGCCGGGTCCTCGCCCGCCAGCATGCCCTGCAGATCCCGGGGATAGGTCCGCCCCGGCTGTCCTCCCCGCAGAGCAGACACGGCCCGAAGGGGAACACGGCGTTTACGAACGAGCGTGCCGCCGACCTGCCCCTCACGGCGTCAGCCCTCCTTTCCGCCCTGCGTGTCCGCCGCCGCTCTGCGATTCGGAGCCGGACTGCGCCGTGCCGGCAGGCTGGGGTTCGGGCGGCAGGTACAGGATGACTTCGCCCGGTTTCTTCATAAAGTAGCGCTCCCTCGCCAGCGGTTCGTAGAGCGACGGATCCTTCTTGAGCTGGCCGATCTCTTCCCTGAGCTGCGCGTTCTGCTTCTCGAGCGTGCGCACCTCGTTCTGAAGATCCCGGACCTGGCGGCGCATGGCCACCAAGTCGAGCAGCCCGCCCTTGCCCCACACGAGAAGGGCCAGCATGGGCAGCCACACGACCACGATTAGGCTCCAGCCGATCTGGGCCTTCCGGGACATCACCTTTTCAGGCGTTCGACCACCTCCAGGCCCGCGTACCGGGCCGCCTCTGCCAGGTCCTCTTCGATGCGGAGGAGCTGGTTGTACTTGGCCAGACGGTCCATCCGGCAGGGCGCACCGGTCTTGATGAAGTCGGCGTTTACCGCCACCGCGAGATCGGCGATGAACGTGTCCTCGGTCTCGCCTGATCGGTGGCTGATGACCACGCCGTACCCGGCGCGCTTGGTCAGTTCCACTGCCTCCAGCGTTTCGGTCACCGTACCTATCTGGTTGGGCTTGATCAGTATGGCGTTGGCGATGCTGTCCCCGATGGCCTTTCGTATCAGCTCCGGGTTGGTGACCACGTAGTCGTCGCCCACGAGCTGTACCTTCGCACCCAGCGCCTCGGTCATGGCCTGCCAGCCCTCGCGGTCGTGTTCGCCGATTCCGTCCTCGATGGACAGCAGCGGGTAGCGGTCGATCCACTCTCGATAGAGCTCGATGAGCTCGGCGCTGGTGCGCATGGTTCCGACCTTGTAGGCCTTCTTCTCCGGATCCCACGCGTTGCTGGCTGCCACGTCGAGGGCGAGGTAGACGTCCTTGCCCGGTTCGTGGCCCGCCTTCTCGATGGCCTGGACGAGCAGCCTGAGGGCGTCCTCGTCGCTGGGGAGGTCCGGTGCGAAGCCGCCTTCGTCGCCGATACCCGTGGAGAGCTTGTTCTCCTTCAGGAGTGCCTTCAGGTTGTGGTAGATTTCCGAACCCATCCTGAGGGCCTCACGGAAGGTGCGGGCGCCGACGGGTACGATCATGAACTCCTGGACGTCCACGTTGTTGTCGGCGTGGGCGCCGCCGTTCAATACGTTCATCATGGGCACGGGGAGCCGGTGGGCGAACACGCCGCCCAGGTAGCGGTAGAGGGGCAGCTGCAAGAGGCCCGCACCGGCCCGCGCGGTGGCTTCCGACACCCCCAGGATGGCGTTGGCGCCAAGGTTGCCCTTGTTCCCCGTCCCGTCCAGACGGAGCATCTCCAGGTCCAGGGTCCGCTGGTCCAGGGGATCGGCGCCCTCTAGGGCCTCCGCGATGACGTCGTTCACGTTTTCGACGGCCTTGAGCACGCCCTTACCCAGGTAGCGGGCCTTGTCTCCATCCCTGAGTTCCACCGCTTCCGCTTCTCCCGTCGAGGCGCCGGAGGGGACGGAGGCCCGTCCGACCGTGCCGTCCTCGAGGATGACCTCGACCTCCACCGTCGGATTGCCCCGCGAATCGAGTATTTCTCTGCCTTGTATCTGGTCGATGAACATGGCTTACCTCCGTGTTTATGATAGCGCAACTCCCACCCCAATGTAGGGTCGCGGAGCGCATCCGTACAGGCGGAAAAACAAGAAAAGGGCCGCGGCGGAAAGCCGCGGCCCTTCAGGGTTCACGCTCTTTAGAACCTCAGGCCCCGTGCGCCTTGAGGAGGGGTTCTCGCTCCGCGTGCACGGGGAGCTTGAGCCTGGCGTTCATGGTGCCGAAGTCGTGGCAGTTGGTGCAGGCACCCTGGTCCTTGTAGTGGTTCTTCTTGTCGGTGTGACAGGTCTCACAGGTCGCCCGTCCCTTGACCACCCAGACGTGTGGCTTGTGGCAGTCCCAGCACTGTGCGTCGGGGTGGCCGCCCTTGAGGTGGAGCCCGCCGAGATCGTCGTGGCAGGACTTGCAGTCAACGATGGGCTTGACCTCCTGCGCCTTGAGATGGCACGTGTCGCAGCCCATGGAGATCATGGGCGCCTTGGGATCGATCTTGTGGCAGCCCGCACAGGTTTCCGGCGGTCTGTAACCGGCGGCGTGGCAACGGCTGCACAGGATCTGGGCGTGCTTGCCCTTCAGCTCCCAGGGGTGCCAGTTCTCCGTGCTGGCCGGCATCACGGTGCCCAGGGGCACCAGGGGTCCGCGCTGGGGCATGGTGTGGCAGGCCGTGCAGCTGTGGGTCAGCGGCTTGCCCGTCTTGGTGGAGACGTGGCGGCCGTCGTGGCATCGGAAGCAGCCCGGCCAGTTCCGGTGACCGATGTTCATGGCGTAGGTCTTCCAGTTCACCTTCATGGCCGGGAAGACGGTCCGGTCGTAGATATTCGCCGTGGCTTTCCCGGCGGCTTCCACGGCCTTCAGCTTGGTCTTGTAAACATCGGGGTAGTTCTTCTTGTAATAGTCGGCTATGGTCTGTTCCAGGTCCTTGCGGGCGACGGCCCTGCTCGGGTAGTCCTTGACCAGGGCGTCCACCGCGACCTTCTTGATCCACGGCAGTGAGGGGTCGATGAGCCCGACGGCCATGGCGTTGTCCACGCCCGGGCCGGGCGCGGGGAAAATGTGGGTGGGCCTGTTGTGGCAGTCGATGCAGTCCATGGTGTGCTTGGGCAGGGCGTCGATCTGCTTCTCAGTGAGCTTGTAGTCTTTGTCCACGAAGGTTTCCACGGACCCGTCGTCGTGCTTGACCTGGATCCAGGGGATCTTCTCCTGGTGCTGGTCGATGGCACGGAAGGCCACCGTGTTGTCGATGATCATGTGCCAGTGGATGCCGGCCCTGGCGCCCAGAGCCGTGTCACCCCCGCCGGTCTTGACCAGCAGGCTGATCTCTTCGGCCGTGTTGTCCTTGTCGTACCGGAAGTGCGGGATCTGGACGAGCTGGGCCCCGTAGAACTTCTTGGGCCAGTGGCAGCGCTCGCAGGTCTCCCTGGCCGGACGCAGGTTCTTGATGGGGACGGGGATGGGCGTGGGATAGGTGTGGAAGACCGCCGCGAAGACCTGGCGGACGCCCGACATCTTGGACTTCACGTACCAGGACGCACCCGAACCCACGTGGCAGTCCACGCAGGCGACACGTGCGTGGGGGGAGTACTGGTAGGCCGTGTATTCCGGCTGCATGATCGTGTGGCAGACCTTGCCGCAGAAGGTCACCGATTCTGTGAACAGAAAAGCATTGTAGCTGAGTACGCCCAGGAGTATGGCCCCAAGCATTCCGCCTATGCTCCAGTAAGCGAACCGCTTCCGCTGCACGGGATCGTTCAGGTCCAGCCTGGGGTATGGCAGGGCCTCGGGCTCCGCCATCTTCCTTCGCCTCAGGCTCTCACGCCGCATGCCATAAAGAAATACCAGGGCCCCAAAGGTGAGGATGGCCGGGAAGACCATGTACGTGAAGATACCCAGGTACGGGCTGGGCTGCCTGATGCTGAACTCGAGGATGAGGGAGAAGATGATGAGTATGAAGGCGGCCGCTACGATCAGGCCGCCGAAATAGCTCACCGTATTACGGTACAAGGATTTCCCCCAATGCTTTTCGGCCATTTCTTTCTCCTCTGGTTGCCCCCCGTTTCATTCTAGAACTTTTGAAACGATCAGGAAAGACCCGTGTGGCCCGGTTTCCACCCTCGCGCCGGAAACGCCCCTTGTTATCAGGGTGTTCGAGGCGGAACAAGAAATCCGCGCGTGCGAGCTTACAGAATTTGCCCCGCGGAGTCAAATGCGCCATTTGGCTCACCTCCCCGCGCGGGGAAACGTCCCCAAAAGGCACTCGCTTGACCCTCGCTCTGCCGCATCCCCTGCAGAAGCTCAATCCGGCCTTGCTCTTTCGCGCCGGGCTCGGATAAGATGCCTCATGCGCAGCGATGGCTTCACTCGTTCCCCGGCGACGCACATCATGACTTTTCTGTTCACTTCCGCGCGGCAGGCGCCCGTATGATTCGATTCTACCACGTCGACAAAAGCTACAGGGGCGGTGTACACGCTCTCGACGACGTCAACCTCATAGTACATCCCCGCGAATTCTGCTTTGTGACCGGCTCGTCGGGCGCCGGCAAGACGACGCTGCTCAAGCTCATCATTCGCGAAGAGACACCGAGCGCGGGCCAGATCCTCGTGAACGGCCGCAACCTCTCCGTCCTCTCCCGTCGGCAGATGCCTTACTTCCGCAGGCGCCTCGGCGTGGTCTTTCAGGACTTCCGGCTTATCCCCACGCGGACCGTGTACGAAAACGTCACCCTCCTCATGACCATCATGGGCATCCCCCACAAAGAGCGGAAGCGTCGCGCCTTCGAAGCGCTGCGCTGGATCGGGTTGCAGAACCGCATGAACGCATTCCCGGAGCAGCTCTCGGGGGGAGAGCAGCAGCGCGTTGCCATCGCGCGCGCCCTCATCAACCGTCCGGTCATCCTGCTCGCCGACGAACCGACCGGCAACCTGGACCCGCAGCTCGCGCACGAGATCATCGCGCTCTTTAAAGAGGTCAACGCGGCGGGCACGACGGTCGTCGTGGCGACGCACGACAAGGGCCTCATCCAGGACTTCGGGGGGAGGGTCATCCTGCTCCACCAGGGCCGCGTCGTGGAGGACGGCGAATGAGATTCCTGCGGACGCTCGGCTACTTCCTGTACGAAGGTGTCATGGCGCTTTGGCGCCACAAGGCTCTCCACGGCTTCGCCATATTCGTTGTCGCCCTGTCCCTCTACATCCTGGGGTTCTCGGTCTACCTGACAGGGAACGTGAACGCGCTGCTCTCGTCCTGGCAGAACAAGCTCGAGGTCAGGGTCTTCCTGGCCGACGGCGTCACGAAGGACCGGGTGAGCCAGCTCCGGGAGCAGGCGCTCAAGAGCCCCCTCGTGGATTCGGTCCGGGTGGTGACCCCCGCCGACGCCCTCAAGACCCTGGCAAAACTCGCGCCCGCCTTCGGGTCCGCCGCACAGGACATGCAGGAAAACCCTCTGCCCACGTCCCTGTCCGTACGGCTGAAGGCCCCCGTACGGCTCGAAGCCGTCCACAGGCTGGTGGCGGACCTTCGCGGGGAGAAGGACGTGGACCAGGTGCTCTTCGACTGGGACTGGGTGGACAAACTGAGGATATACACCCGCTTCGTGTCCCTGATCGGATGGCTGCTCTTCGCCGCGCTGGGCGCCGCCGCCGTGTTCACCGTCGCCGCGATCACGCGGATCCTGGCCCTGTCCAGGCGCGAAGAGATCGCCATCCTCCATTTCGTGGGGTCCACGCCGTCCGGCATCCGCGGCCCCTTCCTCGCCGGCGGCGCCATCATGGGTTTCCTGTCCGGCCTCATCGCCCTGGCGGGTCTCTTCGCCACCCACCTGGCCCTGCAGCGGCTGTCCGCGGGCGACACCCTCCTTCTGACCTGGCTCTCCCATTCCTTCCTGCCTGGAACCAGCCAGGCGGCTCTCGTGGGGCTCGGGGTGGTCCTGGGTGCCGTGGGCGGGGTCGCATCGCTTGGCTCGGTCGACCACTGGACCTGACGCACATCCCCTTCACTGGCGCGCGGCAGGCCGCCGAAAGACCATCGTGAGCCGGAGGGCCGGTGCGCTGCCTGGCGCTTGCCCCTGCTCGCTGTTACACTGTCTGCAGCTTCGGCGCACCGGATCGCAGCTACCGAACCAAAGCCGTTCAGGGACCGCGCTGGAGGATTTCGGGGAGAGGGGATCATGAAGATCGTCGGAACCATGTTCGCCGTGTTCCTCTGGCTGCTCGGCGGTCTGTTTCTGCTCGCCGCGGCCCATCCCGATGCCGTGGCCCAGGGCAAGAGCGTCCCCCGGGCGGCCGTGGGCGTCGCATTGCTGCTGGGGGGCGCCTTCCTGGCCTACCTCGCCTGGCGCCCGGGAAAGGGCGGGGGACGTTCGACCGCAGCGGGCACGCAGGAGCCCCCCGGCGCTCTTTCTCTCAAGGCGCTGACCTGCCCGCACTGCGGCGGGCAGGTGGACCCCTCGACGGCCGCTATGAACCCGGAGGGCACGCTGTCGGTCACCTGCGGCTACTGCAAGGGGACGTTCCTCGTCCAGGAAGATCCGAAATGGTGAACCCCGTCAGCCGGAGGCACCGGCGCAGGCCCCCGGGA
>JBJKRE010000016.1:0-15529 GCA_046704825.1 Acidobacteriota bacterium
CCGGTCGTGCCCGCCTTCCTCACCGTACCGGCGGGCAACTGGACGGTGGACTCCTTCAGGATGGGAGACAGGGACGGTTTCTTCAGCCTCGCGAGCAAACTCTCCGGCCCGGCAGGCGGGTCTTTCGACGTTTCGGCGGGTCCCCTGGGCCATGGGAGGCCCGTGGTCTGGTCGGCGCAGATTAGGACGCTCGATCCCGCCCCCTGGGGCCTGGGTCCAGACGGACGGCTCGCGGGAGATGTGCGGTTCTCCGGTACCGCGGCCGACGCGGGCACACTCGCCTGCACCGTCCTGGCCTCGCGCTGGGCGGGCGTGGATATCGAGCCCTTCAGGGGCACGGTGGAGATCGGCCCGCATACGGGCCTCCGCATCCTGCCTTTGGACCTGCGCACCTCCGTGGGCGACATATCCGGGGAGGCCACTTTCGGCGGGGGAAGAGCCCTCGACGCAAAGGTAAAGGCGAAAGTCTCCGATCTCTCGAAGGCCGCGGCGCTCTTCGGGATTCACGGACTTGTGGGCCACCTCGACGCCGAGGCCACCCTGCACCTTGCAGACGGCCTGATCGACCTCCGCGGAGACCTATCGGGCGCCGACGTCGGCTATGGAGGTGTCACCGCCCAGGGACTGCGAATCAAAGGATCGTGGGAGGCCAGCCGCGATCTTGTCGACGTCAGCGCAGACTGGCGGGGACTCGCGGTGGCCGACAACACCATGGGAGCCGGCGGGGTCACCCTTAAAGGCCCCTTAACCGACGCGGTCCTCGATCTCAAGGCCGCCATGGGCGTGGGCCGGAGCCTTTCCGGCCGGGCCCGCGGAAACTGGGGGCCGCGCTCCGGACGTATCCGGCTGGATTCGCTCTCCATACTCTTCGAGGGCAAGACCTTCGAACAGGCCCATCCGGCGAGTGTGACCTGGTCCGCTTCCGGCCTGCAGGTGGAATCCCTCGAACTGCTGAAGAAGAAGAGCCGCCTGTCACTCGACGGCCGCGTGGACTGGGCCAGGAAGGGCGCATCGCCGGCGGTTGACGCGCACCTGTCAGCCCAGCACTTGCCTCTCACCTTTCTGCCCATACCGCCTACGGCCGGACGCGTCGCCGGATATCTGGCCGCCGACCTCACCTGGAGGGGCACGATCGACACGCCCGTCCTGACGGGAGAAGCCGCCCTGACGGAGGGGTCTTACACCTTCGCCGACAGCGACATCGTCATCGGGCCTGTAAACCTTCACATGAAGGCGGAACGAGACAGGCTGGTCCTTACGCACGCGCACGCCTCGGCGCCGGGCGGAGGCTCGGCCGACGCGACGGGGTTCGTATCCATGAAGGGCTTCATTCCGGTCCGGTTCAAGCTGAAGGCCGAGGGACGGGACTTCCCCTTCGTGGTGGGCCGGGACATGGAAGGCGTGGCGGACTTCAGCGCGACCCTGAAGGGGACGCCCGAAAAGCCCGAACTCGAGGCCACCGCCCGGGTACTGAAAGGCCGGATCCAGCTTCCGGACCTGGAACAGCAGCAACCGCTACCGTCTTCTCTGACCTTCGTCAACGCGCCTCGCGGGTCGCCCTTCTCCGCACGAGGCGAGAGCACCAAACCCATCGTCGGGCGCCTGCGGGGACGGATGCACCTGGTGACCGAAGGCGATCTCTGGGTGAGCAACCAGAACCTGCTCGCCGAACTGACGGGCGCGCTGGACGTCCGCTTCACAAACCGGGGGCCCGCCGTGCAGGGAAGCCTGAACCTGCAGAACGGCCGTTACCTCTTCCAGAACTTCAAATTCGACATCGAGGATTCCCGCATCTACTTCAAAGGCACCACCGACCTCACGCCCTACCTCGACGTCAACGCCACCTACAAGGCCACGGGCGCCGACATTTCCATTCACCTCACCGGCCCCGCCGACCGTCCCTCACTCACGCTGTCCTCCCAACCCCCCATGGACGAGGGCGACATCCTTTCGACCCTGCTTTTCGGGAGGCGTTCGGGCGAGCTGAGCACGGGTGAGAACCAGGCCTTCGGTGCGGCCGCGGCGGCCCTCGCCGTCCAGTACCAGGCGTCGCCGCTCATTCAGTCCGTCCAGAAGGAGTTCGGCCTGGACACGCTCGAGATAGGCCCCGCCGCCGGGGGCGGGACCCAGGTAGGATTCAGCAAATACCTGGGAGACCGGACCGTACTGGAGTACAAGCAGACCTTCGGTGCCCTGCCCGAGACGCGGCTCAACCTGCGCTACCGGATCAACCGGACCCTGAGCGTACAGACCGAGAGTACGGAGAAGGGCAACGCGGGTATCGACCTGTTCTGGGAGCAGAGGTACTGATGAGAACCTTGCGGCTCGTTCCGCTGCTCGCGGCGCTTATCGTCCTGCTGCCCCCCCTGTCGGCCCCGGCGCGAACGTCGAAACGAACGTCTGGCGAGTTTCACGCGCTTCTCTTTTCGGGCAACAAGACATTCGGCGAAGACCAGCTTCGCCAGGCGGCCGGCCTCAAGCCCAGAAAGAAGTTTCTTCTCCTCCGCCGCGAAGAAGACATGACCAGGCTCGAGGTCGAACGGGTCATGGACCAGGTGAGGCTCTTCTACCAGCGGCACGGGTACTTCGACGTCGCGGCCAGTCTTCTGACACCGCACCCGGGAGAAGCCGAGATCCGCATCTCTGAGGGCGTCCCGTACCGCATAGCCTCCGTCGACATCTCGGGCTGGCCGGAAAAAGGGGGCGAGGACTCGGCACGCGGATACCTGTGGAAGAACGCGAGGGTCAAGAAGGGAGAGACCTACAGCGTCGACGCTTACCAGCAGGGCGTCCACGCGCTCGTCTACTGGCTCAAGGACTCGGGCTACCCCTTCGCCCGGGTCAGGCCTTCGGCCCAGGTCGACATGCGCACCAAGACCGTCGTCATATCCTACAGCGCGCATCCGGGAGAGTTCGGGCGCTTCGGGCCGGTGACCTTCAAGGGCGACTTCAACCCCCTCGACAGGACCCTATTGGAGCGGGCTCTCGCCTTCAAGACCGGCGAGATCTACCGGCAATCCCTGGCGGACAGCAGCCAGGAGGCACTGTTCCGGCTGGGCGTTTTCGAGAGCGTAGTCCTAGTCCCCAAGAAAGGCGGACAACCCGGAACGATCCCCGTCGTCGTGAGGCTGAAGGCGGGCCGCATCCACCGCATCCGGCTGGGCGTCGGTTACGCCAGCGACGAAGGTGTCCGGGGACAGGCCGGATGGGAGACGCTGAGGGTGAACGGTCGCCTTCTCAACCTGGGCGCCGAGGTAAAGTGGTCCGACATCGAGACTACGGCCTCCGGGTACCTCAAGCGTCCCTACTTTCTGGACCGGAACACCACTCTTCTCTCGGACGTCTCCTACAGCCGCATGCGCCAGACGAGCTTCACCTACCGGTCGCTGCAGCTGAGAAGCGGGCTCTACCACCGGTTCAGCCGCAACCTGAGCGGCACCGTCTACGGATCCGTGGAGAGGGTCTTGCAGATCACGCCGGACAGGCTGCTGAAAACCGCTCTCGCCGAGGGTGCCACGGAGGTGGCCACCATCGCCTCCCTGCCGGTCAGCCTCACTTACAACGACACCAACACTCCCTTTGCCTCCCTGTCCCCCACCCTTTCGCCGGGAGCGCGAACCGGCACGCCCTTCAGCCCCACGCAGGGCGGCATATACTCCCTCGTCGTCGAGCCGTCATACGTACTGGCCAGGCACATACGCTTCACGAAGACCACCATCGAGGCCCGCCACTACTTCGGCCTGGGCGCCGACTTCGTGCTCGCCTGCAAGCTGAAGATGGGGGGAATCCTCTCGGGCGCTTCCGCCGACGAAATACCTGTCACGCGGAGATTCTACGCCGGAGGAGCCAACAGCGTCCGAGGCTACGCCTACGACAACCTCGGACCACTCTCCAACAAGGGCGTGCTGCTGGGAGGCGATGGGCTGGCGGAGGCCTCACTGGAACTGCGATTTCCCCTGAGGGAGAAGCTGGGCGGAGTGGTCTTCGTGGACGCCGGGAACGCCACACCGAAGGCCTACAGCCTGAAGGGTGCGGACATCATGTCGGGTGCGGGTTTCGGGGCGCGCATCAAGACGCCCGTCGGCCCTATCGGCGTGGACGTGGCCTGGAAACTCCGCAAGTACCCCCTCGACCACTCCCCGTTCATGCTCTATTTTTTCATAGGTTACGCGTTCTAGCGAAACTGTCGGCCGGGATCAAACAATGTCCAGCAATCCGTCCCGATCGGTCGTCGCGCGCCATCCCGCAACCGCACCACAGAGTCACCAGCCAACGCCCCCCGCCGATCTCGGACGAGAGGCCCCACCCACGAATCGCTTTCCTTCGTTGTGCCGACGGTGATGGGAGTTCCCGTGAGGCCTTCCGATCACTGTAAATACCGGAGACGGTGAATGTGTGCCGAAGTGTCCTTCTTGCTTTCCCTCCCCGCGCTCCATTACAATGAACCTAGATTCACCAGGGCCCCGGTCCTCAACAGGGCGTTGCATTCGCCAGGTCATTCATCATGTTGCCTTCTCAGGGGCGTCGCCATCCGATCCAGGGTGGGGAGATGAACGTGGAACCGTTGTTCATTCAAATAAAGGAGGTAGCCATGAGAGTGAAAAGGTGGGTTGTCGCCCTGACCCTGCTGGTGGCGATGCTGGCGGGTTCCGCGGCCTGGGCCTCGAAGCCCAACCCGAAGGGCGCGACGACCACGCGAGACGACAAGGGCGTCTGGTCCATCCAGGGGGATAACATCACGGATGCCTTCGATGCCATGGGCTACGCAGTCGCCACAGACCGGCTGTGGCAGACCGAACTGTACTTCCGTTCGGCCACGGGCAGGCTCGCCGAGATCTTCGGACCCAGCCAGCTCAGCACCGACATGTTCATGCGGACCATCGGTTACACCAAAAAAGAGTACAAAAAGGGATTCAAGTCTCTCAGCCCCGACGCCCAGGACGTCCTGACGGGCTTCGTTAGCGGCTTCAACCGCCGGGTGGACGAGGTCAACGCCAACCCGGCGCTCATGCCCTTCGAATACCTGGCTCTTTCACAGCAGACCGGCATGGACATCCGGCCCCAGCACTGGACCGTATACGACGTCATGGCGTGGCTCGTCCTCTTGCAGAGGGAATTCGACCCCGAGGCCCTGAACACCGGACAGCTCGATAACTACCAGCTGTATTATGGCCTCTACCAGTACTTCCCCCAGGATTACCTGGCCATGTTCCACGACCTACGATGGGTCAACGACCCGCAGGCCCTGACCTACATCCCGCCGCCAGCCGGGGCCGCCCCGGCACGGCAGATGTCGCGCGCCCAGCAGATGAACGAGATCGAGCGCCAGGTGAGCGAGTTGCCGCCTGGCACCGAAGAGGCCGTCAAACAGACCTCCGACATCATCCATAACGTGATCGACAACCTCAAGAAGATCAACGCGTACGTCCATATGGGCAGCTACGCCTGGGTCGTCTCAGGCAGCAAGACCGCCGACGGCAACCCGATCATCTACTCGGGCCCCCAGATGGGCTTCTCCGTACCTTCCATCACCTGCGAGGGTTCGATCAAGACCCCCACGCTCAGCGTCTCGGGCATGACCGTGCCGGGGATTCCGCTCATCATCATCGGGCGAACCCCCCACCACGCGTGGTCCATGCAGGTCGGACACGCGCACACGACCGACTACTACCTCGAGAATCCACTCGCCATGAAGAAGGACCACGTGGAGAAGATCCAGGTGGCCGGCCAGGGCACCGTAAAGGTGAAGATCTACCGGTCCAAGCACGGGCCGGTCATCAGCCCCATGCCCTTCGACCCGAAGCACGTGGACGGCCCGTGCATCACGTGGGCCAACTCCCACTGGGACCACGAGTGGGAAGCGCTCGACGGATTCCTCCAGATGGCGCGCGCCACGAGCATGGACCAGTTCGACGCCGGCATCCACAAGGTCTGCGTGAGCCAGCACTTCTGCTACGCAGACAAGGACGGCAACATCGCCTATTGGATGTCCGGGTGGGACCCCGTCCGGGCCCCCGGCGACGTCACCATGCTGCCTCAGCCCTCGGACGGCATGCACGAGTGGACCGGCGCGCTCAAACCGCTGTCGACCGACCGCAACAACCCCCAGGGGTACTATTGCGGCTGGAACAACAAGTCCAACATCAACTACGACAACGCGCCCAACAACCTGAGCTACTCGTTCGGGCCTTTCGACCGGGCCCACGTGATCAATGACTACCTGAGCACGCACAACGACCTGACATTCGACCAGATCCGCGACCTGGCCATCAACATCGCCACGACGGACTCCTCCGTCGGAACCGGCGGTGTCCCGTGGAGCCAGTGCGGTTCCTACTTCACGGCCGCGGTCCAAGCTTACCCGCAGGACCCCAACTACGCCGCACGCATGGCCGCCGTTTCGCTCATACAGTCCTGGGACGGCCACTTCGTGGCCGGAGGCCCGAGCCAGTGGGTCGCGGGTACTTCGCGCGCCGACGCCTGGGTTCTCGAGGAGGCCTGGATCGACAACGTGATCAAGCTGACCTTCAGCGACGAACTCGGCCCGGACATGGCCAAGCCGAGCATGCAGCTCTTCAACGTCCTGCTGCACGCGCTGAAAGGCCAGTCGTCGGGCGTGGTCAATTATTACAACTGGTTCAAGGACGACGCTGGGCTGGGGCTTCCTACCGATCCTCAACAGCTCATTGACCTGGCGCTCGACATGACGCTGCAGGACATCGGCCTGCCGCCCTACAACCAACCCCGCGGCGTCATCACGTACACGGACGACTTCCTCGGCGCCATCCACACCATGCCCTACTCCAACCGCTCCACCTACGGGCACTGCGTGGAGTACGGCCCCTCGGGCGTCGTTCGGTTGGAAAGCTTCTTCCCGCTGGGCGAATCCGGCTTCATCGGTCTCGACGCCACGGGCCATCCGGCTTTCGATCCCAACTTCTTCAGTATGGCGCCGCTCTTCGACACCTTCACCATGCGCCCCTTCCCGGCCCCCACGAACTGAAGAAGAGAACGCTAACTGCGAACGCGAAAAGGGCGGGGCTTCGGCCCCGCCCTTTCAACGTGCTCCGTTCGAACGATCGCCCCAGCAGTTACATCATGCCGTGGCCGCCCCTTACCTCGATAGTCTGCGCCAGCACCGAACCGTCCTGACGGGTAAGACCCTGTACATCGACGCGCATGCCCACCGCGAGGTCGCCGGACGTCATCGTCTGGCCGCTTCGAGACGCGATCTGCGTGGAAGCGTCGATGGCCACCTGCGTTTCCGTTCCCCGCTTGATCATCGTGAAACCCGTAACCGATCCCGACCCATCCTGCGTCAACGATTCGATGTGCCCCACACCGGCCATCGAAGAGGCCATTACGTGCGCAAATACCGCGGCGTACACGCCGTTATCCACAATCCCACCAAGAGCAGCGTAGGAGCCGATTTGAAGCAGGCCTGCCCCGCCGGTCGCGTCAGCTATGGCGGGCCGATGCATTCCGCCGCCCATACCACCGCCGTTGTTGCCACCGCCCATACCACCGCCGGTGCCACCACCGTTGTCGCCGCCGCCCATCCCGCCGCCGGTGCCACCGCCGTTGTCGCCTCCGCCCATGCCATCGCCGGGCCCCATAGTGCCGCCGTTCATCATGCCGTCCATGTTCGAGCCCATCCCGCTGGCCATGTCGTCCGGGCTCATGCCGGTCATGTCGGCCTGCGCCACATGGATGGTGAAAGTGCCGTCCAGCGTGACTTCAGTCGGGTTGCCCGAAGCGTCGTACTGCACATCCGTAACCGTGCCCTGCAGCATGAAGTCCAGGCCGCGGTAGACGGCGCTCGCAGTCGGCACCTGATCGACCGTCGCCACAAAAACGCTAGCCAGGTCGCCGGCCTGGAAGTCAGAAAGCCCCACAGATACGAGATTTCCCTCTGAATCGACGCCAACGAACACGGTATCGCTCGTGATCGTGACCTGCACGTTTTGAACGGTCAGGCTGGAATCACCTACGGCCGAGACGGCACCCGACACGAAACCGTAATCCGACCCCGGACCTGCGTTCTGCGCGAGCGCCGCCGTGGAAATCAGCCCCGTGGCGACCAAGGCCAACGCAGCCGTTATGATGCGATTCCCGAACGTCACTTTTCTCATGGAGTCCTCCTTTTTCAGCTGTGGACTATTCCTCTGACCGCTGTCCATATTTCTCCACTCTTTTAGAAAGTCCCACATGTTTTCACGGGTGGTGCTCCGCCCTTGCAGCGTCTCCGAGACCTTGCGCCGCGGTCACCTGGCCAGAAGCAATTCGTATACCAACAATGCCGATGATTTGAATGGAGAAACAACAGCGCACGGCCGACGGCCTCGTACCGCGCCGAAGAGAGACTCCCCTCTTCAGGACAGCACGGAAAGTGCCGTCCTAAAAAAGGTGAGCCGGGAGTGCCGGAGCGATGACGATTTGCCTGGCGGTCTTACTCAGTTCTCCGGGCGCCGTCTAGACTCATCGGCTCGAGGACTGGATAGCAGGCTGTTGATCACTCCGAAGAGGGCGGCAGGCGTGATCGGCTTTACCAGATAACCAGCCGCTCCCAGGCCCCTGGCCCTTTCCATCTCGTCGGGTGAGTTGTTCGAACTTACCACTATGATCGGGCGGCGGCTCTTTGCGGCCTTCAGACGTTCCATGAACGACAGTCCGTCCATCCTGGGCATGATGAGGTCGAGGACGATCAGATCGCAGTCCGGATGCTCTTTGAGACGCGACAGGGCTTCGACCCCGTCCCTTGCGTGGATCACCTGCATTCCCTTGTGAATCGCTTCCATGAAGAGGAGGTCGTACATCTGCCCCAGAAAGGGGGAGTCTTCCACGACGAGGACCTTTTTGAACCGCTCAAGCATTTCGCACCCCCGCACCGATCCAGCGCCCCTTTCAAAGGCCCGAACGCACACGCCTCGCGCGCATCCCGCAGTACCGAACCCATGCTCTAACCCAATGAAATAGAATGAATGTCTATGTTTACACAGGAGCATACCACTAATGGCCTCCAAATGCAAACCTTTTCAAGGCAGGGATCCGGGCGCCCGCACCTTGACAGAATCAAACTGTGGTTGCATGGATAATGCGTGTATTAACGAAACATCTCTGCCGCAGGAGTCACGAGGCGGGCATAGACTTCTTTAGTGTGTGGATCCGGATGACGTCCGCTACACGGCGGTGACCGCATTTGAAAGCCACGCCCAGCGCCGTCATGCCTTGACGGTTCTTGGCGTCAGTCGCGGCCCCTGCGTCCATGAGCATCTCTGCCGTCACCGAATCTCCGCGCCTGGCGGCGAGATGAAGGGCCGTGTTCCAATCATTATCGGCGCGGTTCGGGTCGGCGCCCAGCTTCAGCAGCCGGCGGACGAGATCGGGCCGCCTCCGAAGGGCCCATGCCATGAGAGCGGTTCTGCCCTTCAGATCCTGGGCGTTCACGTCCGCTCCGCGCTTCGCGAGAAACTCCAGAAAACCTGCGTCGAAACCGGTCCCCGCTGAGCCGATCATGAGAACCGTCCTGCCGTCCCTGTCCCTGGCACCCGCGTCTGCCCCCGCCGACAAGAGCATCGCGGCGAGGTCGCGCCGGCCCGACTGGACAGCCTTGAACAGCGGTGTCGATCCGTTCGCCGAGTGCGCGTTCACGTCTGCCCCCGCGGCGATCAGGCTGCCGACCACCGAACGGGGGACCTGTCGCCCGATGAGCGACACGAACAGCGTCTCGCCGTTCAGGTCGCGCACGTTTGGGTCGGCTCCCGCCTGAAGGAGCGACTCGACGAAATCCCATTGCCCGGCCATGCTCGCGAGCGCTGTGAAGGAGATACCCGGCAGAAAGAAGCCGTTGACGTCGGGCTCCTTCGCCAACGCCGATCGGAATGCACCCTCGTCTCCTGATCGGATGGCCTTCACCAGGTCTATGGCGGCCTCGTGAGGCGCCCTCCGCGTGAGCGGCCGCAGCGTGTCGGCGACGCCTACGTTTCCGGCCACCAGGGCCATGTCGAGAGCCGTGCCCCCCGATCCGGCTTCAGCCTCCGGGTCCGCTCCCTTCGACAAGAGAGCCTGCACCAGCGGCATGCTGCCAATAAAGGCCGCCAGGTGGAGGGCGGTCCATCCGTATCGCGTCTCGGCCCCGATGTCGGCGCCCCGCTCGACGAGCACCTCAACGCAAGGGGCCGAGCCCGATGCCACCGCATCGAAAAGGGGTGTCGCACCCAGGTCGTCACGGGCGTCCACTTTGGCCCCCTTGTCGAGCAGGAGATTCATGACGGCGACGTTGCCCGTCTTGGCTGCGAGGTGGAGCGCCGTCTCGTCGTTATCCGCGGTGCCGTTGACGTCCGCGCCGGCTTCGAGGAGGTCCTTCACCGCCCGCTCGTTCCCGAGGGATGCGGCGAGTTGCAGGGGCGAACGCCCCATCCCGTCGCGCCCGCCCGTCCTGGCGCCCGCCGCCAGGAGCTGCGCAACGAAATCGGGGCTCCGGTCCTCTTCCGATGCCTGTGGGTCGGAGGAAGCCGCCCCGTGTCCCCGGTGTCGCGCACCGAAGAGGGTCCCTTTGAGCCCGGGGGCGTTCACGGCAAGATGCAGGAGTGTCTCGCCTTCATCCTCTTCGCCCTGCCAGTTCGGATCGGCACCCCTTGCCAGAGCTTCCGTGAAGCTCGTCTCGTCCCCGCCGATGATCGCTTCCGCCAGCATCACGTTCACGTCTTCGCGGCTCGGCCGTCTCGCGATGCCGCCCGCTTCCTCCAGCAGGCTGACCAGCCGGTCGTCGAATGCGCCGCTCCTCAGCGCCTCGTCCAGGGGCGTCGCGCCGCCGGCGTTCTCCGCGTTCGGATCTGCGCCCGCCATGATCAGACGCCTGGCCACCTCGTAGTTCCCCACGGAAGCCGCCACGTGGAGGGGACTGTCCCCCGTCGACGTCGGCGCCTTCACATCGGCACCGGCTTGGATCAGGGCCTTGGCCACATCCCCGTCGGGCACCCGGCACGCCCAGTGGAGGGGCGTCCATCCGTCCCAGTCCCTCGCGTTGGGATCGGCGCCCCACTTCAGGAGCAGGTCGGTTATCGCGCCGTGCCCCGTGAACACCCCCGCGTGAAGAGGCGTGAATCGTTCGACGGTCCGGGCTTTCACATTCGCGCCCCCCAGCAGAAGGGCCTGCACGCTGGCGATATCCCCCTTCATCGCACCGATGGTGAGCGCGGTGTAACCCTGCTCGTTGGGCTCGTTCGGGTTCGCACCTCGACGCATCAGCTCTTCGCAAAGCGCCGCGTCGCCTGCGAACGCGGCCCATTGAAGCGGCGTCTCCCCGTAGGACGTTCTTGTCATGGGGTTCGCCCCATGGTGCAGGAGAACCCCCGCGGCCTCCGTCCGTCCCCGGCTCGCCGCGGCCATGAGGGGGGTCCAGCCCCTGGCCGCCGGCGTGTCCACCCCTGCTTGACGGGCGAGCAGGAAGCGGCACACCTCCACCTGTCCCGCGGCAGCGGCCATGTAAAGAGGCGTGCGGCCGTCTTTCGCGGCAGCATCCAGCGAATCCGGATGGAGAGCCAAAAGGCGCCGACACAGGGCAAGCGAACCCGCCGCGGCGGCCATGTGGATGGGGCGCTGGCCCATGTCGTCGGCGGCCTGCGGGTCGGCCCCTGCGGCGAGGAGCATCTTCGCGACGGTCACCCGCCCCTTCATGGCGGCCATCTCGAGGGCGGTCATGCCGTCCTGGGCGGCCGCCCCGACGTCCGCACCGGCTTTGAGCAGGTATGCGCACGTGTCTTCTCGACCGTTGAAGGCCGCCCACATGAGCGGCGTCCAGCCGGCGTCACGGCCGTCGGCCAGGCGCTCACGGTCGTCCACGGGTGCTTTGCAGGTCTCCACGAGGTAGCGGACCGTGTCCAGATGGCCCTCTCCGGCCGCCGCGCACAGTGCGTTGCCGTAGAAGGCGTCGCGGCGAATCCAGATCATGCCCTTCTTAAGCGGGTCGTACCCGTGGTCCACCAGCGCCCTCAGGATCTTGAGGTCGCCCCGCTTGGCCGCAACCATGGTCAGGGGTGGATCGAAGGCCCTGCCCGCCGGTCCCCCATCGAGGTCGAGAAGGCGGGCGACCTCGGCAGAGTCGCCTTTCCTGACGGCGGCGCCCAGCTTGAGCCGGTTCTCCCGCTGGCTCGACTGGGCCGGGGCACACTGAGTCCACCCCAGGACGAGCAACAGACAAGCGGCCGCAAAGACAACTTTTCTCACGGAGGCCTCCCGTGGCAGACTGCCGGGTTCCCGCCCCCGTGTCAAGAGACCATAACAGAACAGAAAGGGCAATTGAAGGGCACGCAAAGTCTAACGTGCAGCTTGCGGATAAAGTGCTCCGCCGGACCGGCTATTCGTCTTCGATGCCGTATTTCTTGATCCTGTACAGAAGGATGTGGCGGGGGATCCGGAGGGCCCGTGCGGCGGCGGACTGGTTCCCGCCACTCTCCCTGAGCGCTTTCACGATGGCCTGTTTCTCGATCTCGCGAAGGCCGCTTGCGGCGCCGGTCTCGATGGCCCCGCCACGAACCGCGTCGGCCGGCGGAGAGCTTTCTCCCATCTCCGGCGGTAGCAGGTCGGGCGTGATGGTTCGCCCCGGGTAGAGAACCGCCAGGCGCTGGCACAGGTTCTGGAGCTGGCGAACGTTCCCGGGCCACCGGTAGTCCTCGAGGAGTGATTCCGCCGCAGGATCCAGATCCAGGTCGCCCCCGCCGTACTCGCGGTAGAAATGTCCGAGCAGCAGGGGCACGTCCTCCGGCCTCGCCCGGAGGGGGGGCATGCGGACCGGGATGACGTTCAGGCGCCAGTAGAGGTCCTCCCGAAAGCGCCCGTCGGCGACCAGCGCCGAAAGGTCCTGGTGTGTGGCGGCGATCAGCCTGACGTCGACGGGGACAGGCTTCTTGGCACCGACGGGGTCCACGACCCGCTCCTGGAGCGCCCTCAAGATTTTCGCCTGCAGGCCCGGGTCCATGTCCCCGATCTCGTCCAGGAAAAGGGTCCCTCCGCCGGCCTGCTGGAACTTTCCCTGCCTGGCCTCCGTAGCGCCGGTGAACGCGCCCTTCTCATGCCCGAAGAGTTCGTTTTCGAGGAGATCCCGCGGAAGGGCCGCGCAGTTGATGGCCACGAATCGTCCCTCACCTCTCGGAGACAGCGAGTGGAGGGCCCTCGCGGCCAGTTCCTTACCCGTACCGCTCTCCCCCGTTACGAGGACGGTGGCATCCGTGGGCGCCACGCGGCGTATGGTCTCGAGGACCTCCTGCATGGCACGGCTCGTTCCGAGCAGTGCTTCCACGGGACGTCTGTCCTTCAGGTGCTCCCGCAGGCGCTTGTTTTCGCGCTCGAGGTCCATCACCCTGGCCGCCTTCTGCACGGCCAGCAGGAGCGTGTCCTTTTCTACGGGCTTCGTGAGGTAGTCCGCCGCCCCCTGTCGCATGGCCTCGACGGCGTCCCCTATGGTGCCGTAGGCGGTCATGACGATCACCGGCAGTTCCGGCTTCTTCTGCCGCACGGCCCTGAGCAGTTCGATTCCGTCCATGCCCGGCATGCGGACGTCTGTCAGGATGAGTTCGACGGGCTCCTCGCCGAACTTCTCCAAGGCGGCCTTGCCGTCCATGGCCTGAATGACCGTGTGGCCAGCGCGCTCGAGGTGATACGCGACGACCCTCCTCAGGTTCGCGTCGTCTTCAACCAGCAGAATGCGTGTCATCGTACCTTCCGTTTCGCTGGCGCGCGGGGGCGGAGAAACCTGCCTGCCTCGCGCGCGCTTATTGGACGTCGTTCTCCGGCTGTGGTTCCTCTTCCGATGGCCGGCCGGGAAGCCATACAGAAAACCGAGCGCCGCCCTCCCGGCGGTTCTCCGCCTTGACCCAGCCGCCGTGGGCCTGCACGATCTGGCTCACGAGAGCCAGACCCAGCCCGGTGCCGTCCTTCCGGCTCGTAAAGAAGGGTTCGAAGATGCGGTCCTCCTCGCGGGGCAGGCCGCACCCGTCGTCCTCTACGGTCATCAGGCATCCGTCCCTGCGCGCCTCCGTGTGGACCACCACCCGGCCGCCGTCCTGCGCGAACTGGATGGCGTTCCTCACGAGGTTCGTGAGCACCTGATGCATCCTCGAGGCGTCCGCAAACACCCTGCAGTTGCCTTTCGATGCGTGCTCGAGGCGGACGCCCTTCTCGTCTGCGGGCCCCTTGAGCGACTGGAAGCACGACGCCACGACCTCGGCCGGGTAGAGGGCCGCGGGTTCCAGCGTGATGGGGCGGCTGAGGTCCAGGAAGTCCTTCACCACCTTCTTGAGACGCTCTATTTCCTGCGTCAGGATATCGAAGAAAGGCCTGCGGGGGTGCTCGGGCGGATAATCTTCGGCCAGGATTTCGGCCACGCCCTGGATGGATCCCAGGGGCGTCCGCACCTCGTGCGCGATGCCCGACGCCATCCGGCCCAGGCTGGCGAGTCTTTCGCTGTCCCTGAGCTTCTCCTGCAGCGCTTCCCGCCTCGCCCGCTCGGCGTCCTTCCGGTCGACCAGAACGCCGGTGAGAATGCCCAAGCCCATGTAGAACGTGATCTCGATGAGGTCCTGGTTGCTCCAGAAGGGCCGCGGGTAGATGAACACCAGCGGCAGCGTGGCCAGCGAGATGATGGACGAGACGATGACGCCACCGCGGAACCCGAACCAGAGGCCCGCCAGCAGGATGGGTATGTAACACAGTCTCCGGTGGATCAGGTGCACCCAGGGTGGAAAGGGCAGCACCATGTAGTGCAGGGAGAGCGTGAAAGCCACGATGACGGCCACCAGCACGACTTTCCAGGAAGACGAGTTCTTCAGCATCGACCGGACCTCCTCAGCCTCTCAAGCAACACTCGGGCCAGCGCGTCTCAACCCCTCCCAGTGTCGCATTCGGAACCGCTCTCCGTTTCTCGAAGGCCCACCGTTGTAGAATATTGTACACCGGCAGGCCGCTGGCACAAACATTCTGCTGCGAAACCAACAATACGGCGCACGCTTCCCCTCTGCGGTTTCTGGCCCGACACTTGCTTAAAACCAGACACCGACCGGCGCTTCTGCTCCGGTCCGGGCATTCAAGAAGGAGGATGTATGAAGACTCGTTTCGCCGTCACTCTGCTGGCCGCCGCCCTCGCGGCACTCTGCGCCGTTCCAGCCGCTGCCTCGGGGCCCGTGCCGGCCGGCCCGTCCGCCCACGGACGCGTCACCGCAGGCCCCAAGGCGCATACCGTCTATGTGTGCGTGCAGGACGGGTACGCGTCCCGGACGCCTGGAACCTGTCCGAAGTGCGGCAAGACCCTCAAAAAGGTGGACAGCCGAAACATCTACTATTCATGTCCAATGCACAAGGACGTCGTGGCGGAAAAGCCGGGGCGTTGCCCGAAGTGCGGCATGTACCTCAAGATGCACGTTAAAGAGCACAAGGCCAAGTCTCACAAGGCGCCGAAGAAGAGCTGACCAACATCCCGTTCAACCCAGGCAACCCGCGGGCTCCGCGCATCGGCTGCGCGGAGCCTTGTTTC
>JBJKRE010000017.1:0-4687 GCA_046704825.1 Acidobacteriota bacterium
GCTCCGGGGGCGACGGTGACGTTGTCTACGGGCGCTTGCGACCGCCGGGCGAGGCCTCTTCCCCCATGGTCATCTGGTTCTAAGTCTTAACACTACCGCGAGTAACATTCAAGAGCCCGGGCTCGGCGGAGCGACCGTCCCAAGCCGGCCTTCCGCAGATTCGCCTCACCTGATACACTGGGCATGACAACGGGAGTCACAAAAATGACACGTCTGATCCGCATCGTACTGGCCTTCGTGATCGCCTTGGCGTTCACCTCCGGCGCGTGTGCCCAGAAGACGGATGACAATTACACCCGTACGGTTGCCGCCGCCGCCCGCCCCCTTCGCGACGGACGGTACGCCCTGGCACTGCGTCGAGCCCTGGCGGGATTGAAGACGGATCCCGCTAATCCCATCCTCCAGGGGTTCAGGGTCAAGGCCCTCATGGGGATGGGCCGCTACGAGGAGGCCATGGCACTGGTCGTGAGGGAGGCCGCCGCGCACCCGGAGTGGCCGGTCCTCCGGCTCCTGGCAGGCGACTGCGCGTTCCAGCTGGGCAAGCCTGAGCTGGCTTTGGGCCAGTGGGCCCTGCTCTACGGCAGGCCTGACCTGGCTTGGGCGTCAGACGCATACCAGCGGTCCGTCGAAGCGCTTCTGGCCACCGGAAGGCGCGCGGGGGCCCGGGCCCTGCTCATGGACGCGGAAACCAGAGGGCACTGCAACCCGTCCGGGTTGCTCGCTCAGGAGCTGGAGCTGGCGAGTTCCGGGCCGCGAGGGGCGAGGCTGCTGGATCGTCTCGCCGGTCTGGATCCGCGACACAGAGCCCGGTACGCAGCGGTGAAGAGACTCTACGAGGCGGTCGGAGCGGGGCACCTCTTCGAGGAAACGGGCCCAACGCATGCCACGACGACGATCAGACTGAAGCGCCGCAGATTGCCGTCGGCAGGCGCCTATTGCAAGCAGGGGTGCACACTCGCCTTCGGCGGGAACCTCTTTGAATACGGCACTACGCCGGGGCCCTCCCGGGATGCTTCCGATATCTACCGCGCTCTGTCTGCGCCGGTGGAACTGGGTAACGCCGGGCGGCGTTGGTTTGTCATCGACTCCGGGACGTCGGCAGTCTTCATCACGCGCCGTGTGGCTGATGCGCTCGGCCTCCAGCCCGTCGCGCCCGCCGCCTACGCCAATCCGGCCATGGGCTGGGCCCAGAAGACGTGGTGGGTTCTCATCAGAGAACTCCGGGTCGGGGGCATGGAGTTCAGGAACGTCCCGGCGGTGGTCATCGAGTCGGGCTCAGGATTTCACAGAGTCGCTGACGGCATCCTGCCCATCTCCCTGTTCCGAAGGCACGGGGTAGTCCTGGATCAGGCCGGCCGGAAGCTTACCGTGGTCCCGCCTCGTACGCCTTGCCGGAAGGCGCTCGGTCCGGGGGCGTTCCGCCTCCCCTCCCTCTGGTTCAGCGGGGAGCCCTTCGTCCAGGTCGCCCTGCAGAACGGTGCGGCCCGCTTCTTTCTGCTGGACACGGGGGCCAGCGCGACCGTCCTCGGAAAGGAGTTCCTGGGCAGGATGGGACTTGCAGTGGACGGCGGGGAATCCGGGGATGAGCTGGGGGGCGTGGTCGGCGAAATCCATGCCGATTTCGTGAAGGACGTCTTTCTTGCACTGGGGTCGGACCGGCGGAGGATTCCCGAGTGCTACGCGGTGAGACTTGAGCAGAACCGGCCGGTGACCTACTGGGGAATCCTCGGGCGCAACATCCTGAGGGACTATAGAATTTACTTCGACTATCCCGGCGGAGAAGTGGCCCTTCAACCCGTTGCGGGAAAGGGGTGACGCTCCAGATCAGTGGCCCAGCGGAGGGCTTCGCCCCCCCGGCGGCTTGTCGCCCCGCACCGCATGCTGTATTTTTAGGACATGCCACAACTACCCTCGAAGATCGGCAGATACGAGGTTTTGACGATTGCGGGGCGCGGTGCGATGGGCGTGGTCTACCGGGCCAGGGACCCCGTCATCGACAGGCTGGTGGCCATCAAAATGATCTCTTTGCCCCCTCACCTGCCGGACGCGCAGAAGAAGGAGTACGCCCTGCGCTTCCTCCACGAAGCCAAGGCCGCGGGAAATCTGCACCACCCCGGCATCGTCACCGTGTTCGACGTCGGGGAAGAGAGCGACCTCCCCTACATGGCCATGGAATACATCGAAGGAAGGAGCCTGTCGAAGCTCGTCGAGGAGAAGAAGGTCCTCCCTGTCGAACAGGCCCTGGAGATCGCCCGCCAGGTGGCGGCTGCACTCGCCTACGCCCACCGGCAGGGCGTCGTCCACCGGGACGTCAAGCCCGATAACATCCTCCTCCACTCTGACGGGCGGGTGCTGATCACCGATTTCGGCGTGGCCCGCCTCCAGGCCAGCGACCTCACCCGGACGGGGGAAGTCCTCGGGACGCCCCACTTCATGAGTCCGGAGCAGGTTCTGGGAGAGGCGGTCGACGGACGAAGCGACCTCTTCTCCCTGGGTGTGGTCCTCTACCTCATGGTTACGGGAGAAAGGCCGTTTCAGGGGGACACGATTTCGTCCATCTGTTATCAGATCGTCCACGAAGAACCCCGGCCCCGGCCGGCGACCGACGGTCTTCGCCCCGAGGTCGCCGCCATTCTGAAGCGACTCCTGGCGAAGAATCCGGACGAGCGGTTCGCCACGGGCGACGAACTGGCGGCCGCCCTCGACGTCGCACTCGATCCCACCCTCTCCGTGGAGGGCACCCTGGCGCAGTCCGGGGTATTCGCCGAGGAAACGTCCGTTCTTGAACCGGTTTCGGCCGCCGGAGCCACCGCCGCAGGACAATCGGACGGCGGGGCGGGCAGAGGCTCCGCGAGGAAGGCGGCGGGCCTGCTCGTCTTGTTTGGCGCGCTGGCGGTAGTGATGGCTGGTGTCTTCAGCTTCCTTCTCGTGAGTCGCCTGGGTCCTCTCATCGAAAGAGCCTCCGGGTCTGGAGTGCGAAGGGCGCCGGTTCGGGAGAAAGCCGCCGGAAAGGCAGGGCCGCCGAAACCGGTCGCCGGACATGGCTCGCGAACCGACCAGGCTCGTGCAAAACCCCTCAGGAGCGAAGGAGAGAGGACGGTGGCCTCCGAGCCGCCGGCTTCTTCGATGGGTAAGGCGCCGGCGCCGCGGGTGGCCGGGAAGGCCCCGGACGGTCCGGAGGGGAAAACGCCCCCGGCCGCCGTGTCGGAGGACGCCGGGAAGAGTGCGGCGAAGGAGATGTGCCGTGTCGGGCTCATCGTGGAAGGGTCGCTGGCCAGAGGCGTCTTCGGGGTGTTCGTGGACGGGCGACTCGCCTTCGAACACCGTTTCGTCGGAAGGCCGGACCTGCAGACCGGTGATCTCAGGCATTTCCGGATCACCAGGGAACTGCGGGTTCCCACAGGCCGCCACCGGGTGAAGTTCGTGATCGCGTCACCCCGGCCCGCACGTTTCTACGCCAGCAAGGACTACGAACTGGAGGCGCGTCCGGGGGACGAAACCGTTCTGAAAATAGAACCACGCCGTTATCCCGCGAGGCTCAAAATCACCGAGATCCCCTTGGAGGGGGCCAGCCCCGGGGGTTAGGACGGGTGGGCACTGCAGGTGCCGTACACGTGGTGAATCATCGTGGAGACATACCAGGAGGAATGCATGATCGATCAGCAGGGTGGGGCGGAACCCTCGGGAAGAGAGCGGTACGGGGCGGCGCACGCAACATCCGGACCGGGCGTCGAAGTGGTTCGTTTCGAGTCGCTGACGCGGACGTTCGAGGACGTTAACGCGGTCAACGACGTCAATCTGACGGTAGGGGAAGGCGAGTTTTTCGGCTTTCTGGGGCCCAACGGGGCCGGCAAGTCGACGACCATCAAAATGGCGATCGGCCTCCTGAAGCCCACGAGGGGAAAGATACGGATTTTCGGTCTGGACCCCTACGAGAGGCCGATGGACGTGAAGGCCAGGATCGGTGTCGTGCCCGAAGAGGTACCGCTCTACGACCGGCTTACCGGACGGGAAGCCCTCGAGTTCGCCGGGAGGATCCACCTTTTGAGCGCGGACAGGGCTCGGGAGAGGGCGGACGACCTCCTGGAGTGGCTCGGCCTCGAGGAGGCCGCCTCCAGCCTGATCGTGGACTACTCGCAGGGGATGAAGAAGAAGCTGGCCCTGGGCTGCGCCCTCATCCACCGCCCGCGGCTCCTCTTCCTGGACGAACCGTTCTCGGGCATCGATCCCATCGCGGTGAAGGGCATCAAGGACGTGCTCGCGCGCATGGTCGAGGAGGGCGTGACCATCTTCTTCTCCTCGCACGTCATGGAGCTGGTCGAGCGCCTGTGCACGCGTGTTGCCATTCTCCACAAGGGGTCTGTCCGGGCCGTGGGGTCGTTGGAGGAATTGCGCAGCACATCGGGGCTCGCGGCCGACGCGTCGCTCGAGGATGTCTTCGTCAAGGTGGTGGGCAGTAATCCGGCCGAAGGGGGCGCACAATGGCTGGAGTGCTGACCCCGCCCCCACGGGCACGCGCGTCCCGCCTGCCGGTCCTCGTGAGACTCCAGCTCATCATCGCCTGGCGTCCCACCAAGCGAGGGAGGATTCCCGAGTACGCGGCCATAGGCCTGGTCGTACTGGCCATGGGTGCGCTGGCCGCCGGTCTGGCCGCCGCGGCCTTCTTCTCCACGCTGCACTTCTCGGA
>JBJKRE010000018.1:0-4180 GCA_046704825.1 Acidobacteriota bacterium
CACCTTCTTGAAGCGCCGGCTCCCTTTCGAAGGCGATGACCGGTGGTGCCCCGCCGGAGCCGACAGGCTGTGGGTGTACCACCTCCACTACTTCCAGTACCTGTGGGGGGTGGAGCCCCTCGGGGCCTTGAGCCTCATCCGGGATTGGCTTCGCACGAATCGGCCCGTGTCTTCTCCAGGATGGGAACCTTACCCCCTCTCGCTCAGGATTCGGGAGTGGACCGAGTGGCTGCTCGCAAACCCGGATCTGCCGCCAGAGGATCGGCTGGACATGTTACGGAGCCTGGCGAGTCAGACCGAAGTCCTGGCCGGCCAGGTCGAGTACCACCTGCAGGGGAACCACCTCCTGGAAAACGCCGTCGCACTTGTCTGGGCCGGCCTCAGGCTCGAAGCCCCCGGCTCGCGCCAATGGCGTCAGGACGGGGAGCGACTCCTTTTCTGCGAACTCGACAAGCAGATCCTGCCCGACGGCGTCCACGAGGAGCGCAGCCCCATGTACCAGGCGATCCTGGCGGAAGGCCTGCTCCGCCTGGCCGATGTGGCCCGGGACGTCGGAGGCTCCTCGGGCGGCCCTATCGAGGGCATCTGCCGCGAGAGCGGGCGGCGCATGCTCGCTTCTCTTGAGTCCCTCGTCCATCCCGACGGGGGGTGGGCGCTGTTGAACGACTGCACGCTGTCCGGTGCGACCCGCATGGAAGACCTGGTGCGCCGGTGGCCTGACTCTCCAGACGGGGTCGTTGCTTCCGACACCTTTTCGCTGTCCGATGCCGGATACTACGGAGCGAGAAGAGACGGCATGTACCTGGTGATAGACGCGGGCCCCATAGGCCCCGATCACCAGCCGGGGCACGGCCACGCGGACGCACTGTCTTTCGAAATGAGCCTTAGAGGACGGCGCGTCTTCACGGACACGGGGACCTTTACCTACGAAGAGGGCCCGATCAGAGCGTGGGACCGCGGTACGTCGGCGCACAATACCCTCACCTTGGACGGACGCGACCAGAGCGAACTCTGGGCCGCGTTCCGGTGCGGGCGGCGAGTCCGGCCGCTCGCGAGCGGTTTGCAGACGTTGAATGACAGGGGACTGAGCGCCTTCGGAGGGTACGCGGGACCGGGGCGGTTCCTGGCGCCGGTGGTTCATCGGCGGTCCATCAGGCTGACGGAAGCGGGGGCAACGTCCGCGGATTCAGTGAAGGCGAGGGGGCCACACCACGCTTCGCTTCATCTACACGTAGCCCCGGGGCTCTCTGCCGAGGACGTCGGCGGGGTGGTGGTCATCAAAGAGGGGACAGAAGAGATCGCCCGGGTGACAGGTGACGGCTTCGCCTGGCGGATCGGGCGTTCGCCCTACCATCCCGAGTTTGGCGTCGAAGTCGAACGGCCCTGCCTCTCGGCGGACCTGGACTTCGAGAATGCGCTCGATGCCAACTGGCATGTGGCTTTCCCGTAGGCTCAAACGTTGAAGATACTGTTCCTCACCCACTACTTTCCGCCCGAGGTGAACGCCCCGGCCAACAGGACCTACGAGCACTGCCGCGAGTGGGTGCGCCTCGGGCACGAGGTCCACGTGGTGACGTGCACGCCCAGCCACCCGCTCGGCAAGCCCTTCGAAGGCTACCGGCGCTGCTGGTACCGCAGAGAAACGATGGACGGGATCGCGGTGCACCGCGTGTGGACCTACCTGGCGCCCAACAAGGGCCGCGTGCGGCGGATCGTAAATTATCTCTCTTTCGTGCCCACGTCCCTGTGGCGCAGTTTGAGGCTTGGGCGATTCGACGTCGTAATCGCGACCTCCCCGCAGTTCTTCTGTGCGGTTTCCGGGTGGCTCGCCGGGAAGTTCAAGAAGACGCCCTGGGTCTTCGAACTACGGGATCTCTGGCCCGATTCCATCGCGGCGGTCGGGGCGGTTCGGAGTTCTTTTCTTCTCAACGTGGTGGAGAAGCTCGAACTGCACCTCTACCGCAAGGCCGCCGGGGTCGCCTGTGTGACCCGGGCCTTCATCGACAATCTCGAATCCAGGGGAGTCCCCAGGGAGAAATGTTCCTTCTTGCCTAACGGCGTGGTCCTGGAGGATTGGGCGAACCTGGACGGGCGCGGTATCCGTGCGCGTTACGGCGTCGATGCAAACGATACGCTGGTCAGCTACGTCGGCACGGTGGGGATGGCCCACCAGATCGGCGTGATGGTGGAGGCTGCGGAATTGGCTCGGAAAGAACGGGCCCCGCTTCACTTCATGGTCGCCGGTGACGGGGCGGAGTTGGCGGACCTGCGCCGGAGGGCGAAAGACATGGCCCTGACCAATCTGACGTTTTTGGGGCTGGTGCCGAGGGATGCGGCCCGGGACATTCTGGGCGCGAGCGACGTGGTCGTGGTTCACCTCAAGGATTCGCCCCTTTTCAGGACGGTTCTGCCGTCCAAGATGTTCGAGGCCATGGCGGCGGGAAAGCCGGTCGTTCTGGGTGTGAAGGGTGAAGCACTCGACGTGCTGAGGCGGGCCGGGGCAGGCATCGCGGTTGCCCCCGGTGATTCCCGGGCCCTACTGGACGCGGCGCTCGACTTGGCGCAGAATGAGATGCAACGAAACGAGATGGGAAAGGCCGGGCGAGAGTTCGTTGAACGCGAATACAGCCGGAAGGTCTGGGCCGGAATGTATCTTGATTGGCTGAAAGGGGTGTTATCTATGCCTGGTGCAATCAGCGAGGAGGTTCGGTGTTAGAACCCCTTGTTCTATTCTTTCTGTCTCTGGTGTTGACGCTGGTCCTGACGCCGGTGATGATCCGCTTGGCCAATCGCAACGGATTCGTGGACAACCCGGGCGCACGGAAGGTGCACGACCACCCCATCCCCCGACTGGGCGGGGCGGCCATCTTTCTCACCATGGGCGGCCTGGCCGTGGTTGCCCTGACGCTGGACGCAAGAATCCGCGAAAGCTTTGTTTCCCACCATTTCTTCTGGTTGACCTTTCTGGTGGGTTCTTCAGTTGTGTTTTTCCTGGGGCTCTGGGACGACGCGAAGGGCGCCAGCGTCTGGCTGAAGTTCGGCGTGCAGACCATCGCGGCGTTCCTCGTGATGTTCTGGGGGGCGGTGGGTGTCCACAAGCTTACGGTTCCCTTCTACGGCCCGGTGCAGATCGGCTGGTTGTGGATTCCGCTCACGGCCGGGTGGATCGTGGGCGTGACGAACGCCTTCAACCTGATCGACGGCCTAGACGGATTGGCCGGGGGGGTCGCCTTCATCTCCGTGTCCACCATCTTCATCATTGCTCTCATGGTGAACGGACGCTCCATGGTCTTCGTGGTGTCGGCGGCGCTGGCGGGATCACTTCTCGGCTTTTTGAAATACAACTTCCATCCGGCTCGCATCTTTCTGGGCGACTGCGGGAGCATGTTCCTGGGTTACATCCTTGCAATTCTGTCCGTAGAGGGATCCAGCAAGAGGACGACCGTACTCGCTTTGCTGATCCCCATGATGATCGTGGGCATCCCCGTGATGGACACGCTGTACACCATGACGCGGCGGCTCGTGCGAAAGATGATTCAGGAGCGGAACTTCCGGCCCTCGGCCATGGTGGCCATGTTCAGCGCGGACAAGGCCCACGTGCACCACGCGCTCATGGAAATGGGCTACAGCCACCGTCGCACCGTCCTTATCCTCTATGGTGCGTCCATTGTGTTCGGCTTGATGGCTCTCTCGGCCGTAATCTGGCAGGACGACCGGGTGTCCCTGGGACTCATGTTGCTGGGTGTCGTGGGCTTCGTGAGCATGAAACGTTTTGGCCGCTACGTGCCGATCTCCGTAAGGGGTCTCAACGCGCACAACGGAAACGATAATGGGAACGGCAACGGCAACGGAGCCAAGCCGGTCGTGGCAGAAAGCACGGGGATGGTATCCGGCGGAGGGACGGTCATCGGAGCGGTCGCGGAGGAGCAGAGGCGCGAAAACGCGGCCAAATCATGAGTTACTAATTAAGGATTCCCGCCGGCGTCGCCGGCGGAATGTTAAATGATGAATTTTAAACGTTAAATGGTGGTACTACTTCTTCTTTGGGCGCGACGCGCCCTGTAGCGGCCGACCGCCGACTTTGTCGGCGGAATTGTAAATGCTCAATGTTGAATTTTAAATGAATGTACCTCAATTGAGCATTCATAATTCACGATTTAACATTCGGCGAAGCCGCATC
>JBJKRE010000019.1:0-24567 GCA_046704825.1 Acidobacteriota bacterium
GTGTACGCCCTGCTGGGCCGCAACGGCGCCGGCAAGACCTCTTTGATCCGGTGCCTGCTCGGCCAGCGCAAGGCCCAGGCCGGCTCGATCACGCTTTTCGGTGAGGACCCCTGGAAGCAGCGGGCAAGGCTCATGGCCCGCATCGGCGTGGTGCCCGAAGAGCCCGACGCACCTCCCGACATGACGGCGAGGCAACTCGAGGCCTTCTGCTCGAAGCTCTACGCCTCCTGGGACGGGCGCGGGGTGCGGGACCGCCTGGAGCGCTTCCACGTACCGTCGAACCTGCCCTTCCGTCGCCTGTCAAAAGGCCAGAAGGGTCAACTGATGCTTGCGCTGGCCATGGGGCCCCTGCCCGACCTCCTCGTTATGGACGATCCCACGCTCGGGCTGGACGCGGTGGCGCGAAAGAGCTTCTTCGAGGAACTCGTGGGAGAGCTGGCCGACCGGGGCACGACGGTTTTTCTCACGAGCCATGATCTTACAGGCGTGGAAGGCATCGCGGACCACGTCGGCATCATGAACGAGGGCCGTCTCCTGCTGAATGAGCCCATGGAGTCGATCAAGAACCGATTCCGGGTCGTGACCTTCGGGCGGAACGGACAGTCTGGGGATTCGGACCGCGCCCTCGAGGCCATGCGGCCGCTCCGCGTGTCCCAACGGCCCTGGGGCATGGAGGCCGTCGTGGAGGCCTACGCCGACGAACCCTTCGCCGCCTTCTCGGCCGCGCCCGGCGTGACCGATCCCGATGCCTCACCCATGACACTTGAAGACGTCTTCGTCGCTCTGGCGGGCGAAAGGGAGGCTCACCATGCGTAGTTTTGCGGTTGTGTTCGCAAGGGAGATCCGGGAGCGGCGCGCCACCTTTCTGGCCGCGCTGGTTGCCGGACTATTCGCCTTCCCCCTGGCCTGGGCGGTTCAGGAAAACTCGGGATTCGCCTTCCGGGAATGTCTATCTGCTACAGCCTACCCCATTGCTGCGTTTCTCGGATTCGGTCTGGCCGCGGGCCTGGGCGCCACGATCATCGGACGGGATCTCACCGAAGGCCGCCTGGGCTTTTTCCTGTCGAAGCCCGTTTCGTCCCTGGGCCTCTGGGCGGGCAAAATGTGCGCGGCCTGGGCGCTGGTGGTGGGCAGCGTCGGTCTCGTGCTGCTTCCCTCCGTCCTGGCGGGCGCCGGGACGCCCCCGCTGGAGCGACCGTCCAACCCGTGGTATCTCCTTAACATCGGCGGCCCCAATTTGTCGGACATCTGGTTGGCTGCGGCGGCGGCCGTGCTGCTTCTGATCGTCGTTGCGGTCTCGCACGCGCTCGGGGTGATGTTCCGCTCCAGGTCCCCACTTGTTCTTCTCGACGGGATTCTCGCGGCGGGTTTCATCTGGGCCGTTGTCGCCATGCTTCGCCACCTCATGGAAGGGGGCGCCTGGCTCGCCGTTCCGACCGTGGTCCTCGCCGCCGTTGTTCTCGTCCTCCTCGCTCTTCTTGTGGCCGGCGCGGCGCAGGTTGCCCTGGGGCGAACGGATCCGAAGCGGGGGCACAAGGCCCTCTCGGCCGTACTCTGGATCGTTCTGGCGGCGGGAGGCGTGTCCCTGTTCGCCTACTCGTGGTCAACCGCGTATCTGAAGCCGCAGGACCTGGGCCGGGTGTCGGGCGTCCAGGCGCCATTGGACGGCGACTGGTTGATCGTGGGAGGTCAAACGCCGGGGCACGGCGCCTACTTCTACTCTACCTTCCTGCTTAACGGGTCTACCGGGGACTGGCGTCGCCTCTCACCGGATTTGTGGAATCAGCGGCCTCTTCTTTCTCCGGACGGACTCCGGTGCATCTGGGTCAAGAACACAGGGAGCCTGGGGCACTCGAGGTTCGAGGTTTCTATCGCCGATCTTTCGGGGCCGAAACCCAGCTTCAAAGACACGGGGATCGTTATGGGCCGCGAAGAGGCTTCGTCGTCCTCGATGGTGTTTTCGGAAGATTCCTCCAGGCTCGCCTTTTTCCTGGGCAGCCAGGTGACCGTCTACGATCTGCCGGGCCTCCAAGCCCTCGCCAGCGCGCGGCTGCCCACGATATCCGCCGTCAACGAGAGCACCTATTGGTGCGGTCATTTTGCGGGCGACGACCGGTTGATCCTCTACGGCCTCACCGGGGGCAAGGGCCCGGCCAGGGCGCCGGCCGCCTACACCCTCGGACGCTATGACGTGGCGGCCAGGAAAGTCGCGATCACGGGCCGGATCGAGAACGTGAACAACACGGTCATACGCTTCAGCCCGTCCGGGGATACGCTGCTGGTGGGCCGTCATCTCGGTGACAAGGAGGTGTTGTCGCTTGTGGATGGGGTATCGGGACAGGCCATCCGTGACCTTGTGTCTTCATCAAAGGGGTATAAATACGCCGGCGCATTCCTGCCCGACGGGCGGGTCGTGACGGCTCAGAACACGAGAGGAAAGCCCGTCCTCACCCTTTGGGATGCCCAGGGGAATGCCGTGGCAAGCACCGAACTGACCGGCTGCAAGTGGGTCACCTTCGGCGGCGAACCGAAGGCGGGCACGGTACTTCTGTCTGCGTGGCCCGACGAGGAAGGGTGGTACTTGAACGGGACGGTCAAGCTGTGGACCTTGGACTCCAATACGGTGACCGCGCTCCCCGGTCTGCATCCCTTGCGAACACTGAATACATTCTGGGGCGGGCCGACGGGCCGGGTGGCTCGATACTTCCTGAACGACGCCGGCAACCTCGTCCGAGTGGACTGGCCGAAAGAGACGCCGACCGTCGTTCTCAAACTCAAGAGAAAACCGGCGACCGGAAAGGACGGCGGCTGAACGAATCCGAACTCGGGGCGGAGGGTGTTCTTGCGCCCGGGTAGATTTGCCGTAGATGTTCCGGCGCCTGGAAAAAAGCGAAACTCCTTTCTTCACCCGTGCCGCCAAAGGCGGCGCAGAAAGGGCGGGCTTCGGCCCGCCCTCTGTGCTGCCGTGATTCCGGAACCCGCTTCCGCCTACCTGTCGTACGGGACGAAGGCGATCACGTTGGCCTTGTAGTCGAAGAACATGTCCAGGAGGTCCAGAACGTCGCGCCGCCCGATGATGCCGTAACAGTCGAGCTGGTAGCGGCTGCCGACGTTGGCGAGCAGGACGGTGCGCATGTTGAACCGCGTTCTCCCAAGCGTCAGCTTCACGTTTTCGGCCACCCCCGACGAGAATTCTCCCGACGTCCCCGTGCCCATCGGAGACGGGTAGCGGGCCGAGTTGGGCTTGATGCCCATCGCGGCCATCTTCGCCATGGACAACTGGGTGGTGGACGCGCCGGTGTCCACCATGCAGTAGAGACCGCGGCGGTCGTCGATGGACACCTGGACGAAGGGCCTGCCGGAAGGCCACAGCGACTTGACCACGTCGGCGTCCCGGCCGAGGACGGAGGCGGGTGGCGTGCCGCTTTTGTACAGCACGAGCTTCCCGTGGCGCCGGTCGTAGTGGAGCGCGTAGTTTTTGAGCAGGGACGGCGGTATGATGCCGCCGATCTTCTTGAAAAAGGCCCCGTCGGAACTCATGACGAGGGCGGGAACGTTGCGGATGGTCACCGGGCCCACCATGACCTCTTTCAGGAGGACCATGTGCGATCTCTGGGGCCCTCGGACGCCCATGCCCGCGTATTCCGCGACGGCGACGGGCTTGAGGCCGAGTTTTCTGACCCAGGCCGAACTGATGAGCATGGCGTTGGACCCGGTATCGAAGATCACGGGCATGTCGTGGCTCCCGTCGATGGAGCAGGGCACGACGATCTGCGTTGTCGAGGAGAGCCTGTTGGTCCCCGAATACCAGTCGACGGCGTCCCAACTCAACGCAGACAGGTCCCTGAATTCGGACCTTTCCTTGACGGGGATCGTGACCGGAAACGACGCCGGCGGCACGCATTCGATCAGGCTTCCCGAGCCTGCCGCGCGAAAGAGGGCCTTCATGGCCTCGTACTGGCTCCTGCCGGAAGGGTCGCTTTTTAGGAGCCTGTCGGCGAGCTTCAGGCCGTCCTCCACCTTCAACGTCAGGCTGAGTTCCAGTTTCAGGAGCTTGAGAGACGGGCGGCTTCTGGCGGCGATCTGGGCCTTGAGCAGGTCCAGGGCCCGCCGGTCCTTTCCCGCGGCCCTCAGCGCGAGGACCGCGCGCCTGCAGGCCCGCTCCCCCCACGCCTCGTCTTCGAAGAGCGCGGACCATGTTTTCACGGCCTGAGGGACCATACCCATCTGGTACGCGCACTCGCCCGCGAGAAAGCGGAATACGGGGCGCGCGGGGTTCTCGGCCGCCATCTGGAGGGAGGTCCCTGCAGCGTCCATGTACCGGCCGAGCCCCAGCAGGGCCCTGACCCTGCACTCACCGAAGTCCGGATTGTCCCGGTCCTTCTTCAGAGCCGCGTCCGCCGCCTTCAGAGCCCGTTCGTATCGGCCCTGGTCCAGAAGGCTTCGGACCTGTTTGGCCGAACCCCGCGAACCGGCCTTCACGGCGGGCCTACGGCACGGAGCGGCCACGGTCAACGCGAGGAATGCGACGACCAGCAGCGCCGCCCCTTTTCGTCCTGCCGTCATGGCTTGTACCCCCTTCCTCCATGGTGTCTATGCCCGACTCGGGCCAGGCGGACCGCCCTGCAGGATGCTATGAAAACGATGGTGACATCGTATCAGCGGGCGGAAGCCTTTGCCACCGGCCTGCCGGAACGGAAGGCCGCCCATCGCCTAACACAGAAAGGGCGGGCCGAGGCCCGCCCTCTGTTCCGCCTTCATTCCCAAACCCGCTTCCGCCTACCTGTCGTAGGGGACGAAGGCGATGACGTTGGCCTTGTAGTCGAAGAACATGTCCAGGAGGTCCAGGACGTCGCGTCGACCGAGCAGACCGTAGCAGTCGATGCCGTAACCGCCGCCGAGGTCCGTGAGCAGGACCGTGTGCATGTTGAACCGGGTCCGCCCCAGGATCAGCTCCACGTTTTCGGCCACGCCCGAGGAGAACTCGCCCGACATCCCCACGCCCATGGCGGAGTTGTAGCGGGCCGAATTCGGCTTGATGTCGAAGCGGGCCATCTTCTTTATGGAGAGCAAGGTGGTGTAGGCGCCCGTGTCGACCATGCAGTGGAGGTCGCGGTGGCCGCCGATGGAAACCTGGACGAACGGCACCTCGAAGGGCCACACGGACTTAACGGTGTAGGATCCCTCGCCCAGGATCGTGGCCGGGCTCGTGCCGCTGGGGTAGAGGACGAGCTTGCTGTGCCTTCGGTCGTAGAGCAGCGCGTGGTGGCGCAACATGGACAGGGGCAGGACGCCTCCCACCTGGCGGTAGAAGTTGTCCTCCTTGGTCATGACTTTCGCGGGCACGTTGCGGATCGTGACGGGGCCGATTTCTACCTTTTTTAACAGGACCCAGTTGGACTGCCTCGGCCCGTGGATGCCCAGCCCCATGTACTCCGTCGTCGCCACGGGCTTCAGTTTCAGTTTCTCGACCCACTCGTCGCTGACGAGCATGGTCTCGGAGCCGCTTTCCAGCAGGACCGGCTTGTCGCTGCTGCCGTCGATGGAACAACGACCACCTGCGTGGTCGTAGTCACTCTGGAAGTGCCGATGTCCATGGAGCCCCAAGTCAGCGTCGAGAGGTCCCGGAACCCCGACTTCTCCTTGATGGGAATCGTCACCGGTAGGGACTTGATGGGCGCTTCGTCGAAGAGCGAGCCCGAGCCGGCCGCCTTGAACAGATCCCTGAGGGCCTCGTATTCGCCCTTGTTGGCTGGATCCTCCTTGATCAACCTGCCGGCCAGCGCGAGGCCGTCGGGTACGTCGGTGGTGAGGTTGAGCTCCAGCCTGAGCAGGCCGACCGGCGGTTTGTCGAGTCCCGCCACGGTCTTTTTGATCAGGTCCACGGCCTGCGCTTCCTTTCCGGTCGCCATGAGGGCGAGGACCGCCCGCCGGCAGGCGGGCTCGCACCACTCCTTGTCCTCCAGGAGAGCGGACCAGCTCCTCACGGCCTGGGGAACCATCCCCATCTGGTAGGCGCTTTCGCCTGCCAGGAAGCGGAATTCCGGGCGCCCAGGGTTCTTGGCCGCCATCTGGAGCGATGTCCTGGCGGCGTCCAGGTAGCGGCCGAGTCCCAGCAGTGCCTCGATCTTGCAGTAACCCAGTTCGGGGTTCCACGGCGCCGCCTTCAGCCCCGCCTCAGCAAGCGCCAGGGCCTCGGCGTCCTTGCCCTGGTCCAGAAGGCTCTTGGCCTGTTCTGCTTTAGGCCCCTTGCCGGTCCCGGGTGTCGCCTGCTGGGCGGAAACGGCCCCTGCGAACAACAGTGCCGCGGCCACCAGCAGTGCCAGCTGTTTCGTTCTTGACATCATCGGTTTTGCCCCCTTTCCTCTGTCCCTGACGGCGGTCCCCGGTGGGTTGAGGATCCCTGCAGGCTTTGTGTGAACAGACACGGAAATTCTATCAGCAATCCTTCCGGAGGGCCATCGCGCGTAAACGTGCCCGGCGGCACGATGCTCGCCCCCCTTGGGAGCCTAGGTTAATTGAGGTCCAGGACTTCGGCGAGTCGTTCGATGTCGGCCTGCGGCACACCGTCGAAGGTGCAGGCGTAATAGCGCAGCCGCAGCTTCGCCCTGGGAGGATTCTCCCGTACGACCCGTACCTTGAACTGGGGCAGAGGGCGACCGGGGAGCCCCATGAACTTCACGTCGTACTGCCCGTTGGTCTGGAGCGGGCGGTTGCACTCCACCAGGAGGCCGGATCGACTCACGTCGACGGTGGAGCAGAGGAAGCTCTGTTCGGCGGTGCGCATGGACAGGCTCATGCGGAGCAGGATGCGCCGGGCCTTCCTGGCCTCGACGGCGAGCGCCCCGGTGACGGCCCTGTCGTAGACGTCCGCGGCGGGCGGGTAGACCAGTGACGTCGCGAGCGATTCGGGCACGTCGGACGGCGGCGCGCCCTTCCAGAGGCAGATGATCTTGACGTCCGGGTTGGCCGTCACGTCGCCGACGCGCCTGAGCAGGGCCAGCGTCTCTTCCTGGCTCCCGCTTTCCTCAAGGATGAGCAGGTCGATGCGCTTGGACCGCAGCTCGATGAGGGCTCTGGGCAGTTCGCCGAAGACGGAGAGCTCGATGTCTTCCCTGCGCAGGACGGGGTGCCCGAGCGGTCCTTCTATTCCCTGGGAGCTGCACAGAATTACTTTGCTCATACGGCCCTCGTCCCCGGACAACACCTATAGAATAACACGATCGTGAGGGATTTCGGTTGCACAGGGGGGGCACGGGCGAAAAATGGGGGCGGAACCCGGGTTCCGCCCCCATTCAAACAGGACGTCGCTACGCCCTTTTTCCTGACAGGCTCCTGGTGCCCGTCCTCCGGCTCAAACGCCGGATCAGGACTTGGAAGCCACTCCAGCCGGCTTCTTGAACAGGTCCTCCGAGAAGGCCGGGTTGACCTGGTACTCGCGTACGGTGGTCGTGGCCTTCACTTCGCCCTTGACTTTCTCGCTGACGGCGGTGGGCAGCCTGAGCCCCGATACGGTCTTCCATCCGCCCAGCACGGTGGTCACTTCGGCGGGTCCTTCCTGCGTAGTTGCCTGTTCCTTCAGCCCGAGGATGGTCGTGCCGTCGGGCGTGAGGAAAAGGGTCAGGGGCTTGCCGTCCAGCCGGATCACGACCTGCGTGGCGTCCCTGCCTTCGAAGGAGGCCTTGCCGAGAGCCTGGCCTTTCAGCTTCCCGTCCAGCACGTCCTTCAGGAGCATCGCGCAGCCGGCTTCGGTGTACAGCCCCCGGCGCATCTCGGAGGAGGCGGACTCGGGCAGGGTCCGGCTCTTGGGCCCCATGGCCATCCATGCCTTGTCCGCGTCCAGCACTCGCGTCATCGTGCCCATGGGGGTCTTGATTTCGCTGTAGAGGCGGTTCGGGAGGACGAAGGTGCTGTTGCTGTCGAGGCTCATTTCACCCATCGGGGTCTTGAGCGTGGTGGTGGCCTTGATGGACAGGTCCTTCAGCCCCCTGAGCGCCTTCTCACCGCACGCGCCGGCCGCCTTCAGGAGGAGGTCCGTGCCGGCCTTCAGCGATTCGGGCGTGGCCGCGGGGATCGTGACCTTGGGTGTGGGCTCCGGGATGGTGATGTCGATGGTGTGGACCTTGCCGACCGCGGAGAGCGGCTTGTCGAACTTTGCGGCGTTGCCGATGGCCAGGATGCTCAGCTCGCCGGGCCTGAGGTCTTTCTTCGCCACGCGCAGGACGTCCTCGCGGGTGACCTTCTCCACCTCGTTGCGGAGGCGGGTGTTGAAGTCGGCCGGGTAGCCGTAGAAATCGTAGATCAGCAGGCGGTTGACGATCTTGTCCGTAGAGTCGAAGTCGAAGGCGTAGGTGTTGAGGTAACCGTCCTTGGCCTTCTCGAGTTCCTCCTGGGTGACGGGGGCCTGTCGGATCTTGTCGATCTCGGTCAGCATGGCCTGAAGGGCCTCAACGGTGGTCGACGGTTTGGTTGAGGTGTAGAAGAAGAAGGCGCCGGGGTGGTCGTAGGCGGGCACCATGAAGCCGCCCGCTCCGTAGGCGAGGCCCTTGAGCGTTCGAATCTGCACGAACATCCGCGAGGACATGCTGCCGCCGAGGATCTCTGACAGCACGTTGACGGCCGGGTAATCCGGGTCGTCCAGGCGGAGGCCGAGGTGCCCCATGAGGATGAACGTCTGTTCCACGTCCTTCTTTTCGACGTAGTTCACCGACGGGGCCGGGGGGAAGATGAAGGGTTCGGCGATCTTCGGCCTGGGGCCCTCGGCCTTCCAGCCGCCGAAAGCGTCCGCGACCTTCTTCTTCATGTCCGGTGTGCTGAAGTCACCCCACACCGCCAGGATCGTGTCGTCCGGCCGGTAGTACGTGTCGTGGAAGGCGACCAGGTCGTCGCGGGTGAGTTTGTCCACGTCGTCGTATTCGAACTGGCTCGCGTAGGGCGAGGAGGCGCCGTAGATCAGCTTGAGGATCTCCCGCCGCCCGATGCCCATGGGTTGGTCGTTCCGACGCGAGATGGCGCTGTAGAGGTGCTTCTTCGCGAGGTCGATCTTGTCCTGCGAAAAGGCCGGCCTCTCCAGGAATTCGGCGTAGAGCGGGAGCACCTGGTCCACGTTTTCCTCGAGCATTTCGGCGGAAACCGTTCCGTAGGCGTCGGAGACGCCGGTCTCGATGGAGGCGCCGATCCGCTCCAGGAACTCGTCGACCCTGTCGCCGTTCATGGACGCGACACCCCCGGTGCGCTGGACTTCGCCGAAGAGGGCCGCCAAGGCCGGCTGGGCGTCGGGTTCCGCGACTCTCCCGCCGCGCACGAGGGCCTTCATGCGCACCACGGGCAGTTCGTGGTCCTCCACGAAGATCACTTTCATGCCGTTGGGGAGCGTCTCACGGACGACCTTGGGCATGGTGATGTCGTGGAGCTTGGGGTACTTGAGCTGTTCGAAGGGCCTCTTCCCCTTCCCCTTTGCGGGAGAGGCGGCCACCGTCATCGACAGCGTCACGGCCAGACAGGCCGCGGCGGTGATCAGGATTCTCATCGCGGTCTTGCGCATGGTCTCCTCCTAGTCCGCTTTCTGGCTGGTGGTTTCGATCATGCCGACGGTCCGGTTGGAGCGTACGAAGGTCTTCTTCGCGACCCGCATGATGTCTTCCGGCGTCACGGCGTCGATCCTGTCCAGCTGGGTGAAGACGGCGTGCCAGTCGCCCTGCAGGTTCTCCGCCATGGCCAGCTGAACGGCCAGGCCCATGTTGGAATCGATGCCGTTCAGGAAGCGCATCTTGGCCCTCGCCTTAACACCCGCAAGTTCGTCGGCGGTAACGGGCTCCTTCTTGAGCCGGTCGAGCTCGGCGTAGATCGCCTTCTCGCAGGCCTCGTTGGACTTGCCCTTGTTGGGGACGGCGACGATACCGCACAGGCCGGGGTACTTCTCGCCCTCCAGGGACGGCGTGGCGTAGACCTGGACCGCGAGCTGCTTGTCCTTGACGAGGGATGTGTACAGCCGGGAGGACCGGCCGCCGCCGAGGATGTCGGCGATTACGGTGTAGACCGCGTTGTCGGGGTCCGTGATGGCGGGGCGGTGGTAGCCGATGATCAGGAAGGGCTGGGACGGGTCTTCCATGACGATGCGCTTTTCCTCCCGCTGGGGCGGCTCCACCGTGATCGGGCCTTCGGGCTTGGTGCCCGCCGGGATTGCGTCGAGGTGCTTCTCGAGCAGGGGCATGGCCGTTTTGGGATCCACGTCACCCACCAGCACCATGGTGAGGTTCTTCGCCCGGTAGTACTTGTTGAACCAGTCCATGGCCTGCTGGCGCGTGATGTCCTGCAGGTCGCTCATGTGGCCGATCACGTAGGACCGGTACATGGAGGCCTTGAAGGCCACGGGGAAGAAGTCGTCGAGCAGGCGGCCGATGGCGCTGCTCTCGCCCATGCGCTTCTCCTCCATGATGACGTTCTTCTCCTTGTAGAACTCCCGGAGCACCGGATGGGTGAAGCGGTCCGATTCCAGGGTGGCCCACAGTTCGACCTTGTTGGAGGGCAGGGAGTAGATGTACACGGTCTGGTCGAAGGACGTGAAGGCGTTGAGCCCCTTCACGCCGGCCCGCTCCAGGATTTCGTCGAACTCGCCCGTCTTGGAGTACTTCTGGGCCTCCTCCTGAGCGGCCTTGAACCTGGCCTGGAGTTCCTCCAGCTTCGCCTGGTCGGGCTTCGGACGGCGCAGCCGCTCGGCCCGGAGCGCGGCAAAGGCCTCGTCCACCTTCTGCATGGCGGCCTTTTCCCTGGCGTAGTCCTTAGTGCCGATGGTCGTCGTGCCCTTGAAGGCCATGTGCTCGAAAATGTGGGCGAGCCCCGTGGCGTTCTGGTTCTCGTTCACGCTGCCCACGTCGGCGTAGGTGACGAAGGATACCACCGGCGCGTTGTGCCTGGGCAGAATGATCACCTTGAGGCCGTTGGGAAGCGTCTTTTCGACGACAAGGTTTTGCATGTCCTTGAAGCCCTGAGCCATGGCCGAGGCTGAAATCATGACTGTCAGCACGGCGGCCAGGGTGCAGACAAAACGCAGACGTCTCGTCATGCCCGATCTCCTTTCCTCTTCTTCGTTTGTTTTCGTCGTTATCGCGACTCTCGCGAAGATTCCCCTTTTCCCCGTTGTAAATTCGGCTTGATTCGATCCAACTCTAGCATCCGTCGCGGGGCCGGTCAACCGAATGGGTCACGTCGGGTCGAGGCGAAAGAGATTTGGGAATTGGAAATTGGGATTGCGGATTTGAGAGACCGCCCGGGACGGGCCTTCAAAGGCCTCCCGTCTGCCGCATTTCAATCCCAAATCCCAAATCCAAAATCCCTCCCCATCCGCTCTTGCGGCGGCGCGCAAAGTCCCATAAGCTATGGCGGACAGGGCCGGGAGGGCCGATGAAACCTCTGAATCCAGCCGAACTCGAGATAGACCTGTTCTGCAAGGGCCTCCGCATAGGACCGGGCTGTTCGCTGGCGGACGACGGCAGGCTCTTTGCCAAGGTGCGCGCCGGCCTCGGGTCGGGTCTCGAGCTGACGATCCCCGCCCGGGGCAAGACCATATGGGCCAACGTGCCTGTGGAGGAGGCCTTCGTCCGGTGCTCCCCCTACGTCCTGGTCCGGGACGGCGGCGGCTACTTCGTCGAAGACGAGCGGGGGAACGGCCCCCTGCGCTACCGCGTGGGCATTCCCGGGAACCCGGACTGGTACGGGCGGAGAACGACCCGTGGAACGCCCATGAGCAAGGTGGGCATACTCCAGGGGACCTACCTGGGGATCTACGTCGGCCGCACCTGCCAGTTCTGGTCGGCGAGCCCTGCGGTGAACTGCAAGTTCTGCGCGACGGGCCTGAACGTGGGGGTGACCGAGGAGGCGGAGAAAGCGGTTGAGGACGTGGTGGAAACCGCGCTGGCCGCCAAGGCCGAAAGCGGCGTCACCTTCGTCCACTTCAACTCGGGAGACCAGGCGGGCGGCGGCCTCGAAACCGTGGCGCCCTACGTGAAGGCGGTCAAGGAGCGGGTCGGTGCCCTGGTGGGCGTTCAGGTCCTCCCGAGCAGGGACCTGTCGCTCTACGACAGACTGATCGACCTGGGCGTGGACCATTTCTCCTTCTGCTACGAGTTCCAGAACCCCGAATGGTTCGCCGAGGTCTGCCCCGGAAAGGCGAAGACGCTGGGGCAGTCGGCGTTTTTTGACGCCATGGCCTACTGCGCGAAGAAGATGGGCAAGGGGCGGAACTCGGGTGAGATCATCGCGGGCATCGAGCCCGTCGAGGACACCCTGCGCGCCGTCGACTTCATCACCGACCTCGGGTGCTTCCCGACGGTCTGCATATTCAGGCCCATCAAGGGCACGGCCATGGAGGACCACCCCCCGCCCAGCTACGAGGACATGGTGGTGGTGATGAGACGGGTGTTCGAAGCCTGCATGAAAAAGGGCATACCCGTGGGCCTGGCACCCAATATAGAGGTCAGCCTCATCGTCAACCCGGACGACGCCCGCTACCTCGTGCCCGCCAGTCCGAGAAAGCTGCTATACGCCGGCCGCCTCAGGCTCATGAAGGCCCTGGCGGGGCCGGTCTTTGCGCGGAAGATGCGGCCGACGGCCGTCTGAGGGAGGCAAGCGTGGCCTGGAAGTGGACGGAAGGCGTCGCCAAGAAGCTCTGCTTCGTCACGGTCCTGATGATCGCGGGCTGCGCGTACATCGCCGCCGAGCGGCTTCTGTACGCCAATCAGATCTGGGAGGGGCCGCACATGCCCGCACCCTGGGGGGGCATCCTCCAGTGGTTCTTTCTCTCGGTCTGCATCCTGTTCGCCCTCGACAGGGGCGTTCCCTCGGAGGGCACCTGGTCCGCCAGGCTGAGGTGGTTGAGAAAAGTCCTGCTGGCTGCGGTTGCCGCGGCGGTCATCGCGGTGATCAAGCTGCCGTAGACGGACCGGCGGGAGGAGGGTGGTCCATGAAAGCCGTCATCGTGAAGAAGCACGGGGATGTCTCCGTGCTGGAGATGGTCGAGAGGGAGGACCCTTCTCCCCGTGCGGGCGAAATCCTCGTGGCGGTCAAGGCGGCGGGGGTCAACTTTGCCGACGTCCTGGCCCGGCTCGGCATTTACAAGGCCGCTCCCAGGCCCCCTTTCGTGCCCGGTATCGAAGTGGCCGGCGTCGTCGAGGTTGTGGGCGAGGGTGTGGCAGGATTGGCGGCGGGCGACCGGGTCATGGCCTTCTGCACCTTCGGCGGGTACGCCGAGCGGGTGGCGGTCCCGGCGGCGTATGCCTTCAAAATGCCCGACACCATGACCTTTGCCGAGGCCGCGGCCTTTCCCGTGCAGTACCTCACGGCCTACCACGGACTCTTCCAGCTCGCCCACGTCAGGCGCGACGACGTGGTGCTGGTCCACGCGGCGGCGGGCGGTGTTGGCATCGCCTGCCTCCAGCTCCTCAAGAACCTCGGGGCCGGCGTCTACGCCACGGTGGGCAGCGCAGCCAAGGCGGCAGTCGTCCGGGAGGAATACCCCGAGGCCCGGCCCATTCTCTACCGCGAGAAGGACTTCGCGCGAGTCATCCGGGAAGAGACCGGCGGCCGGGGCGTGGACGTGGTGATGGATTCGGTGGGCGGGACCGTCTTCAGGAAGTCCTGGCGCCTTCTGGCGCCCTACGGACGGCACGTCCTCTTCGGGGCCGCGTCCGCCGTGAGGCCGGGCGCCATCGCCCGGCTCGGCGCGCTCTGGCGGCTCCGGCATATGCTGACCCTCTCGCCCCTGGGCATGATCGACAAGAACCGGAGCCTGAGCGGCTTCAACCTCTACTACGTGGCCGACAGACCGGCCGTGCTCAGAGAGGCCGCCGGCGTGCTCATGGAACTGCGTGCCCGCGGGGTGCTTAAGCCCCGCGTGGGCCTGTCCCTCCCCCTCGAGAAGGCCGCCGAGGCCCACCGCCGCATGCAGGAGAGGCAGACCGTCGGCAAGGTCGTACTCACCGTGAGGAACTAAAAGGACATTTGGGAATTGGGATTTGGGATTTCGGACTTGAGTACGGCTGACGGTCTGCCTTCGTAAGCCCGTTTGCTTCCGTGGTGCTTCTTTCTTTCACCCTCTAACCTCTATCCCACCAGCATCGAAGGCCTCTGTGTGCTGCGTGGACAGTTGTAGAGTGGCGGAACGGCCCTCCAGCCGGGTCGTGGGCGCCCTTCAAAGGCTCGTCCCAAGCCGTTTCTTAAATCCCAAAACCCAATTCCAAAATCCCAAATCGTCCCCACGTGATCACTGGATCACTTACCCAAAAAAATGGCCCCGGGCGAACCCGGGGCCGATGGAGTGGAAAGAGAATCGGGTTTAGAAGGTCCAGCGAAGGGCCAGACGGACCAGCCTAGGAGCCTGGTGAGCGTAGGGCTTGCTCCACAGGTTGTTGTCGATGGTGATGGGGCCGCCGGCCGAACTCTGGACCGCCCAGGTCTGGTATTCAGCCGTCGGCTTCTGCTCGTTGAAGAGGTTGAAGACGTCGAGACGGAGGCCGAGGTTGCTCTTGTAGAGCTTGAAGTTGTACTGGGCGCCGAGGTCGAATTCCCACGTGGTGGGCGTGCGTCCGTTGGCACCGCGGGTGTTGTAGAATCCTGCGCCGCCGCCGTACCAGGCGAGCTGGATCTGCTTGCTGATGGGCGTGCCGCTCATGAGCTGGAAGTTGCCGGACAGGGTGAGCGGGATGTTGTTGAACTTGTAGGACCCGTAGACCTTCAGCTGGTGCGTCCTGTCCAGGGGCAGGAGGCCGTAGCCGTTGACCAGGAACTGGGGCAGGTCGTAGACCGCGTTGAGGTTGGGGTCGAGCTGGCCGACCGTGGTGTCGTTGCTGGACGCGCCCTCGTAGTTACCTTCCAGGCGGGACAGCACGTAGGACCCGCCGAGCTGCCAGTTGTTGGAGAAGCGCTTCACGGCGGTCAGCTGGAGGGCCTTGTAGATACGGGTCGGCTTGGGGAAGAAGTAGGTCTGCTTGTAATTGGGGCTGAAGTCGGGGTTCAGGCCGGGGGCGGGCACGCCGGTCCAGTCGCCGGGGTTTGCGATGATGTAGGTGTTGGCGCCGTCGAAGGAAAGGTCCTCGATCGTGCGGCCCAGGGCCCTGTAGTGCATGCTGACGCCCACCTTGAAGTCGGGGCGGATCTGGTAGTCGAAGCCCAGGATGTACTCATCCGTGTAGGGGCCCTTCAGCTTGGAGTTCACGGGCAGGGCGGTGGTCTGTCCGGGGACCGTCTGGCCCTGGATCAGCTCGCTGGACCCGTAGATGCCGGAAACGCCCGTCCACTGAGTGAGCTGGGGATCGTAGAAGAACTCGTCGCCCGAGACCTCGTTGTTCAGGCCGCGGATGGCGATGTCGCTGGGGACGCGCTCGTAGTAGCGGCCCGCGAAGCCGTAGAGCTTGCTCTTGCCGTTGTGCGCGACGTCCCACGTGAAGCCGAGGCGGGGGGCCCACTCGTCGTTCAGCTTGATCGACAGGCCGGTGAGGTCGCCCGTGAGCTTCTCCTGGTTGTAGCGCAGGCCGAGCTTCAGCATGAAGTAGTCGGTGATGTTCCAGTTGTCGTTGACCCAGCCCGCAAAGTACTTTTCGGTGCTGGGGCGCTGGCCCTGGGTGAAGTAATCCTGAGCCATGTAGACGTACTGGGATCCGTTGGGGCCCGTGGGGAAGCCGAAGAAGCTGGCGGGGGCCCACTGGATGAACAGGCCGCCGATGGCCGTCCGGCCCGTGGCCGGCGAGACGAAGTTCTTCGGGCCGCTGATCAGGTTAATGTTGGGCGTGTAGTCGTTCTTCTCGTACTGGAAGCCGTAGGACAGCTCGTGGTTGCCGATCAGGTTCGTGAACTTCACGCGGGCCTGCTCCGAGGTGTCCTTCGGGATGCCGCCCAGGCCGCCGGCGCCGTAGGACGCCTGGTAGTTGCTGCCCAGGTTGATGGTGGTGCCGCCGAGGTACTGCGGGGCGATGGTCTGATCCTTCGGGTAGGCCTGGTAGCCGCCGTACACGCCCGAGGAGAAGTAGTAGGAGTAGGCCCAGTTGTTGGCGGCGGCGGGGCTGACGGTGAAGTCCTGCACACGGTGGTGGTAGCTGATAGTCGCATCGGTGAAGAACTTGGGCGACCAGGTCGAGTTCCACTGCAGGGAGACGTTGTAGGGGCTCTCTTTGATGCTGTAGGGAGCCGACACCGTGTCCAGCGTGGCGATGTTGCCGTACAGACTTTCGCGGCGGTCGTTGCCGAAGACCGTGAAGGCCAGCTTCTGGTTGGGGTTGATGTTCCAGGTCAGCTTGAAGGCGTACATGGGGTTGATCAGGTTGTCGTCGGTGATCTTCTGGCCCACGTACACGGACTGTGCCGGACGGCCGTTCAGGTACAGGTACTGGTCGCCGTACTGGGCACCGCCGGGCACCTGGGTGTAGTCCTTGTAGCGGTTGTAGTCGTACGCCACGTAGAACCACAGTTTGTCCTTGACGAAGTAGCCGCCCAGTTCGCCGCCGATGTCGTACTGCTTGTAGCCGGCGTTGCCGAAGACGTTGGGGGCCCAGGGGTAAACGTCGGACTTGGCCTGCGTGCTGTCGGACCAGTAGTAGGTGTACAGCGAGCCGTGGAACTCGTTGCCGCCGCTGCGCGTGATGGCGTTGATGACGCCGCCGGTGGTGGCGCCGTATTCGGGCGGCAGGCCGCCGGTCAGGACCTGCATGTCCTGGATGAAGTCGAAGTTGAGCTGGTTGCCGGCGTTGGTGCCGAAGCCCGTATTGGTCACGTCGACGCCGTTGATGATGTAGTTGTTCTCGGCGCCCGTGGAGCCGCCGATGGAGGCGTTGCCCGGCGTGGACGGACCGGAGTTGACGGCCGTGGGGGCCAGGAAGGCGATCTGGTCGGCGTTCCGGCTCAGCGGGATGGACTGGATCATCTTGGTGGACAGCGTGGCACCCGACTCGGTGGTCTTCAGGTTGACCACGGGAGCGGCCGCCGTGACGGTGACCTCGGTCTGGCCGCCGCTCATGGTGAAGGGCAGCTGGACGCTGGCGCCCAGGGGCACGTCGATGCCACTGCGGACGACCGTGTTGTACCCCTCGGCCGTTACTTTCACCTTGTAGTTGTGTCCCGGCGGGACGAAGGGGATCATGTACTTCCCCTGGAGGTCAGTGGCCGTCCCCAGCATGCCCTGGACGGCGGGACCCGTCACCTGAACGGTGGCTCCCACGATCGGATTGCCCTTGGCGTCCACCACCCTGCCCTGGATGGCACCGCCCGTCGTCTGGGCCCACACGCCCATGCCCGCAAGGGCCAGGGCCAGAACGAACAGAGCACTCATTTTGAGTGCGTTCCTCATTTCTCAACCTCCAAAATAGCCCCCCGCCCGTTTGAAGTTCTTCCCTCTTCCTGGTGCAGCGAACACAATGCGATGAATAGAGTAAAGGGGTCTATCTGTCGGGTTGCGGGGGCGGAGGCGGGCGGTCTTCGCGATACCAGAAGACGCCGGGTTCCAGTGTGCCGGACGCGTTCGTGCTCTCCCGGGCCGACGTTCGGCCCCCGGGAGGGACCGGGTTGTGTAGCGCGCACCTGCAGTACCCGGCGGGTATAGGTGAGCCCTCTTCGGCTCTGCGCTTTATTCGGAGACGGTGGCCGTCGTTCGAGCCACCAGCTGGCGGTCTGGGCGCGGTACCGGGCAACCCGGCGACGATCACTTGCGAGTCCGTGAAGGATTCGCGTCGAGCCGAGAACTGACCGGAAATGTTCGGCCGAGGAACGCCGGCACTCCTGCTGATGGAACGCAGCTTGCGCGCCGTCATCCGACGACCATCCAAAGGTCTCTAGGGCGGTTCCTCATGGCCTCCAGCACCCGGTCCGATAGACGGACCAAACCGCCCAACCCTCTTATCTCGCCTCTTTAGATCTCTTTAACCGGCGCGAGGTTGGTCTCCCCTAGATCGTAGATGCCAAGCGCCGGCTCACAAGCCGTATCCCCGATGATGGATCCTGGACTGGATCCGAAAGTCGGTTCCGGGCTCTCCCGCGAAAGGAAACGCCGAATGCCGGGATTCTATTTCCTCGAGTCCGAAGAACCTGTAACCAATCCGACATTCTTGCGCGCCTCCCGCGCAAACGACTTGGTACTATAACAGTACAACTTTTGCCGCCTGTCAAGGGGAGATCGGATTTGGGAATTGGGATTTGGGATTGGACAGACGGTAAAGAACTGAGGATAAGGCTTTTCCCAAGGGCTAAAGGCTAAAGGCCGAAGGGCGAAAAGAGGAAAAATCTTCTCCCAAGGGCAAAAGCCTAAAGCCGAAGGGCTAAAAGGGAAACGGTAGTCGGTAGCCCCTCGAAGGCCTGCCATCGCCGTCCCGAATCGTTCTTTTAGCCTTTAGAATTTAGCCCTTAGCCCCTGGCCGCTTCGGAGGCCTCCTCCCGGCTCAGTCACTCGATCACTCTTCACCCGATCACTCTTTAGGCCTGGAATATGGTCCGGGCCGGGGCGGGTTTGTTACTCTTTCCAGGAGAGGTGAAGCCATGGACTTTGGACTCAAGGGAAAGACGGCGGTGGTGTGCGGCGCCAGCGCGGGCCTGGGACTGGCCGCGGCGGAGGCCCTGGCCGCGGAGGGCGCTCACTGCGTTCTGGTGGCGAGGCGGGAAGACCGTCTGGCCGATATCTGCACCGGGCTGAAGGGGCGCTTCGGCGTCGAGGCGACGTACTGTGCGACGGACCTGGCCTCCCCGGAGGGTGTGGCCCGGGCGGTGGAATTCGTGGAGGCGGAATCTGGCAGGGCGGACATCCTGGTGACCAACGCCGGCGGACCGCCGGCAGGCGGCTTCGAGGAGTCCGTGTCCGAGGAGAAGCTCAGGCTCGGCTGGGAGCTGACCTTCATGTCGGCCGTCAGGATGATCCGGGGATTGCTGCCCGGCATGAGACGGAGAAAATGGGGACGCATCGTGGCGATAACATCCCTGTCCGTCCACGAGCCCGTAGCCGGCCTGGCCCTGTCCAACGCCTACCGCCCCGGCCTGACCGGCCTGCTGAAGACGCTTTCGACGGAGGTGGCCGCGGAAGGGATCACGGTCAACAGCGTCTGTCCCGGGTACACGCGCACGGACAGGCTGGAGGAACTGGCCAGGGCCGCGTCCGGCAGGGAAGGCAAGCCCTGGGAGAGCTACATGGAGGCGTGGGCGCGAGCCACGCCGGCCGGCCGGGTCGGCGACCCCTCCGAACTCGCCGCCGCCGTGGCCTTTCTGTGCTCTCAGCAGGCCGCCTACATCACGGGCGTCGCCCTCCCCGTGGACGGCGGGCGGGTGCACCATCTTCTCGCGTGAGGAGGCGGTAGGGCGATTTGGGATTTTGGATTTAGGATTGCGGATTTGAACTGCGGCTGGGGGCCAGCCCTCGAAGCGGCCGACTGACGTCGGCCGGCCTTTCCGCCATTTGCTGGTCATTGCTCGCTGTTGCCGTGCGTTTGTGGGCTGAGGAGCTAACTGGCGTTGGGGCGAGGTTGCCGAAGGCCTGTCCTCTGCCGTTTCTTAAATCCCAAATCCCAATTCCCAAATCCGAAATGACCTTGTTACCCCACCACCCTGTCGAACTCGTGCTCGAGCCGTTCGGCCTCGAAGGTCTCGATGAGCGGGCTCAGAAGCATGTCCATGTCGCCCTCGAGGATGTCGCTCAGGCGGTGGATGGTGAGGTTGATGCGGTGATCCGTGAGCCTGTTCTGGGGGAAGTTGTAGGTCCGGATCTTCTCTGAACGGTCGCCGGACCGGACCATGGACTTGCGGGTCTGGGACAGTTCGGCCATCCGCTTCTCCTCCTCGAGCTGGAGGAGGCGTGAGCGCAGGATTTTCAGGGCCTTGGCCTTGTTCTTGATCTGGCTCTTCTCGTCCTGGCAGGAGACCACCAGGCCCGTCGGAAGGTGCGTGATGCGGATGGCGCTGTAGGTGGTGTTGACGCTCTGGCCGCCGGGCCCCGACGAACAGAACCGGTCGATGCGCAGGTCCTTCTCGTCGATCTGGACGTCCACCTCCTCGGCCTCGGGCAGGACCGCAACGGTGACTGCGGAGGTGTGGATCCGCCCTGCGGCCTCCGTGCTGGGCACACGCTGGACGCGGTGCACGCCCGCCTCGAACTTCAGGCGGGAGTAAACCTTCTGGCCCGACAGGGAGGCGATGATCTCCTTGAATCCGCCCAGCTCGGTCCGGTTCTCTTCGAGGACCTCCAACTTCCAGCCCCGCCGTTCGGCGTAACGGGCGTACATTCGGAAGAGGTCTCCGGAAAACAGGGCGGCCTCCTCGCCGCCGGAGCCCGCGCGGATTTCGAGAATGGCGTTCTTCTCGTCGTTGGGGTCCGTGGGCAGGAGGCAGAGCTTGAGTTCCTTTTCGAGCCCTTCGAGCGCCGGTTCGAGGCCGGCCATCTCTTCGCGGCCCATCTCCGCCATCTCCGGGTCGTTGCCGTCCGCCATCTCGCGGGCCACCTCGTAGTCCATGAGGGACTTCCTGTACTCGCTGTAGATGGCCACCGTGTCCGAGAGCTCGGCGTAGGCCTTGCTCAGGTCGCGGTAGCGCGCGGGGTCGTTCAACACGTCGGGCTGGCTGAGCTGCCTGGAGAGTTCGGCGTGCTTTTGAACCAGATTGTCCAGTCGGGTGAGAACGGCAGAATCCATGGTCGTGATCCTTGTGAGGCAGCCCGGTCCGGTGCCCGCGGCGGGGTTACGCCGCCATGGGTTCTTCGGCGAGGTCCCGGGCCTCGCTCAGCGCCTTTATGGCCACCGAGAGCATGTCGTCGTCGGGCTGACGGGTCGTCAGGAGCTGGAAACCGAGGCCGGGCCAGAGGAGCGGTCGAACGAACGGCGAGCGGGGGAACTTGGCCGTGAAGCGGATGAGTTCGTATGAGATGCCCGCGATCAGGGGCAGGAAGACGATCCTCGCCGCGGCCTTGACCCAGAAGGGGTAGCTCGCGGGTACGATCGAGAATACCAGGATCGAAACCACCATGACGAAGATCAGGAAGGACGTCCCGCACCTGGGGTGCAGGGTGGAGTGCTTTCTGGCGTTTTCGACCGTCAGGTCTTCGCGCGCCTCCCACGTGTAGACCACCTTGTGCTCCGCGCCGTGGTAGGCGAAGATCCGCCGGATGTCTTTCAGCATCGAGATGCTGAGGATGTAACCGAGGAAGATGGTCACCCGGAAGAAGCCGTCGATGAGGTTGTAGCCGAGCGAGTTGTGGGCCATGCTCAGGTACCGCGACAGGAACTGGGTCAGCAGGAGGGGCACGTAGAAGAACATGAGCACGCCGAGCCCCAGGGAGAGGACAACCGTGAGGGCGAGGGCGAGGGAGGACGCCGACTTCTTCTTGTCCTTGTCGCCGTCCGCCGCCGTTGCGCTTTCGTCCTCTTCGTCCATGGCGATCTCGGCCGAATAGTTCAGCGCCGAAATGCCCAGCATCAAGGACTTGAAGAGGATGACGGACCCCCGGACGAACGGGAGATTTCCGAACCGGCCCCTGGCCGTTTCCGGCAGGCGGTCACGCTTGACGCACACCTCTCCTTTCGGGTGGCGGACCGCCACCGCATAGGATTGGGGCAACCGCATGAGGACACCCTCGATGACGGCCTGGCCTCCTACGAGAACGCTGCCCTCCGCCATGAGGGGGAGGTACGAACGCCAGAGCCGGCCGAGAAGGCCTCGGCGCTTGTCGTGCATCTAGCTCCCTTGAGCCTTGAGCGTGTTTTCGTACTTCCTGTTGAACTTCTCGATGCGGCCGGCCGTGTCGAGGAACTTCTGCTTGCCCGTGAAGAACGGGTGACAGGCCGCACAGATTTCAACCTTCAGCTCTTTCTTGGTCGAATGGGTGGTAAAGGTGTTCCCGCACGCGCAGGTCACCGTGACTTCGTGATATTCGGGGTGAATGCCTTTCTTCATTGGAGCTAAACCTCCTTAACAAAAGGCCATTGTACCCCAATGCCCCCGTTTTTTCAATCCATGGCAGCCCCTTCCCCGGGACCTGCGCCCTCCTGTGGGCCTCCTTCCCGACCCTTCCGCCCCGGGGCTGACAGGGAGGATTTTTGTCACGTTTGGACCTATATATATCCGTAACGTACGGGGATCGGCCATGGGACTCGTGGTGGTGGCAAACCGGGAACCGCTGCGCGAGGTGGACGGGCGATGGACGCCGTCCGTCGGCGGCCTCACCTCTGCGCTCTTCCCCGTGCTGGAGGAACGGAGCGGTGTGTGGGTTGCCTGGGGCGAGAAGGGTGCGAAAGAGGCGCCGGTGCTCAAGTATCCGCCCGACGATCCGGTGGTCACCGTGCACCGGCTCACCTTGAAGGACCGTGAGCTGTCCAACTTCTACTACGGCTACGCCAACAGGGTCCTGTGGCCCCTGGCGCACTACTTTATCGAACGCCTGGACCTGAGGCGCGAATTCTACGAGGACTACGTCAAGATCAACCGGCGGTTCGCCCGCGAGACCCTCAGGCACTCGAAGGAGCACGACACCATCTGGATCCAGGATTACCAGCTCATGCTGGTGCCCGGTTTCGTGCGTGCGGCGCGCCCGCAGGCGCGGATCGGTCTGTTCTGGCACATCCCGTGGCCGGCCCTCGAGGTCTGGCGGGTACTCCCGCAGGCCAGGGCGCTGCTGGAAGGCATGCTGGGGAACGACCTCGTCGGCTTCCACGTGCAGGAGTACGTGGACAACTTCCTGGATGCCGTCAGAGAGTTCACGGGCGCCGAGGTGTCGGAGGGATGCGTGCGCTGGAAGGGGCGGACGGTGAAGGTGGAAGCGCACCCGATCGGGATCGATTCCCAGAAGTTTCGGCACCTCTCCTACCGTCCCGAGACCCGCTTCGAGGCCATGCGGCTAAGGCAGGACGCCCGTGACATGACGGTCATACTGGGCGTGGACAGGCTGGACTACACCAAGGGCATCCTCGAAAGGCTGCTGTGTTACGAACGCTTCCTTCGCTCCAACCCGCAGCTGAGGCGGAAGGTCTGTTTCTTCCAGGTCGCCACGCCCAGCAGGACCCGCGTGGAATCCTACCGGCTCCTGAAGCGACAGATCGACGAGGTGGTGGGCCGAATTAACGGCGCCTTCATGCAGCAGGACTGGGTCCCGGTCACGTACCTCTACCGCACGCTCACCCACGAGGAGCTCGCGGCGTACTACCGCGCCGCCGACGTCGCCCTGGTGACGCCGCTGAGGGACGGCATGAACCTCGTGGCCATGGAGTTCGTGGCCGCAAACGACGACGGGGTGCTCATCCTGTCCCAGCTGGCCGGCGCCGCAAGGGTTCTGCCGGAGGCGCTCATCGTCAACCCGTACGACGTGGAGGAGGTGGTGGCGGCCCTGAGGAAAGCCTGCCAGATGTCCGCGCGCGAGCGGTACGAACGGCTCTCGGCTCTCAAGCAGAGGGTGGAGAACATGGATGTCAGCCGCTGGGGTCGGAGGTTCCTGTCTTCGCTGGAAACGCAGTGTGGCGGGGCGCCGTGAGCGCCGGTGGGCCCCGATGCTCCGCAGAGACGGCCGGGGGAAATGCCCCCGAGGCCGCGGGCGACGGAGGGGGCGCCTTGATTTCGCGGCTCAAAACGTCTCCATTCCTATTGACACTGGCTTTTTCTCCATAATACCCTGTGCGTGTAACGGGGACCCATTAATTGAGGAATCGAGGAAAGGAGGAACGCATGAGGATGAGAGTATTCGTAGGGGCCGTGTTGCTGTGCGCCATGGCTACGGGGGCCTGGGCATCCGGTACGCTCATTTCCGAGCAGGGTGCGAAAGCGGCCGCCCAGGGCGGGGCCTTCACGGCCAGGGCCAGCGACGTGACGGCCGTCTATTTCAATCCCGCGGGACTCGCATTTCAGAAGGGCATGCAGTTCGCCGTCAATCTCACCTACATCAATGCGGACGTGAAGTACGAAAGTCCGACCCTGGGCAGCCACACGGACAACGCCAAGAACTTCTTCCTCCCGGCCATCTACTACTCGGCGCCCCTGTCCGACCGCGTGACGTTCGGCATCATGGCCAACGCACCCTTCAACCTGGCCACGGACTGGTCCGACAACTTCCCGGGGCGCTTCGTGAGCCGCCACGCCAAGATCGTGACGCTGGACATCCGTCCCGTTCTGGCGTTCAGGCTGGACGACTACAACTCCCTGGCCATCGGCCTCGACTACTACGACTCCAAGCTCAACCTCATCCGCGCGGTCAACACCTCCGCGCTCTCGACCGCGGTCAACCCCTACGGCACACCCCTGCCGATCCCGCCCTATTTCGTGCCGTTCTACAAGTATTCGGAAGGGTCCGTGGATACGTGGCTGAGAGACCAGGCGTACGGCTGGAACATCAGCTACATGTACAAGATGAAACCCTGGTCCTTCGGCCTGTTCTTCCACAGCAAGGCGACCTTCGACTACAAGGGGCACTCCTCCTTCGAGACGTCACCGCTGATCGGCCCCCTGAAGAGCTACTTCCCCGGCGAAGAGACCAAAATGACGCTGACCTCCGTGCCCGCCGAGGCCAAGATGGGCTTTGCCTACTCCGGCGACCCCCTCGAGGTCGAGTTCGACGTCCAGTGGACC
>JBJKRE010000020.1:0-7929 GCA_046704825.1 Acidobacteriota bacterium
TTGTCAGCGGGTGCCGTACTCTGATTCCGGAGGTGCTTCGGGGCTGGTGCTTCGCGCGGGCTTCAAACCCGTTGTACCGGGGCTAACCCCTCGGCAGGTGGGTTCGATTCCCATGCACCTCCGCCAATAAAAGGCCGCTCCTGCGGCCTTTTATGTGGTGGGCAACGCTTCGCTTTTGCCCACCCTACAGTCCGTCAGTCCTTGAGCAAAGAGCGCGAGATGACGATGCGCTGGACCTCGCTGGTGCCTTCGTAGATGGTCGTGACGCGCGCGTCGCGGTAGAAGCGCTCCACGGGGTAGTCGCGGCTGTAGCCGTAGGAGCCGTGGACCTGGACGGCCATGTCGCAGACGGACTTGGCCGTCTCGCTGGCGAAGAGCTTGGCCATGCTCGAGGCCCTGGCGAGGCCCGGGGCGCCGGCGTCCCGCATGGCGGCGGCCCTGCGAGTCATGAGGCGTGCGGCCTCGATGGAGGCGGCCGCGTCTGCCAGCATGGCCTGGATGGCGCCGTGCTGGGCGATGGGCTTGCCGAAGGTCTCCCTCGTTTTCGCGTACTTGACCGCCTCCTCGAAGGCACCCTGTGCGATGCCCAGGGCCTGGGCTGCGATGCCTATGCGCGAGACCTCCAGGGTGGCGAGCGCGATCTTCAGGCCCATGCCCTCCTGGCCGAGGAGGTTCTCGGCGGGCACGCGGCAGTCCTCGAAGGCGATGCCCGAGGTGATCGAGGCCCGGAGGCCCATCTTCTTCTCGTGCGGCATGAATTCGAAGCCGCGCATGTCGGGCGTTACGATGAAGGCCGATATGCCTTTGGCGCCCGCCGAGGGATCGGTCACGGCCATGACGACGAAGACCTTGCCGACGTGGGTGTTGGTGATCCAGGCCTTGGAACCGTTGAGCACGTAGGCATCGCCGTCCGTGACGGCGCGGGTCTTGAGGGCGCCGGCGTCGGAGCCCGATCCGGGCTCCGTCAGGCCGAAGCCGCCGATCATCTCGCCCGCGGCGAGCGGCGGCAGGAACTTCTTTTTCTGGGCCTCGGTGCCGAAGCGCAGGATGGGGTCCTGGCACACGGAGTTCGTGACCGAAACCGTCACGGCCGTGGAGGGGCAGACGCGGGCCAGCTCTTCGATGGCGACGGCGTAGGAGACGTTGTCCAGGCCCGAGCCGCCGTATTCTTCGGGGGTGACCATGCCGAGCAGGCCCAGCTCGGCCAGGCCGGGCAGGAGGTCGCCGACGAAGCGTTCTTCGGCGTCCCGCTCGGCCACGCCGGGACGGATCTTCTCTTCCGCGAAGTCGCGGACCATGGATGCGATCATCTGCTGGTCTTCGTTCAGTTCGAAATCCATCTGAATTCTCCCTCGGGCGTCACGATCGGTTCGGGGCGAACAGGGCCCGCCTCTTTTCGAGGAAGGCCGCGATGCCTTCGGCGGGGTCGCCGGAGGCGAAGGCCGCGGCGAAGGCGGCCCGTTCGAGGGCCTGCGCGGCGTCCAGCGGCAGGCCGATTTCACGATACAGCAGTTCGCGCAGAAGGGAAAGGGCGCTGCGAGAGAGGCCCGTGTGTCGTCGCCTCGCCAACTCCAGGCCCCGGGCATGTTCCGGCGCGCCCACAGCCCACCCCGAGCGTACGGCCTCGCGCCGGGTCAGGACCCCGCCGGAGAACCAGACGCGGCCGGCGGCCGCCGGACCCATCCGGGCGGAAAGCAGGGTGACCTCGCCGCCGCCCGAAGGCTCCAAACGAAGGCGGGCCCTCGGGCACCAGAAGACCTCGTCGCAGGCCAGCAGCGCTACGCCGGCAGGCCCCCCGACGGACCCAGACAGCACGCCCGTGACGGGCATGGGCCTGTACAGGAGGGCTGACAGGTGTTCCGTTCGGAGGGATTCCGCGGGACACCTCCCGTGAGCGGAGAGTACCAGCGGCAGGTTTTCGGCCGCCGCATCGCGCAGGGCTGCTGGCCATCCCGGGGCGGTCAGGTCGATGGTGAGGACAACCCTCCCGTCCGTCATGACTGCAGCCACTCCCACAGGACGTACTCCGTCTCCGGGCCCAGTTCGACGATCTCGTCGCCTTCCTTCACGACGGTCTGGCAGCAGAGCGCGGTCTGGACGGAACCGTCCCTGCGGAGGCGGATCTTGCAGTTATGACAGTCCGCGTTCCAGCAGAAGTTGCCGTAAGGGACCGTATCGGGGCTGATGAACTGAAGGCACCTCAACAGGATGTTGTTCTCGGGGACTTGGACCGGCCGGCCCAGGATCGAGATGGTCACCAGCCTGTCGTAGGGTTCGTAGATGTCGGCGTCGGTCATGAAACGGCTCCGAAGCGTCGCGCTGCCCGACGAGCGCGGACAAGCGGGCGGCTCTCCACCGGAGCCGCAGGACCGGCTCAGTGGAAGAACTTGGCCGTGTCCACGAAGACGATGACGAGGAAGAGGAGGATCACCAGCGTGAAGCCGATCATGATGATCCGCTCCTTCACGACCATGGGCAGGTCCCGCCGCATCCCGCCCTCGATGAGAAGGATGAGGAGTTGGCCGCCGTCCAGCCCAGGGATGGGCAGGAGGTTGAAGAAGGCCAGCTGGGGGGAAATCATGGCGACGAAAAGAAGTAGGCTGACAAACCCCGCCTGGGCCGCCTTTCCCGTTATGTAGACAATGGAGACTGGCCCACCGATCGCGCTCAATGAGAGCTTTCTCTCGAGCATTCGCCGCAACACCCTGTAGGCCAGCGTGAACTGGTCCGCGGTCATGCGAAGGCCCTTCAGCAGGTTGGAGGGAAATGGATACCGCACGATCTGGTACTGATCGCTCATGGAGTAAATACCGATCTGGAACCGCTTGTCCTTGACGTTCCATGCCGGCTTGATGGTAAAGTCGATCCTCTTGCCGTGCCTGTCGATGACGAAATTCTGGGACTTGCCGTTTCCTTTGGCCAGCAGCGGAGGCAGCTGGTCGAAGAATTTCACCGGCACACCATCCATCGAGACGATCCTGTCGCCGGGGCGGATGCCTGCATCATAGGCCGGCGATGGTTTCATGACCGCCCCTACGATGGCCGGCGCCGAGCTCATGACTCCGATGTAGCCCACCGGCTGGTGGAAAACGGTCATAATCTCCGGTTTGATGTGCAGAGAAATCCTTTTGTCTGCTCTTTCAACCGTCAATTCGAACGGCTTCTGGTTGATCATGATGTCCTGTTCGGCCTGGTTCCAGTCGGAGACGGAACGGCCTGCGATGTTCACGATCACGTCGCCGGCCTTGATGCCGGCCTTCGCCGCCGGCGAGTTCGGAGCGACCGCACCGATACTGGCGGGCTGGTTTCGAAGGGGCGACTCAGGCAGTCCGCTCGTTGCCAGGCCGGTATACAGGCAATAGGCTAGGATCACGTTGAAGGTGACGCCCATGATCATGACGATGAAGCGCTGCCACCGCTTCTTCTCCATGAAAGGCCGACCGGGCCCGGGCGGGGACGGGGGTTCGCCGTCCGGGTGCTCCTCCCCGCCCGTCTCGCCGTAGAACTTGACGTAGCCGCCGAACAGGATCCAGCGGAACTGCCACAGGTTGTACTTGCCCTTGATCTCGAAAATCTAGGGCCCGAAACCTATGGAGAAGGCTTCGATGGCGAAACCCTGCAGGCGGCCGGCTATGTAGTGGCCCATCTCATGTACCATCACGATGACGCCAAAAACGACCACGAAGACGGCCAGGGAGAACAGGACATTCAATACGAAACTCAAGCGTCAAACTCCGTCGAAGAGAGGGTCTTCTTAGCCAGCGCGCGCCCGGAGGCGTTCAGCGCCAGCACCTGTTCCAGAGAGCCCGGCGTGGCGGGGACGGTGGCGTCCATGACCCTGCGGATGATCCTGTGAATGGCGCCGAAGGGGATCCTGCCGCCGAGGAAAGCGGCCACCACCTCTTCGTTGGCCGCGTTCATGACGATCATGTGGGCCTCGGAGGTCTTGGCCGCCTGGCGGGCCAGGTCCAGGCAGGGGTAGCGTTCCGCTTGGGGCTTGGCGAAGGTCAGCGTCTCCAGGTCCGCCAGGTTGAGAAAGGGCATGGGGCCGTTGCGCCGCGCGGGATAGGTCAGGGCGTACTGCACGGGCAGAACCATGTCGGCGTCCGCGAGCTGGGCGACGATGGAGCCGTCCACGAACTCCACCATGGAGTGGACGATGCTCTCGCGGTGCATGAGTACGGAGATGTTGTCCACGGGCACGCCGAAGAGGTAGTGGGCCTCGATGACCTCGAGCCCCTTGTTCATCATGGTCGCGGAGTCCACGGTGATCTTGCGGCCCATCTTCCACGTCGGGTGGGCCAGGACCTTGTCCACCGGGGCACCTTCGACCTCGGCCAGCGGCACGTCCCTGAGGGCCCCGCCGGAGGCCGTGAGCACCAGCCTGCGGATGTGCTTGGGGCTCTCGCCGCGCATGCACTGGAACACGGCGCAGTGCTCGCTGTCCACGGGGAGGATTTCGGAACCGGAACGCCTGGCGGCCTCCATCACGAGACGCCCGGCCATGACCAGGGACTCCTTGTTGGCCAGGGCCACCCGTTTGCCACGCTTGACGGCCTTGAAGGTGGGAGCCAGACCGTCCGACCCGACGATGGCCGCGACCACCGTGTCGGCGCCGTCCGCCTCGGCCACCACGAGGGCTCCGTGCTGGCCGTAACGGACCTCGAGGTTCGGGAATGCCTTCGAGACGGTCCGTGCGTCCTCTTCGGTCAGGACGGACACGACCTTCGGGGAGAACTCGCGGATCTCCTCCATGAGAACGTCCACCCGCCGTCCCGCCGCCAGGCCGACCACGTGGAAGGCCTCGGGCATGTGGCGGATGACCTTGAGCGTGGTCTGCCCCACGCTCCCCGTTGAACCCAGAATGGTAATGCCTCTGCTCATTTCATGAATACCTGATGGTAGTAAAAGAGAAGCGGTCCGTTGAACAGCAGGCTGTCCAGGCGGTCCAGCAGCCCGCCGTGGCCGGGGAGGAGGGACGAAGAATCCTTAACGCCCGCGCCGCGCTTCAGCATGGACTCGAACAAATCGCCCAGGATGCCCACCACCGCAAGAAGGGCGCCGAGGGCCACCACATCACCAACGCCCAGGGAGGGCAGAAACGTCCATCGGGCGACGGCGACGCCGAGTATGCTGCCCACGACGTTCGCCGCGGCGCCCTCCCACGTCTTCTTGGGGGAGAGGCGCGTGCTGAGCTTGTGCCGGCCGAAGGTCTTACCGACGTAGTACGCTGACGTGTCGCCGGCCCAGACGCCCAGGCACATGACGAAGATCAGCCGCGGGCCCACGGCGTCGCCCGTCTGGCGGACGGCGATCATGTAGCTCAGCAGAAAGCCCACGTACAGGACGCCGAACACCGTGCCCGCCATGGAGGCCAGCGCCTTCTTCACGCTGGCCTGCCGGATCAGACCCGCCAGCAGGATGCAGACGAAGAGGGCCGCCAGGACTCTCGTCATGGTAAAGATGTCCGGCCACACGAGCGTGGCCAGGCAGGCGAGCACGAAGGGGTAGAGGAGCACGTTGAAGGGCAGGGCGCCGGTGGCCTTGGCGATGCCCGAGTACTCCGACGCGCACAGCACGGCGGCGAGGGCCACCAGTCCGTAAAAGTAGACAGGGTTCGGGGCGAGGACGCAAAGGATGAAAACGGGCAGCAGCACGACGGCCGTCAGGACTCGCTTCACGTGGCGTACCTCGTCTTGCCGGAGCCGGGGGCCCCCTTGCTCCCGGGCACGCCCCCGTACCGGCGCTCGCGCCGCTGGTAGTCGAGCACGGCCTCGAAGAAGTGCTGCTCGGCGAAGTCCGGCCATAGGACGTCCAGGATGACCATCTCCGTGTAGGCGATCTCCCACAGGAGGAAGTTGCTGATGCGGTGTTCGCCGCTCGTCCGTATGAGCAGGTCCGGGTCGGGCAGGTCGGGCGCGTACAGGTGCCTGGCCACGTCCTCGGCCGTAATCCTGGGACTGTCGCCCTTTTGGAGTGCCTCCTTGACGATCGCGTCGCAGGCGTCGGCGATCTCCGTGCGGCCGCCGTACGACAGCGCGAGGGTGAGCGTCCAGTCCCCTTCGCGGGTCTTTTCCTCGAGTACCCGGATGTGCTGCTGGTTCTTCCTGGGCAGGTCCTCGATCCGGCCGATCGTCCGGAAGCGGATCCGGTTCTTCACGATGCTGTCGGCTTCGGAGGACAGGAAACGCTGCAGGAGGGTGAAGAGCGCCTGCACCTCCATCTTCGGCCGTTTCCAGTTCTCCATGGAAAAGGCGTAGAGCGTCAGGCAGCTGACGCCCAGGTCCGACGCGGCGGATACGGCACGCCGGACGGCCTCTATGCCGGCCTTGTGGCCTTCGATGCGCGGAAGCCCGCGGGAGGTGGCCCAGCGGCCGTTGCCGTCCATGATGATGGCCACGTGCCGGGGGATCCGCTGGCGGTCGACCAGCCGCAGAAGGGGATGGGGCTCTGTGTCCTCGCGGGGCGCTCGATCCTTCATCTGGCCTTCCTTCTTAAAGGACTAACGATACCATGCCGGGGCGCCTGTTACAATGAGGAATGCCAAACGGGAAGGGCTTCACAGCCCGAGCCCGCGGAGCTTCCGGCCGATTGTTCCGTCGGCCGGAGGCGGCTCACCCGTCCTCGGCCTCGACGAGTTCCTCTTCCATGGAGACGATCCGAGACCTCAGGGCCGACGCCTCGCGCGCGAGGGACTCCAGCCTTCGGGTGAAGTCCTCGATCGCCTGACGGGTGAGTTCGAGTTCTTTGCGGACGCTCTCCAGCCGGGCCCCGTCACCTTCCGTTTCTCCGGCCGGGCCGGCGGCCTCGGAGTCCGGTTGCTCTGCGGCCGCGGGCGGACTGGGCTCCCGGGAAACGGGCTCAAGGTAGTCCTGCCCGGAGGACTCCCCGACTTCCTCCATGGGGGCGGGCTCGTCGTCGAGGGCGTCGAGGTCGAGGATTTCGGGCTCCCGTCCTTCGGCCGGCGTCTCCTGGGGAACCACGGGGGCTTCGGACTCCCCGGAAGGTTCCTCCGGCGCATCGGCTGCCCCGTCGTCGACCGGGACCTCTTCGACGGCCTCCACTTCTTCGGGCAGCGGGGCTTCTTCCACCATCTCCGGCTCGGGCGCTTCTTCCACGGAGTCCGGGCCGTCCGCTGGCTCAGGTTCCGGGGCCTCGGCTGCCGGGAGCGCCTCTCCGGACTCCACCGCCCGTTCCCCCGTATGCGCCGTATCTTGGACGGTCCGGCGGCGGTCGGTCTCCGGGACCATCTCGGAGAACGAGGAGGTCCTGTCCCCTGCGGTCGCGGCTTCGGCCGGCAGCCCCTCCCTGACCGGCACGCGCTTGTCCCCGACGGCCTTCTTGAGGGCCGCGTCCTTCTCGTGGAGGGAGCGGATCACCTCCTCGATGATTCTTCGCAGCGTTTCGTTGACGCCCTGGCCCACGGTGGCCACGGACAGAAAGTAGGGGACGCGGCGCCAGTTGAGCCTCTCCTCCATGTCATCGACGGGGGCCAGGTCCCTCAGGTCCTGCTTGTTGTACTGGAAGACGAGCGGGACGGTCTCCGGGTCGAGGCCGTTGAGGCGGAGGTTCGTCTTGAGGTTCTGGACGCTCTCCAGGTTGGCGTCGGCCATGACGCTCTGGGAGTCCGCAACGAAGACCACCCCGTCGCTGCCCCTGAGGACGATGCGCCGGGTGGCGTCGTAGAAGACCTGTCCCGGCACCGTGTAGAGCTGGACGCGGACCTTCATGCCCCTGATCGTGCCCAGTTCCACGGGCAGGAAGTCGAAGAAGAGCGTCCGGTCCGTCTCCGTGGTGACCGTCAGGAGTTTGCCCCGCTTGCCGGGATTGGCCTTGGTGTATATGTACTCGAGGTTCGTCGTCTTTCCGCAGAGGCCCGGGCCGTAGTATACGATCTTGAGCGTGATCTCCTTCGTGGCACGATTAATC
>JBJKRE010000021.1:0-4164 GCA_046704825.1 Acidobacteriota bacterium
GGTACGATCCGGCTGCGTTGAGGGTGTTCCAGACCTCGCTAAGTTCATATTTGCGAATTTCGGACACCTTACTGGCCTAGTGACCCGGACCGACCGTTCACCACGTCCCAAACGAAAAAAAAGCCCATAGAAGGTCCCGCTGTCTTTGCCGGCGTGGACGCAGAATCAGTCCTGTTTCCGGGGGCGTTCCACGGTCTTGACTCTCTTGAATGTGTGTTGTTTGGGGGACCAGACGTAGGTGTCGGTGGCCTGCATCGTGGGGCAACACTCCGGGTCGCTCTTACGGTATACAGCGCGGCCGAGGGTGAAGGTCCTGTCGTTGATCTTCTTGATTTCTATGCCGGAGTCGTAGCCCTCCGTCTGGAACACGAGTTTGAGAGTGCCTCCTTCGCATTCGTACATGAGCGCGTACCCCAGGTCGCCGACCCCGTCGAGATGGTCCGTATCGAGATTGATCAGCCGGCACGTGACACCAGGAGCAGGCTTGAGAATGATATCGTTCAAGATCTCGACGTACCATTGAGGTCCCTCCTGCACGCCATCGACCATGCCGGTGATTTCTCCCTCGCCGTTCTTCAACGTGACCGGCCCCTGGTCGGGCACGGTGAGGGTCATGTTCTTGAAATCGAGCTTGGTGATGTCTCCGCATTCGGGAAGACCGGCGAAGAGAGACAGGGTCGCGGACAAGGCAAATAGAAGAGACAGGACCCGCACGGCGCTTTTCAGTGGACGGCTCACCTCGAAACCCCTCCCTGTGACATTCGGGTTGCTTAATGTGCCAAGAACCGAGTCTAGCACGGAACAGATGTGTGCCCCGCCCCATCTTGCGACCGGCTCGATGTGGTCAAGCGACCGGGTGAGCCCGCCCGCTCCGGCGCTGAAAAGAAAGGGGGGCGCGGTGGTGCCGCGCCCCCGTAGAGCGGTGCCGCCGCTGGTCAGCCGATCTGGTGGAATTCCTGCTTGTTGTTGGTCTCGTCGCATTCCTTGACCATGTCCTTGTAGTCGGCGGTGACGTCGAAGTCCGCATCGGGGTTATAGACCCAGTAGGGCAGGGTGAACGTGACGGCGTGGGTGGCGCCCGGCGCCAGCGCCGGCACGTTCTGGACGTCGTTGTAGGGCGCACCCGTGCTTTGCGGCGTACTTGGATCCATAAGCCGCGCCAGGCTCTGGGCCGCCGGTGCGGTGCCCACGTTCTGGATGACGGCCTTTATGACGGAGCGCTTGTTGATGTTGTCCCATACCGGCTTCTCGATGCTCTGAACCACCAGGTCGGGGCAGCCTCCGCCCGGGGCCTTATGAAACAGGTCGAACGAGTGGTAATACTGGCGGTCGCCGCCGGCGAACCGCCTGTAGCTGTCGAGGGCGATCCGGCCGTCATCGAGGAATTCCAGGGCAAGAACGCTTACCGCGAAGTTCTGGTCATAAATCGCGGTGGCGAACTGGTAGTCGTCGTCCGTGATGCTGGCGCCGTAAAGGTACAGCTTCTCCGTTCCCCAGTCGCAGTCCGTCGGATGGCACTGGCCGAAGGTCCTCACCTTCAGGACGTTGGGCGTGCCCGACGCGCTGATAACGAGTCGCGTGATGTTCCGGGTGGTCGGGTCGACGTTCTCCCATACGCCGATGAAGTCGTTGGTTTTGGCCTGAAGGTTCAGCGCCAGTCCGGCGATGAAGAATACCAGCACGGAAAGCAGGATGCGGCATTTCATTGCGAATCCTCCTATTACATCCAACATGACACCGGCCGCGTCCTCCGGCGCGGGTCGGCGCCGGAAGCCGCTGGAGGCCGGGTCGTCACACGCCGAAGTTGCCCGTTTCGATCCACTCCGCCTTGGTCAGCGACCACCAGTCTACGGCCTGGCCCTTCTCGACGTACTCGTAGGGCAACCAGCCGTAGCCTCTCTGGGTACTTCCCTCGGGCGGGACGCAGCCCCAGTCCGTGCCCCAGGAGTTCCTGATGAGGAGAGCGCCGGTGGTCTGAGGGCCGCCGCGGGCGGCGTTCTTGATCTTCTTTGCGTCGTCGTATCCCACGGCCACGATGGCGTGCCCCCCGACGCTCTTCTCCCCGGGCGCGGGGTACGGGATCTCTCCGCTGCCGCCGGCCTGCGAGATGGACTGGTAGACCGTGAACCCGAACATCAGCGGGAAGCCCAGCGCGATGTTGATCTTGATGCGCGTCAGCAGGGGCAGCGACGAGCTTCCGGCGTCGATCCGGTGGTAGAGGATGCCCTGGTAGTTCTGCGCGAAGGCGTACAGGAAGCTCGAGGGCTCCGTGTCGAAAGCGGCGATGTTGTAGGGCCAGTACTTCTCCGGCGGGGCGCCGAAGAGGGCGATGGCGCCCATCGTGGTCCGGCAGTACGCCCCCGTGTCGCCCGTCCAGCCGAGCAGGTCCCGCGTCACCTTGTAGAGAAACAGCCTGGACGCGTCGATGTGCTTGCCGAATGCACGCCGCTCGTAGTATTCGAGTATGCCCACTCCCGCGTTGGCTGTGCAGGACCCGAGCGCGCCCTGGTCCTCGATCGGCGAGCACCATTGGACGTTCTTGACGTGCTTGCCGGGCGGGGGCCACGGGAATTTGAGCCCCGACAGGGACTTGTGTATCGGCTTCAGTTCGGGCCCCGCCATCGACTTGAGGCCGGACGCCAGCGAGGGCTTCTTCGCCTTCTCGACCTCGATCGTGAAATCCCTGAGATCCGGCGGTTCGTGAAGCCAGCCCATACCCCTCGGAATATAGTCGTCACACATTGGACTCTTCCTCTTTTATGTGCTGGAGCCGTAGGACCGCGAGGGCGGCCCCGGCTCGACCGTCTTGTTTTGAGCTCCCACCGGGGAGCCTGCCGGCGGACCGCGGGGCAAGGGCACGCAAATCGCTGTTCCGCTGCCGGTCCGCGCGCCGGTGATGCCGGTATCGGAAGCGGTGAGAGCCCTCGCCCCGTTGCGGACAGTGAGAACAGAAGTCCATCGGAAGGTCCCGCAAGCGGCCAAGAACGAGCCTCCATCCAAATGCCCGAGCAACGGCCGCGTTCAACTGGCGAGTGTCGGCTGGAGGCATTGCACCGATGATTATGCTTGGGTGGTCGTTGCACCAAGAACGTGTCTGTCGCCAATGTAGCGCCGTCAGACGGTGCGTGCCTGCAACCAGAGTTGTAGATTCACGTCGCCCATTTTTTGCAACTCTCGTTGTAGGTGACAGGCCCACCTCGTTGGAGGGCTTGCGTAGTGCTGGGCACTGTCATATGATGCTCGACATCACCACACGCATCGGGGACTGACAGACAGGAGGTAGGTGGGGGGAGAACGTATCGTGAAAGCCTGCCGCGGGGAAGCGACGCACGTTGAGGGCCGAGGGGGCCTCGGGATCCGGAGGGGAGGGGTCCGTCCGGCCGGAGGCGCCGTTTTCCCGTGGCGGGCGATCCGCCGCTTTGTGTCCGCCTGCCGAAAAAACCGCACCATGGGCACCTGTCTGGAAAAAAGACCGTGGTGCGGTGTCACCATGAGCAATCTTGCAGGCGTTGGACCGTGGTGCGGTGTCACCATGAGCATTTCTGTCGAGGTTGGGCCATGGTGCGGCGTCACCATGAGCATTCCTGTCGAGGTTGGACCATGGTGCGGCGTTACCATGAGCATTCCTGTCGAGGTCGGACCATGGTGCGGCGTCACCGTGAGCATTCCTGCAGAGGTCGGACCATGGTGCGCTGTCACCACGTGCATTCCTCCGCTCGATCGACCATGGTGCGCCTTCGCCGTGCCGGCCCGCGGGCCTGGTGTGGCTTCTTACCGGATATCAGGGCACATATCGCATGCCTTCACAGGGGCGGCCCCACTGGCGGGCGTCTTGCCCCTTCCATCTAACCCTATCTCATCAGGGAGGAACCCATGAGAATGCCAGGACTCGGAAACAGCGGCGACACACTGCACGCCACCTACGGCGTGTACCACCTCACCCGGCTTCAGGCGGACAAGAAGAAGGACCTGGCCGACGCCTTCGGCAAGGCCCAGGACCGCCTGAAGGAGCGCATGGACGCCTACGAGGCGGCGCACGTGTCCACCATGCGCGCCATGGCCGTCCGGGACAGCGAGGACGAGGCCTTCGACGACGCCGTCCGCGCCTTTGCGCTGGCCGTCCGCGCCAAGGTGGGCAACAGCGCCAAGGCGCCGCTGTACACC
>JBJKRE010000022.1:0-5757 GCA_046704825.1 Acidobacteriota bacterium
CAAGCAGAAGGCCCCCGAGGAACAGCACTGGCAGCCCTTCAAGGACCAGTGGGCCGGCCTCAACAACCCCTACTCCCACGCCGTCGTCGAAACGGGCGTGGAGCACCGGGAGCTGGTTGAGGTGGGCCGCGCCCTCACCACCGTCCCCGACGGGTTCAAGCTCAACCCCAAGGTCGCCCGTCACCTGCCCGACGTCATGAAGAGCATCGAGGACCACGGTACGCTGGACTGGGCCACGGCCGAGCTGCTGGCCCTGGGAACCCTGCTCAGGGAGGGCACGCCCGCCCGCCTGAGCGGCCAGGACAGCGCCCGCGGGACCTTCTCCCAGCGCCACTCCATCTGGCAGGACATGGAGACCCAGGAACCCTACATCCCCCTGAACAACGTCCACCCGGACCAGGCACGGTTCTGCGTGTACAACAGCATGCTGTCCGAGGCGGCTGTTCTGGGCTTCGACTACGGCTACTCCCTGGACGAGCCCAACATGCTCGTCATGTGGGAGGCGCAGTTCGGCGACTTCGCCAACGGCGCCCAGGTCATCGTCGACCAGTTCATCACCAGTTCGCTCTCGAAATGGCAGCGCGCCAGCGGCATCGTCCTGCTCCTGCCCCACGGCTACGAGGGCCAGGGGCCCGAACACTCGAACGCCTACCTCGAGCGCTACCTGGCCGCCTGCGCGGAGGACAACATCCAGGTCTGCAACCTCACCACACCCGCCCAGTACTTCCACGCGCTCAGGCGCCAGGTCCGCCGCAACTTCCGCAGGCCGCTCGTGGTCATGTCGCCCAAGAGCCTCCTGCGGCACCCGCTGGCCGTCTCCCCCGTGGACGAGATGGTGAAGGGGCACTTCCACGAGGTCCTCGACGACCCCGCGCCGCCCGAGTCCGCAAAGCGGCTCGTCCTGTGCAGCGGCAAGGTCTACTACGACCTCGTGAAGCGGCGCGAGAAGGACAAGACCGAGGGCGTGGCGCTGGTGCGGGTGGAGCAGTTCTACCCCTCCCCCACGGAGCGGCTCCAGGCCGTCGCCGCCCGCTACCGCGGCGCCGAGCAGATCATCTGGGCCCAGGAGGAGCCGCAGAACCGCGGGGGCTGGACCTTCATGGCCCCGCGCCTGCAGCAGATCTTCCCCGGCCGCACCATCCGCTACGCGGGCCGGGAGGCCGCCGCGAGCCCCGCGCCCGGGTCCCTGCGCATGCACCTGATGGAGCAGGAGCAGGTGGTCATGAGCGCGCTGGAGGGCTGACGGAGACCGGCAGGACCGAGGGAGCCATTCGTAAACGGCATATAGGAGATTAAATCGATATGATTATCCAGGTTGAAGTTCCGCACGTGGGGGAATCCATCACGGAGGGCGTCCTGGTCGAATGGTCCGCCGAGAACGGCGCCTACGTCGAGCAGGACGATCCGCTCTTCGTCCTCGAAACCGACAAGGTCACCATGACCATCAACGCCGAGAACGCGGGCGTCCTCAAGACGCTCGTCGAACCGGACACGACCGTGAAGATCGGCCAGGTCGTGGCCACCATCGACACGGAGGCGGCGAAACCGGAAGGCGGCGCACCCGAAGCCGGGGCCGAACAGCCCCCCCGAGCCGAACCGAAAGCCGAGGCGAAGGCCGAACCGGCCCCTGCCGCCGAGCCCGAACCGCAGGCCGAGCAGGAGGTCCCGCAGACCCCGGGACCGGCCATGACGCGCCCCGCGGGCATGCCCCAGGCCAAGGCCAAGCTGGCCGACATGGCCGAGACGGGCGAACTGGCCCCCGCCGTGCGGCGCATGGTCGAGGAGTTCGACCTGGACCCGTCCCAGATCCAGGGCACGGGCCGCGACGGCCGCGTCACCAAGGAGGACGTGGTCAAGTACCTCGACCGGAAGCGCCCCATGGACGCGCAGACGAAGGCCGGAGACGCGGCACCCGAACCGCCGGGACCGCCCGCGCCGCCGACACCGCCTCCGCCCCAGGCGAAGGCGGAACCCGCGGCCCCCAAAGCCGCGAAACCCGGACCGGCCCCCGAGAAGCCGGCTCCCCCGGCACCGCCCGCCGAGCGCACCGAGGCCGAGATCCGCGAGCGGCAGACCCGCGTCACCATGACCCGCCTGCGCCAGCGCATCGCCGAGCGCCTCGTCCTGGCCAAGAACGAGGCCGCCATCCTGACGACCTTCAACGAGGCCGACATGACCCACGTCCTGGCCTGGCGCGAGCGGTACAAGGAGACCTTCAAGAAGCGCTACGGCGTCTCCCTGGGCTTCATGTCCTTCTTCATCAAGGCGGCGGTGGACGCCCTGCAGGCCGTGCCCGAGATGAACGCCCAGATCCAGGGCAACGAGATCGTCCAGAACCACTACTTCGACATCGGCGTGGCCGTGGGCACCGAGCGCGGCCTCGTGGTGCCGGTGGTGAGGGACGCCGACAGGCTGAGCTTCGCCGGGATCGAGGTGGCCGTCAAAGACCTGGCCCGCAAGGCCCAGGACAAGACGCTCACGCTGGGCGAGCTGTCCGGCGGCGTCTTCACGGTTTCCAACGGCGGCGTCTACGGCAACCTGCTCTCCACGCCCATCATCAACCCGCCCCAGAGCGGCATCCTGGGCATGCACGCCATCAAGAAGCGCCCCGTTGTGGTGGACGACCAGATCGTCATCCGGCCCATGATGTACCTGGCCGTCAGCTACGACCACCGTCTCGTCGACGGCCGCGAAGCCGTCACCTTCCTCCGCCGCATCGTCGACTGCGTCGAAAACCCCGAACGCATGATGCTGGAGATTTAGCTTCGAAGACCAGCGCTGAGGTATTTGGGATTTGGGATTTTGGATTTGGGATTTAAAGAACGGCGGGGGACGCGCCTGCGAAGCAAAAACTCTCACCGCAGAGACGCGGAGGACGCAGAGAAAAGATGCAGAACCTCTTGTTTGAAAGTCGGTTGAGGGAGGTCCGCTGGGGGGACGAAGGAAATAGGGCGGAGAACCGCTGATTTCAAACTTCGGCAGACGGCGGGCCTCTGAAGGGCCGCTGAGAGGACACGAAGGGGGGCGACTTGGGAACGAATGAGGTGACAGGGGCGGTAATCGGTGCGGCGGTGGATGTCCACAAGGCCCTGGGACCTGGACTTTTCGAGTCGGTCTACGAAGAGTGCCTCTGCCACGAACTCTCACTGCGAGGCGTCGCTTTCGACCGTCAGCTTCCGATGCCCGTCACGTACAAGGGGGCGAAGCTGGATTGCGGGTTCCGGCCCGACCTCGTGGTGGAAGGCTCGGTCGTGGTGGAAATCAAGGCCGTCGAAGAACTTCTGCCCGTGCATGACGCCCAGTTGCTGACCTATCTGCGCCTCGGACACTGGAACGTCGGCCTGCTGATGAACTTCAACGTGCCAATGATGAAGAAAGGAATCAAGCGGCGGGTGCTGGATCTCAAGGAATAGCCGCCAGAACCGGGGCGCTTCAACAACGTCATCCCGCATTGTATCCTTGCTCTCTGACCGCAGGAGGCAGACATGCGAACCACGAAGGACATCCTCTCCCCGTTTCCCGTATTTCTGCGCCCTCTCTTTCTTCCTAACTCACGCAGGTCCTCATACAAAGCCAAAAAGTCTTTCCTCAATTTCTTCTCTGCGATCTCTCCTTGCCCCTCCCCGCGAAGGCACGCATTCGAACCCAAAGAGTTTCTTCTCAATCTTTTCTCTGCGCCCTCTGCGTCTCTGCGGTGGATTTTTTCTTCCCCCAGAGGCCTCCATTCAAACCCAGAAAATATTTTCTCAGTCTCTTCTTCGTTTTCTCTGCGGTGAACATCTCATTGGAGATAAATCATGGATAAATTCGATGTGATCATCGTCGGCGCGGGGCCGGGGGGGTACGTCGCCGCCATCCGCGCCGCCCAGCTCGGCCTCGACACCGCGCTGGTGGAAAAGGACCCGAGCCTCGGGGGGACCTGCCTGAACGTCGGCTGCATCCCGTCCAAGGCGCTCTTAGAATCGAGCGAGCTCTTCTACGCCTCCCGCCACGGCTTCGAGGCCCACGGCATCGAGCCCGCCTCGGTCAAGCTCAACCTGCCCACCATGATGGCCCGCAAGGAGGGCATCGTGAAGGAGCTGACCGACGGCATCGGGATCCTCATGAAGAAGAACAAGGTCACCGTCTTCAAGGGCCGCGGCGTGCTCAAGGGCGAGGGTCTCGTGACCGTCGTCGACGACGCGGGCGGCAAGCAGGTCCTGGAGGCCAGGTCCGTCATCCTGGCCATGGGCAGCGTGCCCGTCGAGCTGCCCTTCCTCAAATTCGACGGCGAGCGCGTGGTCAGTTCCACCGAGGCGCTGGCCTTCAAGGAGGTGCCCCAGCACCTGGTGGTCGTGGGCGCGGGCGCCATCGGCCTGGAGATGGGCAGCGTCTGGAACCGCCTCGGCGCCAAGGTCACCGTGGTGGAACTCCTGCCCCGCGTGGCCCCCTTCGCCGACGGCCAGATGTCCACCCTGCTCGAGCGCACGCTCAAGGGCCAGGGCATGGTCTTCCGCCTGAACGCCAAGGTGACCGCCGCCGACGTCCTGCCAGACGGCGTGGCCCTCACGGTGCAGAACGGCAAGGGCGAGAACGAGGCCATCGCGTGCGACCGCGTGCTGGTTGCCGTGGGCCGCAAACCCTGCACCAACACCGCCGGACTCGAAGAGGCGGGCGTGGCGCTGGACGAGAAGGGCTTCGTCAAGGTGGACGACGGCTTCCGCACGAGCGTCCCCAACGTCTACGCCATCGGCGACCTGATCCGCGGCCCCATGCTCGCGCACAAGGCGTCCGAAGAGGGCGTGGCGCTGGCCGAGGCGCTCGCCGGCAAGCCCGGTCACGTCAACTACGAGGCCATCCCCAACGTGGTCTACACCAATCCCGAGCTGGCCTGCGTGGGCCTGACCGAGGAGCAGTGCAAGGAGCAGGAGCTGCCCTACAAGGTCGGCAAGTACTACTTCAAGGCCAACGGCCGCGCCAAGAGCCTGGGCGAGACGGACGGCATGGTGAAGGTGATCGCGCACGCCGAGACGGACCGGATCCTGGGGACGCACATCGTGGGGCCGCGCGCGTCCGAAATGATCCACGAGCTGGTGGTGGCCATGGAGTTCCAAGCCAGCGCCGAAGACATCGCCAGGACGTGTCATGCCCATCCCACGTTGAGCGAGGTCATCCACGAAGCTGCCCTGGCCGTCGACAAACGAGCAATCCACGGCTAAGAAGGCATGACACCGTCGAAGGAGCGCGAGGGAACGGGGAGGTTCCCTCGCTCAGAGGCCATCCTGCGCGAGGGCAGGAAGAAGCAGCGAGCCTAGCGAGCGTCGAGGAGGGGCGGCCGAGCCCCTTCTTGAAGAGCGCGTCCCCGCGCGACGCCACGCCCACCCTACGCTCAGTGAGGTCATCCACGAGGCTGCGCTAGCCGTCGACAAACGAGCAATCCACGGTTAGAAGTTAATCGTACACTCGAGGTACACACCCGCACGTCCCGCGCTTGGGCTTCGGCCCAAGCGTTGGATGCCAGGGCTCGCGTCCGTAAGAGCAAGCTCTCCCGGCCTCAAGCCCTGACATCCACACCGCGTCGTTGACGCGGCGCGGGACGCGCTGGTGCGGGTGGACGTTCTTATTCGAGTCCGCTGATGAATCCACGAGGGAGACTCCTCCCCCACCTTTACAGAAAGCGCCGACGGGAGCGGACCATCTGCTTTGTCGGCCTGCGATGCCCACATCCTCGACGTACAAAAGTTAGCCTGCGTTGTGGACATCTTGTCCTTCGCGCCC
>JBJKRE010000023.1:0-14207 GCA_046704825.1 Acidobacteriota bacterium
CGGCAAAGGATGCCCCGCAGGGTGGCGGGACAGGTCCCGTCGCCGAGCAGGACCGCGGCGGCCTGGGCCACGTCCACCCAGAGGGGACCGCGGGGGTCCTCGAAACGGACGGCCGCCCGGCCGCCGGACGGCGTGCGCACGGTTGCCAGCCTCACGGCCTCAGCTCCCCGACCAGGGATTGGGTTTGGACGCCGCCGCGCCGCGCGTCTCCTGGTCGCGTTCGATGGCTTCGAAGAGCGCGCGGAAGTTGCCGCCGCCGAAGCCGCGCGCACCCTTGCGCTGGATCAGCTCGTAGAAGAACGGCCCGCCCTGTTCCGCGTCCTGGAGGAGACGTCCCTCCACGGAGAAGATCTGCAAAAGGTAGCGGTCGTCGGCCCCGTCCACCAGTATGCCGAGCTTCCTGAGCACGTCCATGTCCTCGTCGAAGTTGGTCACCTTGTTCTCTGCGAGCCTGCCCGGCAGCATGTCGTAGTAGGCTCCGGGCGTGTTCAAAAACTCGATGCCCGTCCGGCGCATGCCGTCCACGGCGCCGATGATGTCGGGCAGGTGGAAGGCCACGTGCTGCACGCCGGGACCCCGGTTGTCCTCCACGAAGGTGTAGATCTGGCTGGCCTCGTAGTTGGGGTTCAAGGGTTCGTTGTTGGCCAGCTTCACCTTGGATTCGGGGTCCCACATGACGGTGGAAAAGAGCCCCGATCCGCCGTCTTCGCCCTTCACGTCCGAGGTGTGGAACTTGATCCGCCAGTACTCCTCGAAGCCCAGCACGTCGCTCAGCCAGTCCGTGTAGGGCTTGAGGGTCAGCAGGTTGGACGTGACGTGGTCGATCACCTGGAGGTGGTAGCGGTTGCCGTCGCCCGGCGCCTCCACGGGCGCGAAGCCCGGCGGAAGGGCGCCCGTGGCGTGTTCGGTGAACCGGAAACGGACATCCCCCAGGGGCGAAGCGATCTCGAAATGACGGTAGGGGCCGCCCTCCCCGTCTTCTTCGCGCACCAACGGCGTGCTGAAGGTGGCGCCGCGCTCTTCCAGCGTGCGGTGTGCCGCGTCCAGGTCGCGCACCCTCAGGGCCAGCACCGCCACGCCCTCCGGGTGACGTTTGAGCCAGCGGTCCGCGCGCGATCCCTTCACGCGGGACGCCACGCACGCGAAGTCCGCCGACCCCGCCCTGAGCAGGAGGGCATCCTCTCCGAAGCGGTCCGCGCGCCGGTCGTCCGTGCGCGCCCGCTCGTGGACGTCCATTTTTTCTTCGTAGAATCGCCGGGCCCTGTCGAGGTCCTCCACGATGTATTCGAAGAGGTCCCACCCGATGATCCCCAATCCGCTGCCCTTCTGTTTGTCCTGCATGGTTGCCTCCCGCTGCAAGCCGCGTTCATACCGGAGGCCGCCGGACGCGGGACGTCCGCACGGCGCTGTGTATGCGTGATGGATGGAGGGTGCGCCGAACGTGGACACCGCACCCTTGTCTGTCCGCTTCTTGTATTACAGTCTACGGACTTTCACACGCATTACAACGCGCCGCCGCGCGACGCTATTTCTCGAGGGAGGCAATCCGGACTCAGGCCGGTGACCCGTGAAAAGAGCCGGAGGACCCGCCGGGCGGACGCGCCTCGGGCGGAAGGGGGACCTTGGGCACCGCAGGCGGTCTGTCGTACGGCCGGGTCCTCCGTACCCCCCGCCGTCAGGGCTTGTCGTAGGGCTTGAAGGCCACGACGCCCCGGTGGTAGTCCACGAAGATGTCGAACAGGTCCAGAATGTCCCGCCCGATGTTGCCGGACACGGGGATCAGCCGCGTGCTGAGGCCCATCTTGAGGATCGGCACGGTGGGCATGTGGAAGCTGGCGCCCGCGACGCTGACGTCGACGTTCTGGGCGATGCCGGATTCCACGTAGCCCGTGACGCTGAGCCCCGTGTAGGAGCCGTACTTGGCCGTGTTGGCCTTGATGCCCAGCTCCCGCGCACAGGATGCCGAGACGAAGGTCGAGGCCGACCCCGTGTCCACCTGGCAGAACAGTCCGGAGCGTCCCTGTATGGAGGCCAGGAGGCAGGGCTTGCCCCACGACCAGACCGCACCGGGCGAGAAGGTTCCGGGGCCCATGACCGTGGTTGGGGACGTCCCCGAGGGGTAGAGCTCCATATAGCTGTGCCGCCTATTGTAGTGGACGGCCCAGTGGTTGAACAGTGCGAGCGGCAGGATGCCGCGCTTGTTCCAGAAGTCGGTCTTCCGGGGTATGACCAGGGCGGGGACGTTGCGGATCGTGACGGGCCCCACCTGGATCTCCGGGATCAGCACCCACTCGGTCTGCTGCCGACGCTTGCTGCCCAGGCCCCGGTAGCCGCCGGCGGCCACCGGCTCGAGCTTCAGGCTCTCCACCGCGGCCTCGTTGATCATGGGAACGGCGCTGCCCGAATCCAGCAGCATCCAGCGCTTGTCCGTCCCGTCGAGCGTGGCCTGGACGACCACGTTCGTCGACGTGCTCAGCCTCTCGGTCGAGGAAACCTGCAGGTCGCCGCCTCCCACGGAGGGAAGGTCCATTTGCGAGTTTTTCTCTTTCAGCGGGATCTTGATGACCCCTTTGGAAGATGCCGTCGTATCCAGGATCGAGCCGCTTCCCGCGGCCTTCAGCAGGGCCAGCTGGGCGCTGAAGTAGGCTTCGTCCGGAGGGTTCGTCTTAAGCAGCGCCTCCAATACGGGGATGCAGGCCTTCGGCGAACGCTGCAGCGACAGCGCGTCCATCGCCAGGTCCTCCGTGGGGGGTGCAACCACGGACAGGGCATGCTCGAGGAGCGACTTCGCCCGGGCCGTCTGCCCCTTCGCCATGAGGGCACGGACGGACAGGTGGTAGGCCTCGGCCCGCGAATCGGGACGACCGTAAAGCGCGCGCCACTGGGCCAGCGCCTGGGGGAGATAGCCCAGCCTGAATGCACACACGCCGCCCTCAAGCCGAAACTCCGGGTGTCCGGGAAAGGCCTGCGCCTCCCTCAGCGCGAGCCGGGCGGCGGGAAGGTACCGGCCCAGGCCCATCAGGCTCTGCAGGTTCAAGAAGGCGAGCGTCGCGTCCCCGGGCGCCTTGGCCTCAAGGACCTCGATCCGGGCGATGGCTTCCTTGTACCTGCCCTGGGTGACCAGGCTCCGGACCGCGGCCACCGGGGAGGCGGCCGTGTCAGGCTGCCCGGGCGGAGCCGGGCGGGCGGAGATGGCCGCGGCGAACAGCAGGGCCGCGATCGGAATTAGGGTTGTCGCGCGGCGGCGGGATCTGGGCATGGGGTTCCTCCTCTTGCGATGTCCTGTAGCAGTCCGTTCCAACCGGAGGATCCTCGACTAAAGTGCTGATATTCTTCAGTCGCGGGATGCATTCATCATAATCCCGCACACCCCAGGTGGCAAACTCGTCCGTCTGCGGGGCCGAGGGGCCCGCCTCCCTAAACACGGCCCGGGGTGACGCGGGATCCTCAACCCTCCTCAGCGATCCAGAGGCCCCCGATGATGACGGCCGCCGCCAGGACTTTGTCGAGCGTGAGGGGCTCCCCGAGGAGCACCCTGGCCAGCACCAGGACGTAGACCGGCACCAGAAACGTGAACTTGGCCGTGGCCACTGCGCCGATTTCGTGAATGCCCTTCAGGTAGAGAAAATAGCCTATGCCTGTGGCGAAGAGGGCCATGTAGGCGACGCTGGCCCAGCCTTCTGGCGTGGCCGAGGCCAGGCTGCGGGCGGCACCGGGGGCGAACAGCCACGGTACGAGGAGGACGGCACCGACGATGTAGGTCATCCAGGACAGGTCGAAGGAGGGAAAGAGGTGCGCGACAGGCTTGGACAGGACGCTGTAGACGCCCCAGGAGACTGCCGCGCCGAGCGCCATGAGGTCGCCGCGGTTCGGGCCTCGGGCCAGGAGCTCCCCCAGCGTGCCGCCGGACACCACCCACAGGACGCCGGCGAACCCCAGGAGGATGCCGGCAGCCTTTCTGAGGGTCATCTTCTCCTTCAGGAAGAGCACGGCGAAGAGGACGGTGAACAGGCTGTCCGTGGAGATGATCAGCGCGGAATTGACGGCGGTCGTGTATTCGAGGCTGTAATAGAAGAGCACGTGGTAGGCGAACATGCCGGTCAGGCCGAGCAGGCCGATCAGCCAGAGGTTCTTCGGGGTCCAGGCGCCCGGCGCGGGTTTTCGGCGGAAAGCGAAGGGGAAGAGAACCGCCGCCGCGATCACGAAGCGCAGGAGAGACGTGATTTCAGGGCTGAAGTCCGCGAGGGCCCACTTGCCCGCGATGAACGAACCCGCCCAGAAGAGCGGGAAAAGAAGCACGTACAGCGGCAGCCGGAACCGTCGGGCCATGGGATCGTCGCCCCTCCCTTCGCAGCGCGCAGAATACACTGAATGGACCGCCGGCGCGAGGGGCAGGCCCGCGTGGCTGCTTCCTATCACCGGTGGTATGCTGATTCTTAGCAGGGTGCAGGGAGATTCACTGTGAATACATGCTCAGACGCCACCCTTCGTGAGCGGTCTGCTGCATCCGAGAGGAGGGAATACCATGAAACGCGCGCTCGCCGTCTTCATCCTCGCCCTGACGGCTCTGACCGTTCAGGCCCAGACATCCCCGAATACCGCCGCGCCAGGCGGAGAGAAGGCCTACACCGTCACGTTCAACAGGCCTCACGCCCCTGGAGAGACCTACCACCTGGAGATATCCCTTTCGGCCCATACCATCGGACACATAGGAATCGGGCAGGCATCCACCGGCAACAGCAGCGACACTCTGTTGACGCTGAAGGCCTCCGTCCGCGTCCTGAAAGTGGACGGCATAGGCGAGCCCATCATGTTCCTGCTCAACGTCGGCAAAGCCGTTCTCAAGGATGGCAAAGATGAGATCCCCCTGGGCCTCGACGGCGCGCAGATCGGCGTGACCTACCCCCAAGGGAAGCCCCATTTCGTGCGCCGGGACGGCAAGAAGCTCGACAGGACCGCCGGCATGCTCCTCTCGGAGATGTTTCCGAAACCGAAGGGGATAAACCCGGACTCTTATCAGGGGCCCGGCCACCCCGTCAAACCGGGGGATTCGTGGCCCATCGACACCCAGACCGTGGCCAAGATGTTCAAGAAGGGTGAGAAGGGCGGTGTGGACCCGTCGAAAATCTCGGGCACGGTGACCTTCAAGGGTATCGAGGAGTGGGAAGGCGTGCCGTGCCTCCACCTTGTGGCGGCCATGACACTCAAGGAGATGACCATGCCGCACTTCGTCGGGAACATGAAGACAGACATGTCGCAGGACACGCTTCTGCCCGTCGACCCGAAGATCAGCAAGTCCCGTCAGACCAATGAGATCGTGAACGATGTGTTCGGCGTCATGGTGTCGGAAGACGGAAAGAAGATGAACATCAAGGGCAAGAGCCGGGTGAACATCGTTAAGGCCGTATACTGACCCCTCAACGGAGCATACGGAAACAGGGGCGCCCAATGGGCGCCCCTGTCCTTTTTGCCTGGAACCGTACCTAGGTGCCTTTCCGCCGCTTTCCCGCGAGCCTCGCCGGTCCCCATTCGAGCGCGACGCGCCCGAAGCGCCTCTGGAGGACGACGCGCCACTCGTCGAAGTAGGCGTAGAATAGCGGCACGATGATCAGCGTCAGGAAGGTGCCCGCCGACAGCCCGCCGACGAAGGTCAACCCCATGGGTGAATAGGGAATCCCTACGAAGGCCGCCTTGCCGAAGGCCATGGGGAGCAGGCCCAGAATGGTGGTCAGGGCCGTCATGAGGATGGGGCGGAAGCGCTGGCGGCTGGCCTCGCAGATGGCCTCCTCCCGCTCCATGCCCTCGCTGCGAAGCTGGTTGATCCGGTCCACCAGCACGATGGCGTTGTTCACCACCACCCCGGCCAGCAGGATCGTGCCGATGACGGCCATGATGTTGAGCTCCGACCCCATGGCGTACAACAGCCACCACGACCCCATGAAGGCCAGCGGGATGGAGGTGATGACCACGAAGGGCAGCATGAAGGATTCGAACAGCACGCCCATCAGCAGGAAGACGAAGCAGATGGACAGGGCCAGTCCCGCCGCGAAGTCCTTTCCGCTGTTCTCCTCCCGGCCGAACAGACTGGTGGTCTGGATGGTGATGCCTGACGGCAGACTAAGGCTGTCGACGACGGCAGAGATGCGGTCCTGGAGTTCCTTCTTGTCCTTGAGCGTAGAGCTGATCTTGATCCCTAGAGCCGTCCGGCCGTTGAACCGGGAGATCTCCTGCAGCGCCCGGTGGACCCTGAAGGTCGCCACCGAAGCAAGGGGGATGGTGCCGCCCTCCCGCGTGGGGATGGCCAGGTCCCTGAGCTGATCCACGTTCTCGCGGTCCGACTTCTGGACCTGGATGCGGACCTCCACCTCCTTGCCCTCGTAGCGGTACTTGGGCAGGGGATAGCCCCTGACGGCATAGGCCACCATGCTGGTCAGGACGTCCGGCGCCACGTTGTACTGCTCCAGGGCCGCCCGGTGGAGCTGCAGCCGGACCTCGTCGTTCCCCTCCTCGAGGTCCGTGTCCACGGCCACCACGTCCTTCACGAGCTTGAGCCGCCGCACCACCTCCTTGGACTGGTCCAGCAATTGGGCCGTGTCGTCGCCCAGCAGGTAGATCTTCATGTCGGCCTCGCCCGTGCTCATGCTCTGGGACCAGCGAGTGTACTGCGTCACCCCCGGCGAACTCGGCAGTTCCTTGACGAGGTGTTCGGCCACCCAGGGGACCTCGAGGTCGCTCTCGTTCATGTCCTTGAGCAGGACCCGGACGTTCCCCCGCGTCTTGCTTACCCAGACCCTGTAGAGCTTGATGTCGTACTTGTCGCGCAGGGTCTCGAGCCTGGCCTCAACCTTGCGCATGAATCCGTCCGAATCCTCCAGCGTGAACGAACCCGGGAAATTGAACCCCACCCAGATGTTGCGGCCGCTGCCGTGGTCCTCCTCGGTCATGTGGACCTGCTGGAAGGGCACGGCGATGCTCAACGCCAGGATCAGGACGAGCACCGCCATGGCCACGGCCCGCCGGTGGAGCGTGGCCTTGAGGAACCCGTAATACCAGCGGTTCGCCCCGCCGAGCGTTCTTTCGTACACGCGGTCCATCCATTTCAGGAAGCGTCCCGGCTCCCGCATGTCCTTCAGCACGATGGAAGACCAAAGCGGGATGAACAGCAGCGACACCAGGAGGGAGGCCGCCAGGGAGATGCACAGGGGGATGGCGAGCTGGGCCATGAAGAAGCGCATCATGCCGTTCTGCGTCATGAGGACCGACGGCAGGAAAACGACCATGGTGGTGAGGGTGGACATGACGATGGCCAGGCTCACTTCACCGGCACCGCGTATGGCCGAACGGACGGGGTCGATCCGCTGCTCCACCTTGAGGCGCGTGATGTTCTCCACCACCACGACCGAGTTGTCCACCAGCATGCCCACAGACAGCATGAGCCCCATCATGGAGATGATGTTCAGGGACTGGCCCGCAAAGTACATGACCACCACGGTGATGAGCAGCGCCAGGGGGATGGCCAGGGTGATCATCAGGGTCAGGCGGACGCGCCGGAGGAAGAAGAAGAGCAGGATGGCGGCGAAGAACCCGCCGATCGCGCCGTTCTGCAGCAGCAGGGCCAGGGACTCCACGATGTACTTGGCGTCGTCGTCGAACTTGATCAGCTTGACCCCGGGGTACTGCCTGGAGAGCCGCTCCACTTCCCCGTCGATGCGGCGGCACACCTCCACCGTGTTCGACGCCGACTCCTTGAAGATCTCCAGCGCGTAGGACGGCACGCCGTTGATGCGGAAGTGCCGGGTCACTTCGGGAATGCTGTAGGTCACTGCGGCGATGTCCGAGAGCTTGAGCCCGTCCTCGCGGATGGGCAGGTCGCCGATGGCCTCCAGGGAGGGATAGCGCGCCATGGACCGGACCAGGTAGCGCCGGTCGCCCTCGTCCACGCGACCGGAGGCGAGGGTGAAGTTGTCCCGCCGCAGGCGCTGGGTCAGTTCGTACAGGTTCACGTGGTGGGCCTTCACCCTGTCCATGTCCAGTTCGACCTGGATGATCTTCTCGTCCGCGCCCCCCACGTCCACCTTGGCCACCCCGGGCAGGCGGAGGATCTTCTGGCCGAGTGCGTCCTTGAGCAGGTAGTAGGGGTCGTCCACATAGCCGTCGAACTGGACGCCCAGCACGTAGATCGGGTCGTCGTTGGGGTTGGCGCGCTGGAGGTAGACCTCCTCCACGTCCTCCGGGAGCGTGGGCTTGGTGCGCTCCACGCGGTCCCTCGCCTCGCCGTAAGCCAGCCCCATGTCGGTGTTCGAGTCGAAGCGCATCCTGACGACGGAGGCGTTGTTCCGGCTCGTGCTCCAGATGCCGTCCAGGTTCTTGAGGGTCCGGAGCGACTCCTCCAGGGGCTTGGTGATCTTGTCCTCGACTTCTGAGGGCGAAGAGTTTTCGTAGGGGATCCAGATCCACATGAAGGGCGGGTTGAAGCCGTCCGGCAGGAGCTGGAGCGGAATGCGGTGCACCGCCATGGCCCCCAGCAGGATGAAGGAGAAGAAGATCATCAGCGTGGTGACCGGCCGGCGGATGGAAAAGTGCGGCAGCCAGGAGTCCCTCATGTGCGCCCCCCGCGCCTGCGTTCGACCATGAAGTACAGCGTGGGGATGACCAGCAGCGTCAGCAGGGTGGACACGAGGAGGCCGGACATCACGGTGATGGCCATGGGACTCTGCAGTTCGGACCCCGCGCCGAGGCCCAGAGCCAGCGGCATCAGGCCGAAGAGCGTCGTGAGGGTGGTCATGAGGATGGGCCGCATGCGCACCACGCCGGCCTGCTCGATGCTCTCTTCGAGCCGCAGCCCCCGGCGCCTGAGCTGGTTGATGTAGTCCACGAGGACGATGGCGTTGTTCACCACGATGCCGGCGAGCATGATCATGCCGATGAAGACCAGGATGGACATGGGCATGCCGAAGAGCAGCAGCGCCATGAAGACTCCCACGAAGGCGAGCGGAATGGTGAACATGATCAGGAAGGGATGCAGCAGCGATTCAAACTGGCTGGCCATGACCAGGTACACCAGGAAGATGGAGAGTAGGAGCGCGAGCAGGAGAGACCGGCTCGACTGGTCCATCTCGTCCTTCTGACCGGCGATTCGGAAGCCCTCGTCACCCCGCCAGGGCAGGGTGGACAGGGACCCTTCGATATCCCGGGATACGCGGTTCAGGCCGATGTCGACCAGGTTGGCCGACAGGACCGCCACGCGCTGCTGGTTGATCCGGCGGATCTCGGAGGGCCCCACACCGGTCCTCAGGTCGGCCACGGCACTCAGAGGGACCGTGAGCCGGGAGCCCGGATTCACCACGAGGTCGCCCAGGCTCGCCAGGGTCTCGCGGTCCTCGGGCCGCACCTGAACGCGGATGTCCACCTTCTCGCGCCCCTTGTCGAACTTGGACTGGACCTGTCCCAGCACCTTCGTTCGCACCAGTGAGGCCACCGACGCGATGTCCAGCCCGTAGTGGGCGAGGCGCTCGCGGTCGTAGGCGATCTGGATCTCAGGGTTGCCCTGGGAGAGGGACGACTGGATGTCCGTGATGCCGCGTACGGCTGCCATGCGCGAGTAAGCCTCCCGGTTGAGGGCCCTCAGCCTGTCCAGGTCGTTGGCGTAGATCTCAACCTCGACGGGCGTGCGCGTGGAGAAGAGCGAAGGGAACCTCACCTTGCTGCGCAGGTCCGGCACCGCCTCCAGAATTTCCCGGATGCGACCGACGGCACGGTTTTCCACCTTCCTGAGGCTGCCGGTCGAGACCAGCTGGACGGTCATGCGCGTGGAGTATTCCCCGCCCTCGGTGGTCGTCAGGTCGTCCTCGGCGACGCCGCTCTGGAGGGCCACCTCGGCCACCTCGGGCATCTTGAGGATCTTGTCGGCCGCCTCGCGGATGGTTCGGTCCGTGGTTTCCAGGGGCGTGCCCACCGGCATGGTGGCCTCCACTTCGATCGTCCTGTTGTGAAGCTGCGGGATGAGTTCCGTATCCAGAAGGCCGTATCCCGCGAAGAGGAAGACGAAGGCCAGCCCCGTGAACACCAGTACCCGCGTCGGCCGCTGCATGGCCAGGCGGACGATCTTTCGGTAGGCGGCCACGAGCCGGTTGAACGTCCCCTCGAACCAGCGGAGGGGGCCGGCCAGGGCCTTGCCGGCGAGCCAGCCGCCCGAACCGAACACCCAGAGCACCACGACCTCAGCCAGGGCGACGGCGATGCGGATCGCGTACCCCAGTACCCCCACCATCATGCCGATGAGCGCCATGAAGATCCGGAAGGGGAACCAGAGCGGTATGAAGACCATGCGCAGGGCCCGACCTGTCACCGTCCGAAGGGCGCCCGCGCCTTCCCTGCGCCTGCGTCCCGGCAGTTTCGCCAGGGGCCAGAGGGGTTCGCCCAGGGCCAGCACGAAGGGTGCATCGAGGACGTGCAGTATCCTTTTGAACCCCCCGTCCGCCCCGCGGATGTTGGCCAGGGCCGTCGCTCCGTTCCGCGGAGCGAATATCTCTCGCCCCAGCTTCTGTCCACCCGGCAGATCCTCCCCGAGCGAGAACTCCCTGGCCGAGAGCATGGGAATGAAGAAGAGCGACATGACGAGGGAGGCCATGAGGGCGAAGACCACGGTCAGGGACAGGTCCTTGAAGACCTGGCCCGCAATCCCCTCGACGAACACGATGGGGAAGAAGACCGCCACGGTGGTGAGCGTGGAGGCCGTGACCGCCATCCCGACCTCCCGGACGCCCCGCAGGGCCGCTTCCCTTGGAGCGTCGCCCTCCTCCCGGCACCGAGCGATCGACTCGAGAACGACGATGGCATTGTCCACGAGCATGCCCACGCCCAGCGCCAGGCCTCCCAGGCTCATGATGTTGAGCGTGACACCGCTCAGATACATGGCGGCGAAGGTCGCGACCACCGACAGGGGGATGGCCAGGCCCACCAGGAGGGTCGGCCGGAAGCGCTTGAGGAAGAAGAAGAGTACGAGGACGGCCAGCAGACCGCCCCCCACGGCGGCGTTCTTGAGGTTGGAGATGGCCAGCGAGATGAACCGGGCCTGGTCGGCTACGACCTTGAGCTTGATGCCCTCGGGGAGCGTCTGGACCAGGGGGACGACCTGCCCGCCCCTGCCGAATCCGTGGCCGGTGTCCCGCGCCGCCGCGGCCCGGCCTTGAAGACCGAAGATCCTCTGCTGGAGCGCCTTGCTCAGGGTGACGATGTTGGCGTCGGCCTCCTTGAACACCTCGAGTTCGACGCTCTCCTGGTCGTTGACCCGCGTGATCATGTCGCGGTCCTTCCAGGAGCGCTCCACCCTGCCGATGTCCCGCACCCGGATGGGCACCCCCTCGTTCTCCCCCACCACGGCGTCGGCGATCTCACCCAGGTTGCCGAATTCGTTGACGGTCCGAACGATGTACTCGGTGGAGCCCTCCTTGAGCTTCCCGCCCGCCAGGTTGATGTTCTGGGCGGCGAGAGCGCGGTTCAGCGTCTCGATGTTCAGGTGCGCGAGGCTGATCTTGTTCTCGTCCAGAAAGACGCGGATCTCCTCCTCGAGCCCTCCTCTGACCTTGACGGCGGCCACGCCCGGCACCTTCTCCAGTTCGCGTTTGAGGTCCTGGTCGGCGTAGGTCCGCAGGTCGATGAGGTTCATCTTGCCGTAGAGGCTCAGGCGCATGACGGGGTCCTGGGTGGGGTCGTACCGCAGGATCAGGGGCTTCTTGGCCTCGGGAGGCAGGAAGACCCGCTCGAGCTTTTCGGAGACCTCCTGGGTGGCGAGGTTCATGTCCGTGTCCCAGTCGAACTCCATGAGCACGTCGGACTCGTCGGTTTTCGACACGGACTGGATGCGCTTGAGGTGGCTCACCACCCCCAGGGCCTCTTCGAGGGGGATGGAGATGTTGTTCTCGACCTCCTCCGGCGCCGCGCCCTCGTAGGTCGTCCGGACGGTGATGGTGGGATAGTTGAGTTCGGGCATCAGAGAAAGCGGTATCCGGGTCAGCGATACGAGCCCGAAAACCACGACGCCCATGATGATCATCAGTACGGTGACCGGACGGTCGACGGCCAGTCGATAGAGTCCGCCGCCCGAGGCCGAGTGCCTGTTCCTCCCCATCTGCCTAACCCCTTATATCTGCGGATGCCGCGAAGCTTTCGAGGCGCTCCCACGCCGGCGCTGGGCCGGCGTCCCCAGGGAGTCCCTACAGTCCTACAGTCCCAGCGCCACGCCCGAGCCGCCTCCGCTGCCGGGGAGGATCCGGACAAGGGCACCGTCTTTCAGGCCGCTCTGCCCGACCGTCACCACCTGGTCCTGTGGAGCGACGCCCTTGACCACCTCCACGTTCATGAGGTCCGTTAGCCCGGTGGACACGGGAACCTTTTTCGCCTTGTCGCCCTTTACCACGAAGACCATCGTGTTCTCGCTCTCGTAGACGATGCTCTTCTTGGGGATGACGAGTGCCCCGTCCCTGGTTTCCACCACGATGGATGCGGAGAGGAACATGCCGGGGCGCAGGCGGTTGCCCGGGTTGGGCAGGGCGACCGTCACCTTGAATGTGCCGGTGTTGGGGTCGGCGACGGGCGCGATGCGCTCGACGCTGCCCTGGAAGCGCTCCGACGGGAAGACGTCGGACCGGACACGGACCAGCGAACCGGCCTGGACCTGCCTGAGGTTCTTCTCGGGCACGTACAGGTTCGCCTTGATCGTGTCCAGGTTTACTACCGTGAAGATCTGCTGCTGGGGCTTGACGAGGTCGCCGCGCCGGATCAGCCGCTCAGCCACGACACCGTCGATGGGCGCGGTGATGGTGGACTTGTCCAGCTCGACGCGGGCCTGGTCCCGGGCGATCCGGGCCTGGTCGAGGGCGTAGCGGACCTGGTCGAAGGTGTCCTGGCTGACGAGGTGGTCCTTGTACAGCGCCTGGGACCGCGTGAAGTCGGACTGGGCCTTGCTGAAGGTGCTTTCCGCCAGCTTCAGCGCCAGCTCCAGCTCCTGCCTCTTGAGCCGGGCGAGGACCTGGCCCTTGCGGACCGGCGTCCCCTCCTCCAGGGGCGGGCCCTCCACGATGCCCGTGGTCTCCGAATAGATGGGGACGCGCTCCTCGGAATAGGCCGTTGCGGTCAGGTTCAGCGTGGCTTCCATCGTTGCCCGGGACGGCGTCACCACCTCGACGGGGACGGCCTCGGCCTTCTTGTCCTGGTCCGCGTTCTTGCGGTTCTGGGCCCGGTTGCTGTTGCCGCACGCGACCGCGCTCGACAGGGCTAATGCTATCAGTAGTAAGAACCATTTCGATTTCATGCGGTTATCTCCCTCTTCCACTCCCCAAGTGTTACGAAGGGGACGACAAAAAGTTGCGCCCCGGCAGCGTCGCACAGCGTCGGCGTGTGGTATCGTGAGACCATGAGGATCTACCTGTCGCGCTGGACCTGCCTGGACCCGGAATCTAACCTGAAGCGGCTGGCCGCCGAATGCGCCTCCGCCGTGGAGGCGGGCGCGGAGATGGTGGTCTTCCCCGAGAGCTTCCTCCACGGCTACAGCCGTTCGCTGGCCCCCGGGGCGGCCCGAGCCGCCATGCGGGAGGCGTCCTCCTCTGCACCCGGCACGGCCTTCCTCTTCGGCTCTGTGTCGGAGGAGGGCGTCAACCGGATGACCGTCTGGCGAGGGGGCGAGGAGAGGGCCCGGTACGACAAGGTGCACCTCTTCGCGCCAAACGGCGAACACGACCTGTGGACTCCGGGCGACCGGTACGCCGCCTTCGACTTCGACGGCCTCCGCTTCGGCCTCGTCAACTGCAACGATCTGCGTTTCCCCGAACAGGCCAGAACCCTTTGCGTCAGGGCACGCTGCCGTGTTCTGCTCGCCGTGGCCTGGTGGCCGTGGCGGCGCGACCACGTGTGGCGGACCCTCCTGCGCGCCCGGGCCATCGAGAACGGCGTGTGGGTCGCCGGGTGCTGCGTGGCGGCTTCCGAGTACCCCGGGGAGCATTTCGCTGGTGCCGGCAACCACGTTTTCGATCCGCATGGAGAGGCGGTCCGGACGAAGGACGACCGCACCTACGACCTGGACCCCTCACGGGCGGAGGGCCTGGTCGTGGACACCGTCAGGGACTATCGCGAGATAGACGCCGTCGACACCTTCGAGCTGTAAAGAGGAAGAATCAGGACCGGGAAGGCGATTCGCCCCACACCTCCGC
>JBJKRE010000024.1:0-11268 GCA_046704825.1 Acidobacteriota bacterium
GGCTCTCTCGCACGCTCTGCAGACATCGCCCCTGCTGCCCGGGCGGGACGTGTGCCCCCCTCCGGGCCGGGATCGTCCATGGGCTCTCGGCACGGCACGTTCCTCGTCTCAAGTTCGCTTGTTTCCCGGCACGCTGTCCATCTCCAAGCACGAATCGTGCCGCTGCGAAGTCCTTCGATGCCGACGCGGAGTCCCAGCGTAATCTTCTCCGGCTGGCGATAGCGACGCCCGCGGCGCTGCCCTGGGTGTCCTGGGGGTGGGGAAAAATCCTCCGGCGGGGAGAATGACCCCATCCGGGGATCACTTCTTGCCGGTATCCCGAGGTTGGAGCTTCTGGCGGAGTGTCTTGCGGTCGATCCCCAGAATGGCGGCAGCTCGGGTCTTGTTGCCGTCCACCGATGCGAGGACGTTGCGGATGTGTTCGAATTCCACGTCCGCGAGGGACCTCTGCAGGCCCGCGTCCCGAAGGGCGGAGAACCGCATGAACGGAGGCAGGTCCGGCACGTCGATGGTTCCGCCGTCGCTCATGACCACCAGTCTCTGGATCGTGTTCTCGAGTTCTCGGACGTTCCCCGGCCACGGGTAGGTCTTCATCACCTCGAGGGCCCTGTCCGAGATGACCGGGGCGTCTCTGCCCGATTCCCGGGCGAACTTCTCGATCATGTGGCGGGCCAGGAGGAGCACGTCGTTGTCCCTCTCTCTGAGAGGGCTGACGTGTATGGTGATCACGTTGATACGGTAGAAGAGGTCCTCCCGGAAAACGCCCTTCGCCACCAGGCGCTCGAGGTCCTTGTTGGTGGCGGCCAGGATGCGGACGTCCAGAGTCCGCGGCCTGGTGGACCCCACCATGCACACCTCCTTGTCCTGAAGGACGCGCAAAAGCTTTACCTGCATCGGAGGCGGCATCTCGCTGACCTCATCGAGGAAGATGGTGCCGCCGTCTGCCGTCTGGAAGAAGCCGGCGCGCGTCTCCGTGGCACCCGTGAAGGCCCCCTTCACATGGCCGAACAACTCGCTCTCCAGAAGTTCACCCGGGATTCCGCCGCAGTTGACGGGGACGAAGGGCGACGAGGCCCGCCGGCTGCCGTAGTGAATGGCCCTCGCCACGAGCTCCTTGCCCGTTCCGCTCTCCCCCGTGATCAGCACGGTTGCCGCCGCCGACGCGGCTTTGGCAACGTCTTCCAGCACCGCTCGCATCGGTTCGGATTCTCCGATCAGTCCGAACCGCCCTCCGGGCTGTACCTCCTTCGTTTCCCTGCCCGCGGCCCTGCGTCGTACCTTTTCAAGCACGGCCCTGACGGCGGAGAGGAGTTCCTCCTGGGTGAAGGGCTTTGAGAGGTAATCCTCGGCTCCCGACTTGAGCGCCTGGACCGCCCCTTCAACGGACGGGTACCCGGTGATCATCATGATCTCGGTGTGCTTACAGTTCTCCCTGACGTGGCGAATCAGGTCCAGGCCCGACGCGCCGGGCATCTTCAGATCTGTTATGACCAGGTCCACCGGCGTGGATTCCAGCAGCCTCACCGCCTCCGCCACTCCTGCCACACCGAAGACCCGGAACCCGCAGCCGCCCAGAATGAGCTGGAGGACTTCCCGCGTGTCGGGCGCGTCGTCCACGACCATGAGCCTCGCGGCTGTGTGTTTGCTCATCCCTTGTCACCTCCGCCCTGTGAACGCACCGCCCGATGAGGGCAGGCTGATTTCGAACCGGGAGCCCGGTCCCGGTTCGCTTCTCGCCCCGGCGTTCCCGGCGTGCGCGGCGACGGCGCAGGCCGCCTCTTCATCGACGGGGTCGGGCAGGAGGGAGATGCAGGGGTACCCTCCCTCCGAGGCGGCGGCCGTGGACGCGGCGCTCCCGGAGCATTCGCGGATCTGGTGGAAGACCACGCGATGCCTGTGGGGCGAGGGGCCTGCCGGAGGCCGACCGTCGGAGCCCGGCGACTCTTTCTGGCTCATGAACGCCCACACTTCCAAACCCCGTCCTCCAAGACGGTGTGCGACCCGTTTCATCCATTGCGCTGACCACAGTATAACAGCAAATGTGCACCGGTTGGTCCAAGAGGGGGGTGCCCGAAAGGGCTCCTTCTCCACGGGGAAAACGAGCCGATGCACGTGCCCTTCACGCAGTGCGCCCGAGCCTGCTAAGACGCGCTCGGCGGTCTGAGCGGTCACCCGACGGCCTGGACAAAATCTCGGTGGTTCCGGGGCACGGTATGAGGATTTTCTCGGGAGAGATGGCGTAATCGCCGGTGCTCACGCACGACGGGCAAACCGCTGGGCCGCCCGACGGAGATTGGAGGGGCGGGGGGAGCGCGCGGTGGCGCACCCGGCAGAAGTGCCTTCAGCGCCCCGAGGGAGCGGGTTCCTTGGTGTCCTTGTCCACCAGGAAGGCCAGGGCCTGCTCCTTGTCGCCGTCCATGAGTATCTGGACTTCGAGGCCGCCCGTTGCCTGGGCCACGTCGATGACCTTGAGCACGTGTTCCAGGTTCCGGTACTCGGGCAGGAGTTCCGTGAGGATGTTGGGCGCGTTCAGGAAGAACTCCTCCCTGAAGAGGTTGCCGTCCTCGTCGGGGTAGAGGGCCAGGTACCGTATTTTCGCTTCGACCAGGTCCTGGAAGAAGTGCGTTCCGAAGGACAGGTCGGGCACGTAGCTGCCTTTCTTCCGGGCGATCTCAACCAGCATCTGGGTGTTGTTGATGCCGGAGTACGTGACGCCCACCCCCAGGGTGATGTCGCCCCGGCTGCCCCACCGGCCGGGTCCCATCAGGATGAACGAACGCCTGGGCAGGATGGCGTTGAGGCGGCTGACGGCGTCGGCCACTGCGGCCATGTCCGTGGAGGAGGGGAGGGTCATGTAGGCTTCGGGGTTGACGTACACGACGTACCGGACGCCAGTGACGACGCCGGTGGTGACGTACTTGTTCGCCGAGAAGAGCTTGTGCTTCTGGGGGATCCAATGGGGGATGGTGACCTGGATATCCTCGCCGATGCGGCTCTGGGGGCGGCACTGGAGAAGGTAGAGGTTCTGTCCGTCGTGGGCGAACTCCACGTCGACCGGGGTGCCGATGGTCTCCTGGAGGATCCGCAGGATCTCGCGCATCTCCTTGACGAACTCCGTGTTCTCGATCAGGCCCGAAAAGGTGGGGACGAGGTCGTCATTGGAGGTGTCCGCCATGCCGAATAGCGGCTTGCGGAAGGTGCCGTCCTTATGGATCGAGAATATCCGCTCGAGGATGGGGAACTCGTCGCCGACCTCCTTGAGGACGTCTTCGATGAGGGGCGATTCGAACCGTCCCGTTTCGAGGTTGAGGACGTCCATGTTTTTCTGCGCGTAGTGGAGCACCTGCTCGGGCGTCACGTTCACTCGCAGGTCCGGTTTGGCCGGGCAGACGAGGACGGGGAAGTCGTCGCCGATCCGGTCCACGGCCCGCGTGCCCAGCCCCGCGACGATTCGAAGGACGCCGTCCTCCCTTCGGATGCGCGGCGACCAGCGGAACTCGTTGTTGCTGAAGGCCACCCCGGCGAAGGCGGGGAAGAAGTACTTGCCCACGCGCGTGCCCACCACGCGCTGGATGATGACGCCCATCTCCTCCATAAAGTCCAGCAGGCCCCGCTCGGCCCTGTACTGTATGGGGTCGGGCCCGAATATGGAGGCGTACACTTCGGCCACGGCGTCCTTGAGCGCTTCGAGCCGCTCCTCTTTGGTGCCCGTGTTGGCCAGGAAAAGGCTGCGGTACTTCCCCGAGAAGGCCGCACCTTCGCTGTCCTCCAGCAGGCTTGAGGACCGGACGATGAGGGGCCCGTCGCCCAGGTCGTCCAGGGCGATCTTGAACTGCTGGACCATCTCCTGAGAGAAAAAGGAGTGCTTGAACACCTGCTCGAGGTACGGATAGTTGTGGCGCACCTCGTCGATGCTCGAGAACTTGAAGCTCTGCAGGTCCTCCAGGGCGTTGTAGTGGACGAAGTCGAAGAGGCCGTCCGACGTCAGGTACCACGTGTGCGGCACCCGAATCTTCTCCAGCAGGGGACTGTCCTTGCCTACCTTCTTAAGGATCTGGGTGGCGAGGAGCAGCCCCGAGGCCTTTCCGCCCAGACGCCCGTTGCCCTGGGCCGGGCCCGCGACGCGCGTCAGGATCCGCCCGTAATCGTATATGGTGATGTAGTGCTTGGCCACCCTTATGAAGTGCAGGTTGTCCGAGAGGAACCGCCTCGCCAGGGCCACCCTCACGTTCATGTCGTCCGAAGGAGAGAGGGACGTCTCACCCTCCCTGCTGTCCCGGCAGAAACGGCTGACGAGCTCGCTGATCTCGTTCAGGGAGATGTCGCGCTTCTCGATGGCCAGCGCGAAGAATCCCATCTTGTCCTGCCGGATCCACTGCTTGATGAGGACGGTGAGTTCGTCGCCCTTGAGCGCAATGGAGGCCACCCTGAGGATCTGGTCGAAGATCTTTTCGAGCGTCGCGATGTCCCGTTTGGGTATGGGCTGGTTGGAACCGCGCGAATCCCGCTCGCGCTCGGCGTAGATCGAGGGGTCGAACTGGACGATCAGCTCCTGGACCCCGGGGACGCCCAGCTTCGTCAGGTGGTTCATGAGCCGGCGCAGAATCCGCTTGTGGAGGCTTCCGTCCGTCTCCTTGATGAGATCGAGGATGGCCCTCCACTCGGGCTTTTTCTCGGCGGGCGGCTCTTCGGTTCTGGCCGGCTCCGGCGCTGGCTGGGTGACGGCGCCGTTCTGCCTTGTCTCCATGTACTGGCCCAGTTTCTGGGCCACGATTTCCACGAGCTTCTTCTCGTCCAGGAGAAAGGGGTTTTCGCCATACAGGGACTGGTTCTCAAGGTAGACCACGTCGATGTCGCCCACGAGCTTTCCGTGCTTGACGATGTGGGCCCTCAGGGCCCACGGCGTCTCCTCGAACCCCTCGGACTGGTAGACCTCGTCGCCGACGGTTATCCGGACGCGGCAGATTTCGGGGTGCTGCCAGCCCTCGGGCAGACGCTCCACGACCCCCCTGAAGATTTCTTCGACGCCGATGTCCTTCCTCAGCAGGACCTCGGCTATACCGAAAAGGCATTTGAGTTCTTTGGCGGTCTCTCGCCCCTTGCCGGCCATCGATTCCTTGTCTCCGCGCCCGTTCTTTCTGCCCGTTCTTCCAAGCCTTTGCATACGCTGTCTCCGTCTTTCAGTATAAATGGAAAGTGCGGGCCGATCCAGACTTCGCTCCCCGTGGGGCAAATGCAGGGGCACATTGCCCGGAGGACGCGGCCGGCGGGCAATTCCTTTGCTTCATGACGTCGTGCCATGCGGCAGACGCAGGTGCGTGGCAGCGCATTGCCGCTCTGAGGGAATCGTGAGGGTGTCCGGCGACCGCGGGCGCGGACGAGCAAGAAAAGAGGGGCGGACCGTGGTCCGCCCCCGTTCGAAGAAACGTATCAGATGCCTGCTATCAGACCCAGCCGCGGAGGTGGCAGGCCTCGGCCACGCGCGAGATGGAGATCATGTAGGCGGCGTCGCGCATGTAGATCTTGCGCTTGGAGGAGAGGTCGCAGACGGCCTTGAAGGCGTTGGTCATCTTCTGGTCCAGCTTCTGGAGGACCTCTTCTTTCTCCCAGTAGTAGTTCATGTTGCACTGGACCTGCTCGAAGTAGCTGCAGGTCACGCCGCCGGCGTTGCACAGGAAGTCGGGGATGAGGAAGATGCCCTTCTGCTGGATGACCTTGTCGGCCTCGGGCGTGGTGGGCCCGTTGGCGCCTTCGGCCATGAGCTTTACGGAGGGTTTGATCTTGTTCACGTTGTCGCCGTTGACCATGTTGTCCAGAGCCGCGGGCACGAGAACGGTGACCTCCTGCTCGATCCAGGCGTCGCCGTCCAGCTTCTCCCAGCCCAGTTCCTTGGCCTTGGCGGGGTCGATCGTCCCGAACTTGTCGAGGGTCGACTCGAGCTTCTCGAAGGTGATGCCGTCGAGGCAGCGGTAGGTGTAGGACTTCTTGTCGTTCTGGTCCCAGCAGGCCACCGCGACCACCTTGCCACCGTACCGGGTGAAGAGGTCGATGGTGTACTGGGCCACGTTGCCCGCGCCCTGAATGGACATGGTCGCACCCTTGATGTCGATGCCCAGGTGCTTCATGGCTTCGCGGATGGTGTAGACCACGCCGTAGCCGGTGGCCTCGGTGCGGCCGAGCGAGCCGCCCATGCCCACGGGTTTGCCCGTGATGAAGCCGGGCAGCTTCTCGCCGCGGACCTTCTCGAGTTCGTCCATCATCCACAGCATGTGCTGGCCGTTGGTCATCACGTCAGGGGCCGGCACGTCCTGCAGGGGGCCTACGTTGCGAGCGACCTGGCGCACCCAGCCGCGGCAGATGGCCTCCTGCTCGCGGTCGGAGAGGTTGTGCGGGTCGCAGATGACGCCGCCCTTTCCGCCGCCCAGCGGGATGTCCACCACGGCGCACTTCCAGGACATCCACGTGGCCAGCGCCGTGACCGTGTCGACGGTCTCCTGGGGGTGGAAGCGGATTCCGCCCTTGGACGGTCCGCGCGCGTCGTTGTGCTGGACGCGGAAACCTTTGAAGACCTTGTAGGTTCCGTCGTCCATGCGGACCGGGATGTTGAAGTGGTACTCGCGAAGAGGCGTGCGCAGAAGGTCGCGGGTGGCCTGGTCTAGCCCCAGCTTCTCCGCCACCGCGTCGAACTGAGACTGCGCCATCTCAAAGGGATTAAAGGGTTTGCTTGCCATCGAATGTCTCCTTTAACAGTCCGTATGTGCGGTTCCCCCTCGATGGGGGCCGCCGAGTAATCGAGTGTTCAACAGGGATAAAGAGAGAGGTTGGCTCAAAGGATGCGATGACCGCGCCCGCACAACGGTGACCCAGGCATGTATGCGGAGGAGGCTCCGTCGCGGCCTCCTCGCTTCCCGCAAAATGCACCTTTACCTCCCAAAGCAAGGCGCGGTTGAGGGGCATCCCCCTTCCAGGGGGGCAAATCTAACAAAGCGGTATGTGGGTGTCAAGCAAGGAAAAAGGCCCCGAGCGCAGGTGGGCCTTTTTACTCAGCAGGCGGCGGCTGGGCACGGGGAGGCGTCTTGCAAATCGGGTTCCGGGAGGCTATTATTGTAACCGCTTCGGGAGGGTTAATTTGGTATCGGAGACGGAATTTCAGCGGGATATGTCCCGCCTGAAAAGCCTCATCGAGACGGTCAAGCACCAGTACGACCTGTTCTTCGCCGGGGGGAGGAAGGATCCGCCGGTGAGGGAGCACGCCGAACTCGAGAAGATCGTCAGAACCTACCACAACACCTCCCTGACCCGGCTCAGCCAGCAGTTTCTCTTCTCGAGCCTCGCCAGCACGTTCATGGTTCAGAGCGAACAGTGGAACAAATGGATGCGGGCCCGGGACGAGGGGCTGGCCTCGGACCCCAGGTTGCTCGGATCGGTCAGGAAGGCCAGAAAGGCGCTCAAGGAGCTGGAGCGCCAGTCCGGGGCGGAGCCCGCCCGGGAGGACGTGAAGCAGTCGCCCGCCAGTGAGAAGCCCGCGGCGGCTAAGAAGCCCGAGGCCCAGTCCGGCGGCGCTAACGGCCTGAGGAAGCTCTACGACGACTTCCTCAACGAGAAGCTGCGCGCCGGGCAGGTCCCTCAGTGGGATTTCAAGGCGTTCGAGGCGCACCTCAAGAAGCAGCGCGAGACCATTTCCGCCAAGTACGGGGCCCGGGAAGTGGTGTTCACCGTCCAGAGCAAGGACGGCCGGGTCACCCTCAAGGCGAAGGTGATTAAGTAGCGCGGAGGCGTGCGTCCTCGTCGCCCCGCTACCCAGCGAGACAATGAGGGGGGTGGATTCGGCCCCGGGCGGGGACGATGCCCCTGCGCGCGAGGCGGTTCCGGCCGCGGTGATCCGGGTTTGCGCCCGGGACCCTCGGGGGAAGGAAGGACGGGCATCCCGCGAATGTTACGCAACTTGACGCATTTAACCCGCAATGCTATAAACGCTCTTTGAATCGCAAACCCCATGGAGACCACGTAAAATGCCAAAAAACTTCCTCTTTACCTCGGAGTCGGTGACGGAGGGACATCCGGACAAGCTCGCCGACCAGATCAGCGACGCCGTACTCGACGACGTCCTCAAGGCCGATCCCACCGGACGCGTAGCCTGCGAAACCCTCGTGACGACGGGGCTGGCCTTCGTGGCCGGAGAGATCACCACGAACGCCTACGTGGACGTACAGGCCATCGTGAGGGGCACGCTCAAGGAGATCGGGTACGTGCGGGGCGAGTTCGGCATCGACTACAGGACCTGTTCGGTCATCTCGTCCATAGATCCCCAGTCGCCGGATATCGCCATGGGAGTCGACACGGGTGGCGCGGGCGACCAGGGTCTCATGTTCGGGTACGCCTGCAGCGAGACCGACACCCTGATGCCCTTTCCCATCTACATGGCCCACAGGCTGACCGAGCGGCTCGCCAGGGTGCGCAGGGACGGGACGCTTCCCTACCTGCGGCCCGACGGGAAGGCCCAGGACAGCGCCTGGTACGAAAACGGAACGCCCTCGAAAGTGACGGCCGTCGTCCTGTCCGCTCAGCACGACGAAGACGTCTCTTCGGAAAGGCTCCACCGGGACCTGATGGACGTGGTCATCCGGGAGGTGATACCGGCGGACATGCTGGACGGGCGGACGAAGTACCACATCAACCCCACCGGCCGGTTCGTGACGGGCGGCCCCCAGGGTGATACAGGCCTTACGGGGCGAAAGGTCATCGTCGACACGTACGGAGGGATGGGCCGTCACGGAGGCGGGGCCTTTTCGGGCAAGGACCCGACCAAGGTGGACCGCTCCGCGAGCTACATGGCCCGGTACATCGCCAAAAACATCGTGGCCGCCAAGCTCGCCGACAGGGCGGAGGTCCAGCTGGCCTACGCCATCGGCGTCGCCGATCCCGTTTCCGTCATGGTGGATACCTTCGGGACGGGCGCGGTCGAGGAGGCCCTCCTCGAGGCGGCGGTGAGGGAACTCTTCCCCATGACGCCGGCGGGTATCATGGAACACCTGGACCTGAGGCGGCCCATTTACCGGAAGACGGCCGCCTACGGACATTTCGGCCGCGAGCTTCCCGAATTCACGTGGGAGAGGGTGGACAAGGCCGATGCGCTGAGGTCGCGCTGCGGCCTCCAGGACTAACGAAAGGAATCTGACGATGGATTGCCATATCAAAGACAAGGGGCTGGCGCCCAGGGGAAAGGCGAGGATCATGTGGGCCGATCGGCACATGCCGGTCCTGGCGAGCATCCGCGAGCGTTTCGAAAAGGAGAAACCCCTCAAGGACGTGAGGATAGGGGGGTGTCTCCACGTGACCACGGAAACGGCCAACCTCATGCGCACGCTGGTGGCGGGAGGTGCGTCGGTCGCCCTGTGCGCGAGCAACCCGCTCTCAACGCAGGATGACGTGGCCGCCAGCCTGGTGGAGGACTTCGGCGTGTCCGTGTTCGCCATCAAGGGTGAAGACAACAAGACCTACTACGACCACCTCGCGTCGGTTCTCAACACGTAGCCCATGATCACCATGGACGACGGGGCCGACCTGGTGTCCCTGGCCCACGGCGACCGACGCGACGCTCTGGAGCACGTGCTGGCGGGTACCGAAGAGACGACCACCGGTGTCATCCGCCTCCAGAGCATGGCCAAGCAGAAGGTCCTGGCCTATCCGATCATCGCCGTCAACGAGGCCATGACGAAGCACTTCTTCGACAACCGCTACGGCACGGGCCAGTCCACGCTGGACGGCGTGATCAGGGCCACCAACATGCTCATCGCGGGTTCCACGGTCGTGGTTGCGGGCTACGGCTGGTGCGGCAAGGGAGTCGCCAAGCGGGCCCAGGGCCTCGGCGCCCACGTGATCGTCACCGAGGTCGATCCGGTCAAGGCCATCGAAGCCATCATGGACGGCTTCCGGGTCATGCCGATGGCGGATGCTGCACCCGTCGGCGACCTCTTCATAACCGTAACGGGCAACAAGCACGTGATCCGGACGGAGCACTTCAAGGCCATGAAGGACGGAGCTATCGTCGCCAACAGCGGACACTTCAACGTGGAGCTGGAGCTGGACGGCGGGCTCTACGACATCTGCGAATCGCGCGCGGCGGTCAGGGACTTCGTCGAGGAGTTCGCCCTGCCGGGCGGCAGGAAGATCTACGTCCTGGCGGACGGAAGGCTCGTGAACCTGTCCGCGGCCGAGGGGCACCCGGCCATGGTGATGGATATGTCGTTCGCCAACCAGGCTCTCTCAGCCGAGTGGATTCTCAGCAAGAGAGACGGCCTGGCCAGAGACGTCCACGTCATCCCTGAAGAAATCGACCGGGAGATCGCACGCATCAAGCTCGACACCATGGGCTACCGCATGGACACCCTGACGGACGAGCAGGTGGCCTATCTCGCTTCGTGGCAGGAAGGAACCTGATCCGTCCCGAATCCCCGGCGCTCGTTGGCGCGAAGCGGTGTGAGGTCCTATATTAAAAGCACCGTTATTAGCGCGTCGAGCCTCGCAGGGAGCGAGTGCATTCAACCATAGGGGGGCTTGCGGGCCCCCCTGTTTATTTTATACCGGCCGGCAAGTGAGCGGTCTGCGGCCCCCCGGGGCCCTTGGAATACGGGCGCGGATGCGCGTCGAGGAGAGTGCTATGGACAAGAAGATTGTTCATGTGGTCGGAACCGGAACCATCGGCGAACCGCTCATAGGTCTGCTGTCCCATATGAAGGATGATCTGGGGTTTGACGAGATCTCCTTCCACAAGAGGACCCCCCTCCTGGAAGAGCGCTCCAAGGTGCGCGCCCTGCTCGAGCACGGAGCCCATCTCGCGACCGACCCGGCTGCCATGGAGGGCTTCCGCAAGCTCGGGCTTGAACCGGAGATGTCGGGCGAAGAGGCGATCCAGCGGGCCACCGTGGTCATCGACTGCACGCCCTGCGGAAACGAGAACAAGGAAAACCTCTACCTTCCCATCGGACGGAAGGCCAACGGGTTTCTGGCCCAGGGCAGCGCCTTCGGCTTCGGAAAGATGTACGCGCGCGGCATCAACGACAGCGCGCTGGTCCCGGGAGAGGACCGGTTCGTGCAGGTCGTCTCCTGCAACACCCACAATATCGCCGTGATCATCCACACGCTGGGCATGGACAACGGGAACTCCCCGGACAACCTCATCGAAGGGCGGTTCGTGTGCATGCGGCGCGCCAACGACATAAGCCAGGACTCGTCCTACGTACCCTCCCCGCAGGCGGGGAGGGTACG
>JBJKRE010000025.1:0-2607 GCA_046704825.1 Acidobacteriota bacterium
GACGAGGAGTCGGGACCGCCCGCCTCGGGCGGTCCCGTCTCCTCGTCCGTTCCGGGCGCCGGCTCACCGCCGGAGTCGCCTGGCGCGGAGGCCTCCGAGTTGGTGTCCCTGAAGAGGCTCTCCTGGCGGACCTTCTCGCGGAAGACGTCCTCCAGCTCCCGGAAGGACGGCAGGTCGTCGAGGGAGTTCAGGCCGAAGTGGACGAGGAACTCCTTGGTGGTCGTGTACAGAAGGGGCCGGCCCACCACGTTCTTACGGCCGGCGATCCGGATGAGTTTCTTTTCCAGGATGCCCTTGAGCACGGGGCCCGACTCGGTGCCGCGGATGGCGCTCACCTCGGCCGTGGTGACGGGCTGCTTGTAGGCCACGATGGCCAGCGTTTCCACGGCCGCGGGGCTCAGCTTCCTGAGGTTCTGGGCCTTGAGGAAGGCCCTTACGAAGGGGGCGTGGCCCGGCCGCGTCACGGTCCGGAAGCCCTCGGCGACGCGCTCCACCCGGAGGCCCACCGAGTCGCGCTCGTAGCGCTCCTGGATCTCTTCGAGGAGCGCCAGCGCCTCCTGGGGCGTCACCTGGCCGTCGAGCGCGTCCACCACCTGCTGGACGGTGACGGGGGCTGAGGCGACGAAGAGGATGGCTTCCACGGCTCCGAGGCGGTCGGTCTCCCGCACGATAAACCTCCCAAAAGAACCATTTTACCAAATACGGGGGCACAGCGGAGCAGATCCCCTGGGGTGCCGTGAGTAGGGGATTGGGTGAGTAGGTGAGTAGGGAATTAGGGAATTCCGACGCGAGCGGCTCTTCGAAGGCCTCCCCTCTGCCGTCTTCCTTTTAGCCCTTGGCCTTTTGGCCTTAGCCCTTGGGAAAAATCCCTTCCGCCCCCCCTGCGCCCCTGCTCCTCCGCTCGCTTGCCCAGGCTTCCGCCTTTCGCCTTGCGTGCCATGATCCCGGCACCTAGAATGTTAAGAGTACTTCTGGACTGTAAATCAATACTTAATGATATGAGGTGAAGCCATGAAAGCGATCAATCCAGCCACCGAAACCCTCATCCACGACTACCCCGAACACAGCCTCGAAGAGGTGGACGAAAAGCTCGACCTGGCGGTCAAGACCTTCGACTTCTGGCGGGGGACCACCTTCGCCGAACGGAAAGGCCTCATGAAGGCCGCCGCGGAAGAACTCCGCGCCGGCAAAGAGGTCTACGCGGGCTTCATGACGCGCGAGATGGGCAAGCCGATCACCGCCGCCGAGGCCGAGGCCGAGAAGTGCGCCTGGGTGTGCGACTTCTACGCCGAGAACGCCGAACGTTTCCTGTCGCCCGAAGACGTGGAGACCGACGCGTCCCACAGCTTCGTGCGCTACGACCCCATCGGGCCCGTGCTCGCGGTCATGCCGTGGAACTTCCCCTTCTGGCAGGTCTTCCGCTTCGCCGCCCCGGCCCTCATGGCGGGCAACGTGGGCCTCTTGAAGCACGCCTCCAACGTGCCCGGCTGCGCCCTGGCCATCGAGGGCGTCTTCACCAAGGCCGGCTTCCCCAAGGGCGCCTTCCAGACCCTGCTCGTGGGCTCGAAGGTGGTGGAGGGCGTCATCCGGCACCCGGCGGTGCGCGCCGTGACGCTCACGGGCAGCGACCCCGCGGGCCGCGCCGTGGCCTCTCAAGCGGGGTCCGTCCTCAAGAAGACGGTCCTGGAACTCGGCGGGTCGGACCCCTTCATCGTCCTGGCCGACGCCGACGTGGAGGCCGTGGCGTCCAAGGCCGCCGTGGCGCGGACCTTCAACAACGGCCAGAGCTGCATCGCCGCCAAGCGCTTTATCGTCGAGGAGGCCGTCGCGGACCGGTTCGAAGACGCCTTCGTGAAGGCCATGGCCGCGCTCAAGGTCGGCGACCCCGCCGAGCGGGACACGGACGTGGGGCCGCTTGCGCGACAGGACCTCATGGACGACCTCCAGTCCCAGGTGGACCGGTCGGTCCGGGCCGGCGCGAAGCTCGCCCTCGGAGGCAAACCCCTGGAGGGCGCGGGGTACTTCTACCCGCCCACCGTCCTTATCGGCGTGGAGCCGGGCATGGCGGCCTTCGACGAGGAGACCTTCGGACCCGTGGCCACCGTCACCAGGGCGAAGAACGCCGACCACGCCCTCGCGCTGGCCAACGTCTCCGACTTCGGGCTCGGGGGCAGCATCTGGACCGGCGATGCGGCGCGCGGGGAGGCCCTGGCGGCCCACGTCGAGGCCGGCGCCGTCTTCGTCAACGGCATCGTCAAGTCCGACCCCCGCCTGCCCTTCGGCGGCGTGAAGCTCTCGGGCTACGGGCGGGAGCTGTCGGCCTTCGGCATCCGGGAGTTCGTCAACATCAAGACCGTCTGGGTGGGCTGACCGCCGCCGCCGGGCGGATCACGCCTCGCGGAACTCGCGGCTCAGCCATGCCACGGGACCGCAGAGGGCCGCCCCCAAGGCGACGACGCCGAAGACCACGTTTATGGGCACCGCGGCGGCCGCCAGGCCCGTGAGGCCCGAGGAGATCGCGGTCAGGCCGATCACCGTGATGGAGATCAGCGCGAAGATCCGGCCGAGCTGGACCTCGGGCGCGATGCGCTGGATGAGGCTGGTGCG
>JBJKRE010000026.1:0-5970 GCA_046704825.1 Acidobacteriota bacterium
CACGGGGGCACTGCCCGGTCCGGTCCGGAGGATGCCCTTGCGCCGGGACGGCGCCGGCCCGGACCTTCTTCGCACGGCTGCTGCGCTTCGATGCTCCATGTTTTCGCATCTCAGCGCCTCCGCGACTCACTCCGCCGGCCCCCGAACATAGCGGCGGGTCCTCATGCGCGATCACGGGGGCACTGCCCGGTCCGGTCCGGAGGATGCCCTTGCGCCGGGACGGCGCCGGCCCGGACCTTCTTCGCACGGCTGCTGCGCTTCGATGCTCCATGTTTTCGCATCTCAGCGCGCATCCGTATGCTCGAAACCCTTCGACTCCCTGATTCAAATAATGATGGCCTTGCGCCGGCAAGGCCATGTAAAAAAACGCCCTTCGAAGCCGAACCTCGAAGGACGGGCGTTTTTTTGGTGGAGGCGGCGGGAGTCGAACCCGCGTCCGGAAATGCCGGCCAAGGCAGCTTCTACGCGCGTATCCGGTTCCTTAGGTTTCGCTGGCCGTCGATGGAACCGGCAAGTCGACGGGTCGCTAGCCCCTTAATCTTAGCCGGGCCGATCGGGGCGAGTCGGACCGGAGCAACCCGCTAGCGTCGTCCTTGAAAGTCCGCGGGTACTACCATCAAGGACGTGGCAGCTTAAGCCGCCAGAGCCAGATCGTTGTGATTGGCAGTTGTAAGTTTCCGGTCGTTTTACGAGAGCCCGGAACTCGGCGCGCAACCACCTTCCGCACATCCCCGTCGAGACCGTTTCGCCCCCAACGGTGTGCATGCTCAATATATGCCGGCCGAGCGGTGCGGTCAAGAAAGCGAGTCGATTCGGGCGTTGGTCGCGCGGCCATAATCTGAAATAATAGCGTCGTGGCGTGCGGACCGCCGGCAACGCCGGCCTGCTTTCTGGACGGGTGCCTAATGGTGACGTGGCGTTCGGGGCTCAGGTGGACCTGGTCTCTCATCCTGTTGCAGATGGGGGTCCTGTGCTACGTCTTCGCCATCCGATCGTTCTACATCCCCAACCACCTCCTGAGCGGCGGCGTCACGGGGATCGCGCTCCTGTTGCACCTGCTGTTCAAGTGGCCCGTCGGCTTATTGACCTTCCTTTTCAACGTTCCCATTTTCGTTCTCGGCATCAGGGACATCGGCAAGAAATTCGCCCTTCTATCCGGACTTGCCGTAACCGCCTTCTGGGTGATCGTGGACCACGTACCCATCCCGCCCGCCACTCACGACCATCTGCTCGCCGCCATTTTCGGGGGGCTTCTCAGCGGTCTCGCAACGGCGCTGACCCTCAAGGCAGGCGGGTCCATGGGAGGGTTCGACATTCTGGGAGTCGTAGTGAACAGGCGCTTCAGCCTCGGCGTGGGCGAGGTTTCTCTCATCCTGAACGGCATGCTGATCAGTGCTGCCGGACTTATTGAAAACCTCGAACTGGCCATGTACACCCTGGTGGCCATCTACGTCGCGGGTCGTTCTCTGGACGCCATCCAGCTCCCCCGTCCTCGAAAAGCGGTGCTGGTCTTTTCGAAGAACAACGACTGGATCAAGGCGCGGATTCTGAGCGAAATGGGCCGGGGGGTGTCTCTCTTCAAAGCCGTGGGGGCCTTTTCCGGTGAGGAGCACGAGGCGCTTCTATGCATCGTCACGCGATACGAGCTTCGGGAAATAAGGGACATCATCAGGGCCGGCGACCCCGAGGCCTTCGTGAGCGTGCTGGAGGCATCCGACGTCATCGGTCGCTTCCAGCGGCCCTCGGCCTTCGATCTGCTCGCCTCCAAACGCTCCGGCAAATAGTCGAAAAACCGAGGCTCAGCCGCTGCGGCGCCGCCCCCCCAGCACCATCCGGTTCAGGACGAACGACACCAGGCTGATCATGAGCGAGCCCAGGACGGCCCACCAGAATCCCCTGACCTCGAAGCCTTTCACCAGCCAGGAGGCCAGGTAGAGAAGAAAGGCATTGATGACGATGACGAAAAGTCCAAGGCTGAAGATCACCAGCGGAAGCGTAAAGAGGATGAGGATCGGACGCAGGACGGCGTTGGCCAGGCCTACGATGACCGCGGCCAGGAAGAGTGAAAGGAGCGTATCGAAGTGCAGGCCCGGCAGGATGATCGCTACGATGCCCATGGATGCCATGAGGACCAGCACCCGTCCCAGGAACTTCATGGCGCTACCTGCTCTTGAACGCGATGTCGGCCAGGCCGCTCCGGGCGTAGGAGTGGGTATCGTCCGAATCGATCTGGAAGCTGAAGGCCACCGGGTTGGGGGCGTCGCAACCGAAGGCGCGTTTGAAGTCGGCCGCCACGTTCCTGGCCTCGTGCTTCCAAACCTTCAACCCGTCCTTTTCGTTCCTGATGACGTATATCTTTGCGTTTGAGTTCTTTGGGGAAGTGTACAAGGTTCCGTCCGCTGGCACCGTTTCCCAGGTGTACCCAAGGATCCTGTAGTCGAAGCTCCCGAAGAGCCCCTTCCCGGGAAAGAGAACGTAGACTTGTGCCGCCTCGTCGTCCGTGGCGCGGTAGCGCCCATCCCCTCCGGGCGGCAGGGCATCCGCCTGCCACGTCCACGTCAGGTACGGCGTCTCCTTGAGATCCACCTTGACCTTTCGAAGAAAGGCCCAGGAGGAGTCGTCGCTCGTCAGCTGGACGAAGGGCATGGCGCCGTCGTGAAGGAAGTCGACCTCCACGTTGCCCACCCACTTTTTGATCCTCCAGTTGCGGTAAAAGGGCGCGGGCGACTTGAAGGATTCCACCATGACCTCCGGGACCATGTTACCCCTGAGGCCGAAAGGCAGGACGACGAGAATTGCGGCGAGGGCCAGCAGGCCCGCAACTAGCTTCTTCATGGCGGCCCATTATACGGTTTGAAATCCCGCAAGTCCATACCCCGTCGTGGGTCCGCTCCGAAGCGTGAACAACGTTCCACACCTTCCCGCCCTTCTCCCGGCCCGCGTTTGGAGGGCGAGCTTCGGGCCTCGTCAGAACGGAAGAGGCGCTGGCATGGAGGAGACTTTGTGAGATTCGTCACAGGGGCTCGACGCCCGGTCAGAGCGGCCGCAAGGAAGAGGTCTCCGACAGCTTTTCAAGAACGCACGATTTCGTCCAGGCGCAGCGCCGCCTTCTCGGCTGGAGCAGCCGGCAGGGGCAGACTGCGGGGCGTGTCGACCAGGCTTGCTCGGATGAGTGCGGGCAGGTCGCCAACGTCCCCGCAAATTCGGGCCCACCCGTGGTTCGCCATGTACTCGATGTTGGCGCGCTCCTGCCCGGGGAGGCTCGGTATTACGATGACACGACTTCCCATATACAGCGCCTCTGATAGGCTGAGCCCTCCTCCCTTCGTCACGATGACCGAACTGGCCGCCATGAGCGAGGGGATGTCACGCCGGTACCCCAGCACCCTCAACCTCGACGGGTGAGACTGCGCCAACGGTATGAGACTGCGACGCAGCCTCTCGTTGAGCCCGCACACGACTACGACGCCGGTTCCCTCCACCGTCAATGCATGCTCCGCTGCTTTCTTCAGGGGTCCCGCACCCACGCCCCCTCCCAGGAGGAGAACGATCGGCGAACGATCGTCGAAGCCGAGGCCCGTTCTCGCCCGGGCGGGATCGTGATGCTGCTCGAATGTCGGCGAAATGGGTATGCCGGTGGACGCTATCTTTTCGGGGGGAATCCCCTTCTCCTCCAGCAAAGGCGCAAGGTCCGAATGCGGCAGGATGAACAGGTCGACCTCTTTCCGCGCCCACAGAGGGTAGATATCGTAATCGGTGATGACCGCCGCCAGCTTTACGCCGCTGCTCGTGGCCTGCTTCCAGTCCGCCGCGACCTCCATGGCGTTGTACTGGGTGGCCACGATCAGGTCGGCACCCTGCGGCACCCGTTCCCCGAAGCGCCGGACCACCCGCTTGTCCATGATCGGAAGCGCGAGCCTCGGCCGCTGCTTGAAGGTTCCGGACTGATACATCCGATCCCAGACCGAGGGCGCCCTGAGAGCCAGAAAGAGGTAGCCGTGCCGGAAGAGGAGGTCGTAGTCCGCAGGCACCCACTCCTCGAGCGGCTTGTGCTCGCATTCGTGTCCCAGGGCGGCCAACTGGCCAGAGAGGATGTTCGCTACCTGACGATGTCCGGTTCCCAGGGCGTAGGAAAGGATGACCGTTTTCGGACTCATCGGGCCCGGTAAAACACCAGTTCGAGGCGGAAGTTCTCCACAGCCCAGGTTGCCAGCAACGTACACATGGCCGCGAAGAGAACGCCCCCGAAGACGTCCAGGACCCAGTGGAAGCCCAGGTAGAGCGTCGAGTAGACGACCAGGCCTGCCAGGAAGAGCATGGCGCGCCGGAGCCTGGCGTTGCCGCTTTCAGATATGAGCAGCGCGTAGCTCAGCGCCAGAGAGGTGTGGAAGGAGGGAAAACAGTTGTTCAGGCCGCTCAGCGGACGCAACCCCTGGATAAGAAATGGGGAGATGTTGTTCATGAGGAGCGTCACCTGCCCGTCGCCCGCCGCCCAACGCTCTGCAACGGGAACGAGGATGTAGAACGGAAGGATCAGGACGTAATTGAACACCGTGGCCCAGAACAGCTTTCTTGCGAGGGTCTTCTCGCCCTCGTAATGAGCGATGAGTATGGCGGCGATGCCCAGGACTGGGAACACGTACAGGTAGACGACCGACAGCACGTACGTCAGCAGCGGGAAGTGGATCGCCTGGAAGAGGGCGGTCGCAGGCCCCTCGATGCGCAGGAAAAGCGGAGTGAAGTCCCACCTCAGATACTGCGTTATGAGGTCGTCGTAGTGCGTTTCCAGCAGATCCATGAAGATGATCCCGAAAAGGACCAGGAGGTAGAACAGCGACTGCGACGAGAAGGCGTGGTCCCGGACGAACCGCCATATGATCCGGACGGGAGATTCGGACGGCAGGCAGCACTTCAGCAGCACCAGCAGCGAGAGCGCCGTCAGGCAGAATCCCAGAAAGAGCACAAAATCGAGATTATATGGCACCCGCCAACTCCGCCAAAATGCTTTCCGGACATTCGAATCATAGCACTTTGGGGTCCTGGTTTCAACGGTGGACAAGCCCGCGGGCCTTTCGTTGCGGGACCCTGTGCGCGAGTGCGGTTCAGTGCCTCAGGATGTTGAAAGCCTTGATGGCCTCCATCGCCTCGATTGCGCACTCGGCCACGTCCGAGTCCTTATCGAACTTGAATTTTTCTAAATACGGCAGAGCCCTGACGTCCTTTATTTCACCTAATGCATACATGGCGTCGGCCCGAGCATGCGCGTCCGGGGAGCCCAGAAGGCTGAGCAGGGGTGGAACGGCCTCGCCGGCAGCCCCCCGATCCACCTTTGCCAGATCGGCCAGTACCAGGATAGCCCCCATCCGCACGGCCAGGCTGTTCTCCCCCACCATCCGCCCGATCTCCTCCCCGGGGATCTGACGGTACTTGACGAGATCGAGAATCTCTGGACGCATCTTCCGGTCCAGCATATGAAGAAGCGTTTGCCGGGCCCACCGGCCCGAACAGAAAGCCTCGAGGGCGCCGATCAGCTCGTCGCCACCGCACGCGCCGTACAGGCGCCCCCTTTCGCCGATGACGCAGAGCGGGACCACGGACATTGCCAGCGGAAGCAGACTTCGATCGAAGCTCTCCACATCGAGTACCCGGATCGAAACACCCGGCCGCGCCACGGCGACGGCCATGGCCGCAGCCACCGCCGACGCACTGTTCTCGCACCACCTGGCCGCGTAGACGTCGATTCGCGGAGGGTTCGGAAGGCCCCGGAGCGAACGTATCTGTCGCTCGGACAACCCGCTGTCCCCCGAGTATGCCGCGCGAATGAAGGACCGGAAGGGGCTTTCAATTTCCCGGTCGGGAAGGATGAGCCACTGGGCCCTTATTCCGTTGTCGGTACTCGCAGAAATCTTTATGGGTACCGCCCTGCCCGGTCCGGACCGCGTCTCGCAGACGCGCCCCGCAAAGTCCTTC
>JBJKRE010000027.1:0-6801 GCA_046704825.1 Acidobacteriota bacterium
CATCCTGGCCGGCCGGGACGGTACCGTAAAACTGGGCGACTTCGGCCTCGCCAAGGGGGAGGACCTGGGCGCCAGCCTGACGCAGACGGGCGCCACCCTCGGCACGCCCGGCTACATGGCGCCGGAGGTCATCCGCGGCAATGAGGCGACCTCCGTCTCAGACCTCTACAGCGTGGGCGTCGTCCTCTTCGAAATGCTGACCGGCCTTCTGCCGTACCGGGGCACCACGGCCCTCGAGATCGCCAGCCGCCAGCTCGCAGACCCGCCGCCCCTGCACCTGTTGAAGAAGCGCGACGTCCCCGCGTGGCTCGTCCGAATCGTCGCCCGTCTGCTCGAACGCGCCCCGGGCGACCGCTTCGTCTCGGCCAAGGCGGCGCTCGAGGCCCTCACGAAACGCTCGGCCGGTTTCGCCGTGGCCCGCCGCTGGAGGGTCCGGGCGGTCGCGGCCGCCGCCGTCCTCGTCCTCGCAGCCGGCGCCTTCGGCCTCTACCGCTGGATGAACGCCCAGGCGCCCCTCAGCCTGTCCTTCCACGGCCGGACCCTCACGGCGCGAAACGCCGACGGGGATCTCCTCTGGACCCGCGAGCTGCCCCGAACCATCCAGTCCGCCATTTACGGTCACTTCGGTCCCGGCGGTACGGCCGCCGTCGCCGCCGCCATCACATACGATCACAAGGCGGACAGGGCGAAGCCGCACGACGATCCGCAAAACGAGCTCTTTCTCCTGGATCGGAATGGCCAGATTCTTCAAAGCTGGCCAATAGGGCTCACGTACCTGCCATTCGAGGCTCACTACATTATTCAGCTATCCAAGCACCGTTTTTCAAAGGCGGGGCATGAGAGACTAGTCGCTATCATCAGGCACGACATATGGTACCCATCCGGCATTCAGGTCTTAGATTTCGACACAAGCACCGGCACAGTGACAGACGGCAAGTACGGCTTACTCTGCAACGTCTACAATTCGGGCCAGATCAGCAACATAGCCTACCGGGACCTCGACGGCGACGGCAAGGACGAGATCGTCTTCACGGGCGTCAACAACCGCTTCTACTGGGCCGACTTCGTGGCCGCCGTATCGACTCGCAAGAAACCAGTGGCCTACGGAGCACTGCTGGTCCAGTCACCCGATCTGACCGGCAGCGGCACCGTCGATCCCCTGTTCTACAGGTGTTTCTCCTTCAAGAACTTCGGCTATCTCAAGGTTTCGGATGGAGGCCCGGCGACCCCCCTTAGCCTTTCTTTCCCGGGCGAACCACCCATGCAGCTCCAATCGGACGGCCAACTGATGGTTCGCGGTTCCCTGCTGCCGCCGGACGCCTCCACGACCGCCCGGCTCGACGCCGGCCTGACCAACCTGTGCAAACTGAGGGACCTGGAACGGTGGGATGAATTGCTCTCCGCCGCGCGCGGCTGGTCCAGGCACGCCGCTGGCAACTACGTTTGGCTTGGCGGCCTGTTTCAGGCGGAAGCCCTCATGGGGCTCGGCAGATATTCCGATGCCCAGCAGGTGCTTTCTCGAACCCGCAAGACTCTCGTCAAGGATCATGCGCCTGGCTATTACTACCAGTACCTCCTTGATTGCGACTTCCTTCAAGGTAAATACCACAGGTGTCTCGAACTGGTGGACTCCCTCTCCACATCCGCTCGAATGTCGCGTTTCGAATTGTCGAATACGGCCGCGTGGGCCGCCATCTACGACGGCAGGCCCGATGTTGTGAACCGCTATTTCTCGAATTCTGTCCTTGCCATGGAAAGTTGGTCCCCTAACCTTTTCGCGGGCATCTGCAAGTTCCTTACGGGCGACTTCCAAACCGCCGAAACAATCTTCCGGAAGGGTGAGACGCGCGTCTCTTCCCCGGGTCTCTGGCTTGTACGGACATTGATCAGAGAAAACACACTGAAAGAGGCACAGGCCCTTCTGAACAAGCTGATCGCCGACTTCCCGTCCGAACACATCGACGGTTCCGAACTCGCGGCCTGGCTCCAGTGGCGCGAGGGAAAGCGGTCGCCCGCCTTCGTCGCGCGTTTCGATTCGATCGTGAAGAACCAGCGCCGGCAGGCGAAGAACACCGCGACGGCCAGGGCCCTCCTGCCCCTCACCCTCGCCCACCAGGCCGCCGTGCACCGCGCGGCCGGCGACGCGGCCGGGGCGCGAAGAATCCAGCAGGAAGCCTACCACCTCGCACCGTCGAGCTGGCGTCCGATCCTGCAGGTTTCAGACGAATAGTACTCGGCTGCCGCCCTGCCTACTGGGCGTCCAACTGCAGGATGTCCTCCCGGAGGCGCTTGATTCTGGCGTCGATCCGGGTCATGCGGCTCTCCACCTTGCGCAGTTTTCCGCACGTGGCCTGCAGGCGCTTCTTCAAACGCTCCTGGTAGTTCGCCAGTTTCCTCTTGTAGGCGCTGTAGCTCGAGGAGATGTTGGGATCGGGCGGCCCCGACCCGACGCTCGAATCCACCTGCTCGCCGCGCTGGACCCGCTCGAAGTCGTCACACGCCTTTTCGAGCTTCGGGATCTCGTCGGACAGCGTGCGCTTTTCCAGAAGGAGCTTGTCGATCCGGGCGTAGTCCGCGTTGACCTTCTCCGCCACGGTCTTGCCGGATCGTCGAGAGCGCCCGTGGGCCGTCGTCTTCGCGGTACCTGTCGAACTGCATCCCGCGTCATCCTGTATGACGAAGTGGCCGTCCGTCTCCATGCGGGCGAGCGTGTCGTTCGTGATGACCCTGGGGGCTTTCTTCCGTGCGGGCGCCTCGAAGAGCTTCGCCAGCGCCTTCTTCCCCGACGCGCGGGCCATGGCGGCGGGCGACGCGCCCCTCGCGTTGACAAGGGTCCCGTCCGCGCCGGAGGCCAGCAGGAGCTTGACCGTGCTCGCATCTTTGACGAAGACGGCGTAGTGGAGCGGTGTGTTGCCCGCCCGGTCTTTCGCGTTCACCTCGGCGCCCGCTTTCAGCAGCGTCTCGACCATGTCGGGGTGGCCCTGGAATGCCGCGGCGTGCAGCGGCGTCATGCCCATGGAATCCTTTACGTCGAGATCGGCGCCGCCCGCGATAAGGGCCTCCGCCACCGCCGGTTCGCCCCGGTACGCGGCGTAGTGCAGGGGCGTCATCCCGATGGCGTCCCGCGCGTTCGGGTTCGCTCCGTGGTTGACAAGACTCGTCACACCCGCCGCGTCGCCGGCCTTGACCGCCGCCAAGAGCGCCGCCGATATCCGGGCCTGCTGACCTCCCGAAGCTCCCGCGGCCAGCACCGTAACGCCTGCCAGAACGCCCGCCAGCGCGGCTCTCAACACCCCGAACCTCATCCTCACCCTCCTGTTCCCGCGTCTGCGCGTCATGCCATGACACTGATTGACAACTGGTTTAGACGACAGCATACCACACGCGCCGGCCCAGCGACTCCCGGCCCGGCGGCCGGCTGGCAGGCTGCTGAAAAGCTCTCGCAGGTCGCGCTGCCAGCGCCACGATCCCGAATGCAAGGCGTCGCGGTCCGCCTTGGACCATCCATACGCGGCGGATAGGATGGGTCCAATTCTCCAATTCTGGCTCTTGACCGGCCGAATGGGCGGCTTACATTGATATTGGAGGCCATCCAATCGAGATATTGGAGGACCGGCACGACCGAGGAGGGCACGATGGACCTGCGCATCGACCGCACGTGTTCCGTTCCGCTCTATCAGCAGATCAGCGGAGGCATCCGCGGGCTGATCCTGGCCGGCCGCCTGCCGGACGGCTTTCTCCTGCCCCCCGAGCGGCGCCTGGCCGAGTCGCTCGGCGTCAACCGCACCACCGTCGTGAACGCCTACCAGCAGCTCAAGGCGGACGGATTCGTGGCGGCGCACGTGGGCCGGGGCACGGCCGTCCTGGCACGCCGCACCGGCGAAGCCGAAGACAGGCCCGTCCAGCCCCTGCCGTGGCGCCAGATGATGCGCGACGGGGTGGCGCACGAGCCCGACCCGCTGGTGCGCGACCTGCTCGCCCTCACCGAACGGCGCGACGTGATCTCCCTGGCCGTGGGCCTGCCCGCGCCCGACCTCATCCCCGTCGCCGACATGAAGCGCATCCATACCCGGCTCCTGGCCGAGAAGGGGGGCGAAGTCTTCCTGCACAGCCCCACCGAGGGCGTGACCGCCTTCCGCGAGGCGGTCTGCCGCCACATGGTTTCGCGGGGCATCCGGTGCGGGGTGCCCGAGGTCCTTATCTCGTCGGGGTCCCAGCAGGGGCTCGACCTCCTGGTGCGCACCTACCTCGCGCCGGGCGACGCGGTGGTCGTCGAGGAGCCCTCCTACTTCGGCGCCCTCGAAACCTTCCGGGCCGGGCAGGTCCGCCTGCTGGGCGTGGAAGCCGACCGCCAGGGCATGCGGACCGACCTCCTCGAAAACCTCCTGGCGCGCCAGCGGCCCAGGTTCATCTACACTCTGCCGACCTTCCAGAACCCGTCGGGCGCCGTGCTGTCGCTCGAGAGGCGGCGGCACATGCTGGACCTCGCCTACCGCTACCAGGTGCCCGTCATCGAGGACGATCCCTACTCCGACCTGCGCTACGAAGGCGAAGCGGTTCCCTCGCTCAAGGCCCTGGACCGCAACGGCTACGTGATCTACCTCAGCTCCTTCTCGAAGATCCTCTTCCCCGGCCTCAGGCTCGGCTGGATCGCCGCCCCGCGCCCCGTGGTCCGCCAGCTCGCCCTGGCCAAGCAGTCGGTGGACCTGCACTCCAACACGGTCGGCCAGTGGATGGTCGAGCGCTTCATCACGGAGGGCCTCTTCGCGCGCCACCTGGACACCGTGCGGAAAGAGTACGCGCGCCGCCGCGACGCCATGGTCGACGCCCTGTCCGCCGAGGGCCCCGAGGCATTCGAGTGGCACCGCCCCGAAGGCGGCCTCTATGTCTGGTGCGGCTTCCCCGAAGGGGTGTCCCAGTCGGCCCTTTTGCAGAAGGCGGCCGAGGAGCACGTGGCGTTCCTGCCCGGCACGGCGTCCTTCGTGGACGACCCCGGCCGGAACCACATCCGCCTCAACTTCACCTATTGCAGGCCCGACGAGATCCGGGAGGGCATCTCCCGGCTCATGCGGGCGTACCGGGCGGTGGCCGGACGGCCGGCGTCCTCGGAGCGGCTCCCCGGGGGGACGCCGCCCATCGTGTAAGACGTAGCATCAGTTTCAGGGGGATATCATGGGACCTGAGTTCGCAAAAAGGATGGATATTCTGAGGAGTTCGGACGTGCGGGAACTCCTCAAGGTGACCCAGCGGCCGGAGGTCATCTCCTTCGCAGGGGGTCTGCCCGCCCCGGAGTTCTTCCCCACCGGCCGCCTGGCCGGAATCGCGCGGGAGGTCCTGACCGCCGACGGCAGGCGGGCGCTCCAGTACTCCACCACCGAGGGCCACCCGCCCCTGCGGGCGCGCATCGCCGAGCGGATCAACGCCCATTCCGGCACGCGCTGCACCGCCGACGACATCGTGATCACCTCCGGCTCCCAGCAGGGCCTCGACCTCACGGGCAAGCTCTTCCTGGACGAAGGGGACGAGGTGCTTTGCGAGAGCCCGACCTACCTGAGCGTCATCGCGGCCTGGAACGTCTTCCGCCCCCGCTGGGTGGAGGTGCCCACGGACGACGAGGGCATGGACATCGCGGCCCTCGAGGAACGGCTGGAGAAGTGCGCGCGGCCCAAGCTGATCTATGTCATCCCCAACTTTCAGAACCCCTCGGGGCGCACCTGGTCGCTGGAGCGCCGCCGGCGCCTGATGGACGTCGCCGTCCGGCGCGGCGTCCCCGTGGTCGAGGACAACCCCTACGGGGAACTCCGCTTCGAGGGCGAGCCCCTGCCCTCGCTCAAGAGCCTCGACCGGCAAGGCCTCGTGGTGACCCTGGGCACCTTCTCCAAGATCTTCTGCCCCGGCCTCCGGCTGGCCTGGCTGGTCGCCGACCGGGCCATCCGCGAGAAGATCGTCATCCTCAAGCAGGGCACCGACCTGCACACGTCCACGCTGAGCCAGATGATGGTCGCGGCGTACATGGATCGCTACGACCTCGACGAGGACGTGCGGCGCATCCGCGACGCCTACCGGATCCGGCGGGACGCCATGTTGGAGGCGATCGAGGCCGAGATGCCCGGCGGGGTACGCGTCACGAGGCCCGCCGGCGGGCTCTTCCTCTGGGCCGAACTGCCGGAGGGCGTGGACGCGAGGGACCTGCTCGACCGGTGCGTGGCCAGGGACGTGGCCTTCGTGCCCGGCGAGGCCTTCTTCCCGAACGGCGGGCACAAGAACACCATCCGGCTCAACTTCTCGAACATGCCGCCCGACCGCATCGCCGAGGGCATCCGCCGCATCGCAGGCGCCCTGTCGGAGATCCTGGAAGAGGCCGAGTGCGCCGCGCCCTCCGCGGGAAGGCGCACCTGAGGCCCGCAACGGAAGCGACACGATAAGGAGGACGCATCATGACCCACGACGTGGGCGACGGGTATGTCATCCGCACGGACCCCGGGAGGATTCAACCCGATGCGGTGTGCGAGGCCCTGGGCAGGACCTACGGGACCGGCGGCTCGGAGACGAGCGCCCCCCGCCCCGAGGCGCGGATCTCCAACTAGGTATCCCAGCTCGTCCTACTCCACCGGCTGAGGCAGCGACAGAGCCGTCCGGACCAGCTCGAGATCGCCCTTGCGTTTTCCGGGCACCACGGACCACCCCGGGTTCAGCGTGAGCGTCCACCCGTCGCCCGCAAGCGGCCGGGCCGACGCGTCTCCGGGCGCGGGCACCCGGACACCGTGTATGAGGCCTTGCTTCATGAGCATCAGGGCGCCG
>JBJKRE010000028.1:0-16606 GCA_046704825.1 Acidobacteriota bacterium
AAAGCGGGCGGGCGGTCGAGGGCCGCGAGCACCGGCTCCATCACCGGGGACCGGGTGACGAGACGGGCGGTGACGGCCGGGTGGACGGCGCCGGGCGGCTTCGACGCCTCCTCCTCGCGCGGCTCGCGCCGGAGCATGCGGGCCCAGACGCGCGCGAAAGCCTTCTGTTCGGCGGTGAAGTCGCCCCCCGCCTTGAAGAACCCGCACCAGATGCCGTCTGCCCCCCGCACGCCCTCGAGGGAGCCTGCCGAGCAGGGTACGTCCCCGCTGTTTCCCGCGGCGGCCAGCAGGAGACGCCGCTGGGCCGCCGTACAGGTGCCCCACCAGTGGGGGGGGAGGCCGGCGCGGACCAGGCAGGCGGCGTCCGCCCCGATCCGGGTGAGCGCGGGCTGGAGAGAATCTTCGATAGACTCCTCCGCGGCGAGCAGGAGGGCGAGGTCGTCAGGGACCGGCACCTCCGGCGTCGGCGCTTTCTTGTGGCCGTCCTCGATCAGGAGCGGGAGCAGTCCGCGCTCCGGTCCCTTGACCCGGTTGCGGGTCAGGTAGTCCGCCAGGGCCTCGCGCTCGTCCGCACAGAGGGCCGGAAGCGCGTTCCGTTCGGCAAGGCACCACAAAACGCGGCTGGACAGGCAGGGGTTCCGGGCCTCGCGCGCCGACTGCCAGGCCCTTTCGAGTTCCTCGGCCGTGTCCCTGGCTGCGTACTCACCCACCAGCAGGTGCCAGTAGGTCCTGAAGTAGGGGGAGGCCTGCGGGAGGAAGTCCAGGGCGGTCTTCTGCTCCTCTTCGGAGAAGTCGCCGCAGCCCCTGGCGGCGGCCGCGCACCGTATGGCGGCCGCGGCGAGCAGGTCGTCCACGTCCGTCTCGGGCTTGAGGGAGGCCTTCAGCTCGCGGCACAGGTAGGTGAGCTTGCGGCGCTGGCCGGTGAGCAGGAGAAGTTCGCCCCTCAGGGCCAGGAGCGGGATGCGGACCTCGGGGTCCGATACGCGGTTCGTGAGCCTGAGGCCCCTCTCGGCCGTATCCAGGGCCGCCGGGTAGTCCCCAAGGGCCTGGTGGGCGGTGGCGAGCCACAGCAGGTCGATGGCGGCGTAGACCGGGTTCTGGTCCGGATCGTCGGCTTCCAGGGTTTTCTCGAATACCCGGCGTGCGGGCAGTAGGTCGCCCGCCTCGAGCTGGCAGAGCGCGAGGTTGAAACGAGCGTCCGTGGCGAGGGCAGAGAGCCCCAGGCCCTTGGCTCCCTCTTCACCCCGACGGTAGCATTCGGCCGCCTCGTCGAAGCGGCAGAGGAGGCGCAGGGCGTTGCCGCAGTCGCATTCGCACCCGGCCTCCAGGGCCCGGTACCCGTAGGCCGCCATCACGTCGCGGGCGCGTCGGAACCCCTGCAGCGCCGTTTCGGATTCGCCGATCTTCCTGTGGGCCATGGCCCGACGGTGCTCGAGAATGAAACGGGTCATGGGCTGTGCGTGGAAGGGCACCGTCTCCTCCGCCTGCTGCAGCAGCCGGAGGGCCTTTTCGATCTTGTTTCCGTGGAGGAGGGCAGTGGCCGCGTGGCAGAGGGCCTGCACGCGCACGTCGGGGTTCTCCGACCTTTCAGCGAGTTTGAGGAGCGAAGCCTCGGCCTCGTCGATCCCCCCTTCCAGCCATCGGATCTGACCTTCCAACATGGTTGCGGTCTCCCGGTCCCAGGGCTCGAGAGACGCCCCGTCCAGCGTCGCCAGGATCTTCTTGGCCCGGCCCAGGTCGTGGAGCCGCTCGCAGCACCTCGCCCGGAGAACGCCCAGCGCGCCCTGGGCCTCCCGGGTCCCCCCCAGGCCGTCCCACAGATCGAGGGCCACCAGCGGCTGGCCCATGAGCAGGAAGACCACACCGCTCCACAAGGTGCCCTTAGCCCCGTCGCGCGCCTGCCAGGCCCGCGCCTTGACGGCCAGCTCGGCGAGCCGGCCCTCGTCGGCGAGCCGCCGGGGGTCGTCCACCGGTTCCCCGTCTCGTGGCGGTGGAACGTACGCCGGATCCCTGTCCGGGCTACCCAGGACGGGACGGGAGGGCTCCCGCAGGGACTCCGGTGGAGACGGCACGAGGGGACAGCCGCAGGCGGGCTGGTCGGCGGGGAGGCCTTCCAGGCTTTCCAGGACGGCTTCACCATCGGGTCCAAAGAGGGCTTCGGCGTGCTCGAGGTACCACGCCTCCGCCGTCGGGGTAAGCCAGAGGAGGCGGATCCGCCTCACGGTACCCGCCGAGCGCCCCTGGCCGCGGTCCAGCAGGATGGTCGGGCGCTTCAGACTGGAGGCCGCCCGCCGAAGGAGGGCGAGGCCGTCGGGTTCAAGCGCGGAAGACGGCCAGAGGAGCCACCCGTCTGCATCGGTGCCATCCAGTAACGTCACGAAGGCGGCCAGAAGGGCCTCCGATCCTTCGCTCAGGCGTTCCCGCATCCAGTTCCTCGCGGCGTCCTTCGACCCCAGGGCCCGGGCTACGAGGGGCTCGAGGCTGGCGAAGGGATAGGGGGGGGCGTCGCCGATGTATACCGGGACGAGGGTCCGCCCCGACTCGTCGGGGACCGAGGCTTGAGCGATCGCGGCTTCCGTCCCCGTGCGGGTTCTGCTGAAGAGAGCTTCGAATCCCTGCGGCCACCGTCGGACCGAGGGTTCCCAAACGACGCCCGTGCCCCAGGCGGACGGCAGCCCCGGGGTGAGCCCGCTCTGGTCGGCGAGGTCTCTCAGGTGGAGGAGGAGGTTTCGGCACGACGGGGTCGGTCCGCCGTCCGGTTTGAGCGCGTCAGCCATCCAGGCGTTCCAATGGCCGTAGTGTTTGTGACGTCGAGGAAGGCTCGGCGGATCGGTTCCGGGCTCGAAGGGTCTGCCGCCCAGCAACCGGTACACGAGTGCGGCGTGCTGCGCGGCCGCCTTCGGGGCGTCTCCGTTCGATCGGGACGCCAGCACGGGAAGACCGGCCGGGTCCAGGACCCAGTCGTCGGGCGAGGGGACCCAGGGCCAGCCCTCGCCTTCGATAAAGGCCAGGGCCGAAAAGAGCCCCACGGCGAAGCGCAGGATGTCCGCTTCGTCTTTGAGGTTGCGTACCGAACGCAGAGAAAGGCCGGCAGCGTCAGCCGGAAAGCCCTCCGGAGTCGGGACGGCGAACGCCGGGTGCCTGAGCAGGATGCACGGCGGATCGGGACGCGAAGACTCGGCCGTCTTCGGCGTCATCTCTTGAGAACCCCGTATTCCGAACGATCCCCCATGTTTGATATGTAGCACAGCCGGACGTCTCGTCTCAAGCCTCGGCGGGCCGGCGCCTTGGTCGGCCGCCGGGCTCCTCCGTCGGGAACGGTCGCTGACGGCCGTGGAGGTGAGGGGGGTGAGAGGCCTGTATTCAGGGACTTAGCGTGCCCTGCGGTCTTGCGCCCATGTCGCACCTCGCGTATTATAGGGCGGTGTGAGGAGGCGCAGTGGAATACCCCAAGAAGGACCTCCAAACGGAACTGCTTTCGCTCAAAGCGTCCCTTTACGACTCCAATACAAGGCTTCCCGTTTACTCGGCCTGCTTCGACAGGCTCAAACAGATGGCCCAGGACCGCTTCATGGGCCTCGTTCTCCTCCAGATATCGGACCTCGAGCGGCTCGAATCCGTCTTCGGTTTCGAGCGGTACGAGGAGGTGCTCAAGCGCGCGGCCTTCCATCTCCAGGACGTGAACAACAGGGAGTTCAACGGAGAGCTGCTGGTCAGCCAGCGGGGCGTGTACGACGACGAATTCTGCCTCTTCATCCCCTTTTCCATGCTCTCGGCGCCGGCCCTTCTGTCACTCGAGCGCGTGGCGAAGCGTCTCTTCAAGGTCCTGGAATCGGACCTCTCTTCGAAGCAAATGCCGGGGCTGGCCCTCCACATGGGCTATTCCATACTCCACTACAACCCGTTTCTCCGCTTCGAACGCCTGGTGCACAGGATCGTGGAGGAGACCGCCGGCCTGGCCCAGCACCAGCAGGAGACGGAACTGGTCCTCCACGAACTCGAACTGCGGCAGATCCTGGCGCGGCAGGCGATCACGTCCGTCTACCAGCCCATCGTCAACCTCGACGATTACTCTGTCGTCGGTTACGAGGCGCTCGCGCGCGGGCCGGCCGAGACTCCGTACGAATGGCCCGAGGCGCTGTTCACCTTTGCTCGCCAGTCCAAGCTCAGCCGGGAGCTGGATCACCAGTGCAAGATCGCGGCGCTCACGGGGGCCGGGGAGCGGCCTAAGGGGACCAAGCTCTTCGTGAACACCCTCCCCTCGACCCTGGACGATCCGGACTTCACGGGCGACGACAGCGGGACCATGCTGGCCGGGTACGGTCTGGCGCCCCAGGACATCGTCTGGGAGCTGACAGAGCGCCACGCCATCGAGGATTACGAGACCTTCCAGTCCATCATGAATCGCTACGTCGACATCGGCTACAACGTGGCCATCGACGACCTCGGGACGGGGTATTCGTCCATCCAGACGATCACGCACGTCCGGCCGCTCTACCTGAAGATCGACATCTCCCTCGTGAGCGACATCGACACCAACCTGCTCAAACAGGAACTCGTCTCCTCCCTCCTGGTGCTGGCGGGCAACATCAACGCCAGTCTCATCGCGGAAGGCATCGAGACCCGGGGCGAGCTTGACGCCCTGAAGGGACTCGGCATCCACATGGGCCAGGGGTATCTGCTGGGCCGGCCGTCCGCGCGGTTCCCCGCACACGCCGCACCGGCGGTGGAGGACGAACTCTCCCAGGACGCGTGAAACCCTTCCACCGGGCGGTGCCTGCGGAGTGAAACGCGGCGTCCCGGCGGGGCGTTCGCAACCGCGGATATCAGAAGAAATAAAAGGGGCGGGCCAGGAGGCCCGCCCTTCTTTGACTGCGGAACTTGCGAGGACCGGGGGGTTACCAGGACCACGTGAACGGGGCCGAGACGCCCCCGTCGTCCGTGTTCTCAACCGTGATCTGGACCTGCGTACCCTTGGGGACCATGGCCTTGAGGGCACTGCCCTTTTTGGCCACCAGTGTGCCGTCGTTCTTGAACTTCACCTGGGGCACGGGCGTCCCGTTGATCTTGACCACGCAGCCTTCGTGAAAATTGTTGCCGTAGATCTTTATCCTGAAGGGCGCACCCGCCTTCTGGGCCCTCGAGATGACCGGCGGGTCGATCGTGCTGGCGGCGTTGACGGCCATGGTGTTGGTCGAGGTGCCCCCGGTTCCGTCCGTCACGGTGAGGCCCACGGTAAATGATCCTGCGGCCGTGAAGGTATGCGTCGGGTTCTCCTCGATCGCCGTCTGTCCGTCTCCGAAGTCCCAGGCGTACGAGTAAGGCGGCGTGCCGTTCACCGCGCCTCCCGTGAAATGCACCACCAAGGGGGCCAGCCCCGACACCTCGTCGGCCTGAGGGGCGGCCCTCAGCGCGTCCGAGCAAGGGACGTCTTCGGTGATGGTGAGGGACCAGTTCAGCAACGTGCCCACGTCGCCCCGCCCCAAATCGTGTACGAAGAGCCGCCACGTGCCTCCGGCGGGCTTACCGGTGAAGGCTTCCAGCGAGGACACGGGCTGGAAGGTCCCGCTGAACGGGGGTTCGGCGTCGGCGATGCTCGTTGGTGCCGCGTCGTCGAAGGTCGTGTTCTGGTAGTCGTGCCCCGATCCGCCGTTGTTCATAGCCATCCGGACCCACGTGCCGTCGGGGTGCATGAGCGTGATGGCCAGGTCCCCGTCGTAGGGGTGCTTGATGTTGACCGTGACCGTAACGTGGGAGACCGTATAGGGCGAATCCACTGCGAGCGTCGAGCTGACGCCGTTGCTGCTGTAATCGGGGATGGCCTTCGGCACGTCCGTGCTGGCCAGTCCCGTACGGTTCAGGTCCAGCGTGGAGAAGGCGTAGAACGCTCCGCCCCTGTCGTCGACCGTGCTGTTGCCCGACGCGTCGGTGGACGTCACTTCCAGAACGTAGCTCGAGCAGGTGGACAGGCCGGTGAGCGCCACCCTGTGGGTTGTGCCGAGCTTGTCCTCCGGGGTGGTGGTATCCGGCGACGTGGTGCCGTAGGTCACGTGTCCGGTCGTGGGTTCGTCGGTCGTCCAGGTCACCACGGCCGAAAGCCCGTACGACGTGACGCTGATCCCCGAGATGACCGGGGGCAGGCAGTCGGCCGTGGCGGTCGCCTCGCTGCTCACGTCGGGGGTTCCGCAGGCCGAGGCGTCCACGTAGCGGGCCGTCACGATGCTGCCGTCGGCCACGCCTATGGCTCCGTCGCCGCTCTCCGTCGAGGTAGAGGTCCTGATCGTTCCCGTGAACTTGCCCGAGTCGGGGGGCGTCTCGGTCAGCGCGACCGTTTCGGGGTTCGTCTCGAGCGTCGACCAGACGGTCACGTCCTGGCTCCCGGCCCCGGTCAGGTCGCTGTCCATGACGTAGATGCGAACCGTGTCGCTGCAGTTGTAGGTGGGCCGGTCCAGAACCACGGAGCCCGAACAGGACTGCGGCGTGGTCTCGAAGCAGTCGCTCATGGCGCTCCTGCAGCTCCCGTCCCCCGTGGAGGCCACCGCCTGAACGCGGTAGTAATAGGTCAGGCCGTTGATAACGGTTGTGTCCGTGAAGCTCGTGACCGGCGAGTCGACCCTTCCTACCCGCGTGTACCCCGCGTCGCAGCCGCTCTCGTTCCTGAAGACCTCGTAGGCGGCAGCGTTCTGCACGGCGCTCCAGTTAACCTGGGCCGTGTCGTTGCCGGGGACCACCGTTACGACGGGCGTCTGAAGATCGGGGCAGTAGCCCGCCTGGTCGGTGTTGTTCACGTCGTCGCAGGCGATTCCGTGGCGGTTGAAGGCCGCGTAGATTGCCGCGGCGTGAGGCGTCCCGTTGGCGAGGTCACCGTCCGCGTCGTCCACCACCCGGAAGACGCTGAACAGGCTGCCGGAGCCGCACCCGCTGCTGACGTCGTCTCCCGTGCACGTGTAGGCCGCCGTCGCAGCCGGCCGGCTGAGGTACCAGAGCCTGTCCACCAGCTGCCATGCGCTGGCCTGGTCCATGCCTTCCGCTGGCAGGTCCCTCGTTGCCAGGTCCCAGAGAGCCTGGGAGGAGACGGTCGATTCGCAGTGGCCTTCGTAGCCGCATGGCCCCGGATAGGTAGGGTCCTTGGAACAGTGGAAGCCGTTGTACCCGCCCATCATCGCCGTGGTCGCCGGCTCCTGGTTGCGGTGTTTGCCCCAGTCGATGTCGCGCACCCCGGAGCAGTCGTTGCACGCGTCCCCGTACCCGCTGCAGTTGGAGGACAAAAAGCCGTTGCCCACGCAGGAGCTGTGGGTCTGGAGGACGGCCGTGAAGTCGCCGTAGGTTTCGCCCGTACCGTTGTCGGGGCTGGACCCGTTTCCGTCGTTCGAGTCCAGGCCGTGCCCCCACTCGTGCAGCGAGACGCCTGGCAGTTCGCCCGTGTTGGAGCACCCTCCGCCCGACTTGAAGAAGTTCAGCGCGGACCCGTCCCAGTAGGCGTTGCAGGTCTGGTCGATGTTCACGTTGTCCGTGAGCTGGCCGGCCAGCCACTTGTTGTCCGGGAGGTAGGTCAGGGCTTTCATCTTGATGAGGTTCACGTGATAGTACTGCGTCCTGGCCGCGTGCGTATTGCCGGGACCGCCGAAGCCGGGCGTGTCGCAGTCCGTTCCCTCACCGGAGCCGAAGTCGAGGTCACCGGTGGCGGTCGAGTTGCTGATATCGCCGCACTGATCCTGGATTTTGACGTACTTGCCCGAGAGGGCGGACGTTGCGTTCTGCCCGGTGAAGAGTCCCCCCGCGTCGGCGTACTGGCCGTTGCCGAGGTCCACGAAGGGCAGCGGGCGGTCCACTTCGGCCATGGGGCGGTCGCCCGGGTAGACCCCCCCGTGGACGCTTCCGTACCTGTTGGCGTCTACGAACGCCACCAGTTCGCCCGTGTGGGCGTCCACGCGCGCCTCCCACGTGCCCATCACGCCCTTGCGCCTGAACTCCAGCAGGTAGACGAGCCGGTAGTGGAGGCCTGACCCCGGCCGGATGGGTTCCCCGGCCAGCGCCTCGGGCGTGGAGACGGGCATGACGATCAGCCGGCCGGGATCCACGATGGTGTCGCCAGGGGCGGGCCGCCCCACGTAGCCCCACAGGATCTGCCACGCCGTTTCTCGGTCGATCGCCGGGTGGGGGTCAAGGGTCTGGATGGCGCCGTCGACGTATTCTTCGCCGACCTGTACCAGGTTGCCGTTGTTCAGCCTGAACACCACGTGGGCCTTCTCAACGGGAAGGCCGTGGTAGGTCCACTGGAAATCGACGAAGTACAGATAACCGGCTAGCGGCCCCGAAGCGCCCGGGATCAGCCGGAGTTCGTCCGGCCGGACGCCGAGCAAGTCCGGATGATTCTGGACGAAGTCCATGGCCTTCCGGGCGACCGCCGTCACGGGGACGCCGCCGGCCGGTTCTTCCGAGAGCCCCGCCCGGGCGCGCGTGAGGGCGTTGGCCGTGCCCGGGATCCATGGGATGCCCCGGCCTTCCAGCAGGGCCGGCATGCCGGTGACCCGGTCGACGACCGCGTGCCACCCCGCGCCCTCGCCGTCCAGGAACGACGCCAGCGCCGACAGCTGCGGCGAAGAGGCGACGGAGGCCTTGAACCCGGCCCCCGGTATCAGTTCTTCGTTGATGGCCGTGAGCCGGGTCTCCGGCTTCGCGAAGGCCAGGTCGTCGAGCGTCGCCGCTCCAGCCTTGGCCCGTTGAGCCATCGAAGGGATCACCGCTCCCAGGGCGATGACGGCCGCCAGTGTACAGTGCGTGAATAGTCCACGATGCCTAAGGAATTGCAATGCAAACCCCTCCTCTCTCTCCCGACCCCCGGGATTGTGTCAGCGTAAGCTTGGCATCTTACAATATCCGATTGCGGAGTCAAAACCCCGGCCTGTCCGGGAGCGTCGTTTGACGCACAGGGCGAAGAGGACGGGCGCCTGCAGAGTCGGCGGAAAGAGATCGACGGAACGTCGTCGGGGGAGGTTGGCGGCGCGCTAGACTTTGAACTTCTCGCGAATTTCCCGGGGCGCGCCGTCGTCCGGAAGGCGCGCCTTGAGCCACTCCACGGAATCGGCGGACAGGGTGACGGCGCCCAGACGGTACTTTTCGAATGCGCCGTAGGCCATGGGGGCGACGCGCCTCGTCATGTCGGCGATGACGGCCGCGTACTGGCGGATCTCCCACTGGGCGTGCTCGTCCAGGCGCAGCTCGAGGAAGTGGAAGAGGTTGTTGAGGTCCATCTGCCAGTACCATTCGGTGTACAGGCTCAGGGGCAGGCCTATCCGCGCCACCTCGCGGGCGAGGTTCTTGTCCAGCATGGCTTCGTAGTGGGCGTAAGCGTCCGCCTGGCCCTTTTCGAGGACGGAGATGATGGCCCGGGCGTCTTCGGAGGACAGCGTCTTTTCGGACCGGCCCTGCTTGTTCAGATCGCTCTGGGTCCGAAGGGTCGATTCGTCGGGCGTGTAGAACTCGTCCTTCATCACCGAATAGCGGCCGGACATCTCGTTGAGGCGGGCGGTCCGGTGGCGGACCCACTGCCGCGCGACGAAGATGGGCAGTTTGACGTGGAACGTCAGGATCACCTGTTCGAAGGGCGAGGTGTGACCGTTCCGCATGAGGTAGTTGATCAGCCCCTGGTCCTCGCGGACGGTCTTGGTGCCCTTTCCGTAGGAGACCCTGGCGGCGGCCACGATGCGTTCGTCTCCGCCCAGATAGTCCACCAGGCGGACGAAACCCTTGTCGAGAACGGAGAACTCTTTGTCCAGGACGGACTCGGCATCGGGGATGACGACGTGGGCCATGATATGTCCTCCGTAGCGCAGTGTCGGCCTCGGTCCGGAATGGGCTTGTCACCCCCGGAGCGGAGTCCGGACCGCTGTCCGCCGGGGCGCTTACAGCGTACCCGCCGGCCGTGACGGCGTCAACGGGCGTCCCTCAGCCGCGGCCCCGGCGTTCCGGCGCGTCCCAGGGAAGGCCCTTTTCGCGGGCCAACCGCCTGGCGACCGCGAAACCTCGGGCGAAAGTGACGGCGACGCCGACCAGGATGATCAACAGAGCAGGCAGCGCGCCCCAATGCCACGCATACAAGCCTTTCCACACCGACAGGGCGTGGAGGCCGAGCAGACACCCTAGGATCACTAAGTACCGCCCCACGGCGGCGTTTGCGGCGTACCAGATCTCGTCGTCAGCCAGGGTCCAGGATATCTTGAAGCCGAAGACGGGGTTCCGCGGCACGAGGTTGAGAGCCAGCGGGAGTCCCATGAGAAGCATGCAGGCTGCTGCTGCTGCGGGGATGACGACGGCGTGGGACGAGAGCAACGCATTCCCCCTTGGCGGCAGATTTCTCAACAACGAGCTTCCCCGGGAGTCGCCCCCGCCTCAAAGCGGCCGTTCAAAGGCACCCAGTGCCGGAAGGAGGGTGGCTTTTCCACCGCCGAACCTCTAATATTATAAGCTAAGATACGCAGGGTTCCAGAGGGGTGAGGGACGACGGTTCTTGAGACGGGGCGGGACCCTGCCCTGGCGGAAGGGAGGCTGTGGGTGTCGAAGCGCGTTCTTGTGGCCGACGATGACAGGCTGGCCAGGCAGGTCATTGGTGACCTCCTTTCACGCAGCGGGTACGTCGTCGCAGAGGCAGCCAACGGGAAAGAGGTGATGGCCCACATCAACCTCGTTCCCCCCGACCTCATCATTCTAGACCTTGTCATGCCGACCGTGGACGGGTTCCAGGTACTGGCCTGGCTCAAGGCGGACGAACTCACGCGCTTCATCCCCATCATCGTGATCACGGGGCAGGAGGGGCGGAGCGGGCGCGTGAGAAGCCTCGAACTGGGCGCAGACGATTTTCTGCAAAAGCCCGTCGAGCAGGCCGAACTCCTCGCACGCGTGCGCTCGCTTCTGAGGTTCAAGGGGCTCAACGACCAGCTTCTCCACAGCTACCGCCAGATCAGCGAACTGGGCCGGATCGCCGAGGATCTGCTGCAGGCCCGCGATCCCATGAGCCACCTGAGCGAGTCGGTGCTGGGGTCGCTCCTGCGCGAGCAGTCTTCGGACTCGCTCAGGCCTTCGAGGCTCTGGACGGGCCGGCGTTCGGGCGAACGGCTGGGCGGCGTGGCCTTTCGCCTCGAGGGCGGCGCCGTCTGCAGGGAATCTTCCCACATCGCCCTGAGCGCGATGGACTCGTGCCTGGCCGGTGCCAGCCGGGAAGGTGACCTGTTCTGGGTCAACGGCCCCCTGCCCGAAACCGTGGCCAGACTCTTCGGGGAGCAGGGCGAGCTGGCCTCCATCGTCGGCGTCACGCGAGAGCTGAACTGGTTCATGGCCTCCGGGTACAACCACGCGGTGAACGCCTACGACGGTCAGGTCCTCAGGACAATCGCCCTCCAGTGGCAGTTCTTCGACCGGATATCGGACGAGATGAGGGCCACCGAAGACGCGTTTTTCTACATGATGTCAGCACTCGCCCGGGCGGCCGAACTGAACGACCAGGAGACGGGCAACCACATCCTGAGGGTCAACGCCCAGTCCGCCTTCCTCGCCGAAAAGCTGGGCTGTTCGCACGAGTTCGTGAAGTGGATCGGCCAGAGCGCACAGATGCACGACGTGGGCAAGATGAGCATCCCGAGGTCGGTGCTGCGCAAGGCCGGCCCGCTCGACACTTCAGAATGGGCCTGGATCCAGCGGCATCCCGTGTACGGGGCCCAGATCCTCGGGGAATCGCCTCGGCTGTCCATGGCTCGAGAGATCGCCCTGGCCCACCACGAGAACTGGGACGGGTCCGGATATCCTTCCGGACTGTCGGGCACGAACATTCCCCTCTCGGCCCGCATCGTGAAAATAGTGGACGTCTACGACGCGCTGAGGAGCGCCCGGCCCTACAAGGAGGCCCTCACCCACGAGGAGGCCATAGCCATCATCGGCCAGGGCGACGACAGGGTCCTTCCGACCCACTTCGATCCCGAGATCCTCGCGTCCTTCATGCACAGCGAATCCAACGTGCACGAGATCCACCGCCTCTACGCCGATACGGAGTCGGCGCCGGGCGACGAGCACACCCCCCCGCCTCACCCCTTCGTCAGACACTGATTGCCCAGGCGAGCCATGCCCCGGCGGCGCGAGCGGGGGGAGCTCCGGCGTCAGACCCTGTGCAGTTTGATCACGTTCGTCACTTCGGAATCCCCCGACAGCATGGACAGGGTGACGATCACGTTCTGCCCGGGGGAGACCAGACCCGCCCGATGTACGGCCTCCAGGGCCGACGAGACGGCCTTTTCGGCGTCGTAGGCCGGTTCCACCTTCAGGGGGACCACGCCCCAGACCACGGCCAGGCGGTTCAGCACGGCTTCGTCGGCGCTGCACGCCACGATGGGCGCCTCCATGTGGAACTTGGACAGCAGGCGGGGCATGCGGCCCGTGGGCGTGATGGAGATGACGGCGGAAACGCCCAGGTCCTCCGCCGCACTGGCGGCGGCGTGGCTGGCGGCGTGGTGGAAGTCCGTCACGCCCGTAAAGGGCTGCTGCTCGGGGTGGTAGAACCGGCTGCTCTCCGTTTCGCGGGCAATCCGGTGCAGGACGGACACGGCCTCCACGGGGTAGCTCCCGACGGCCGACTCGGCCGAGAGCATGACGGCGTCCGTCCCGTCGTAGATGGCGTTGGCCACGTCCGACACTTCGGCCCTCGTTGGGGTCGGGTGGTCGATCATGGATTCGAGCATCTGAGTGGCCGTGATGACGAACTTGCCCCGGCGGTTCGCCTCCGCGATGATGGTCTTCTGGGCCTGCGGCACGTGCTCGGGGCCGATCTCGACACCCAGGTCGCCGCGGGCCACCATGACGCCGTGGACCTCTTTAAGGATGGCCTCCAGGTTCTCCATGGCCTCGGGCTTCTCGATCTTGGCCACGATCCAAGGCGGCGTCTCGGATTTCGCGAGGATGCGCTTGAGCCCCCGCACGTCCGAGGCCTTGCGCACGAAGGACAGGGCGACGATATCCACCCCCAGCTTCAGGCCGAAGGCGAGGTCATCCTTGTCTTTCCTTGTGAGGGACGGAGCGCTCAGGGCCACGCCCGGCAGGTTGATCCCCTGGTGTGAGCGCACCACGCCTCCGCGGACCACGACCGTGCGGACGTCGTCCCCCGCGACCTTCTCCACGCGGACCTCGATGGTCCCGTCCGTCAGGAAAATCCGGTCGCCCTTCTTCACGTCTTTGGGGAGGTGCCCGTAGGTCGTGAAGGCCTTCTCCGAGTCGCTGTCGCAAGGTTTGGTGGTGAGCGTGAAGGCTTCACCCTCTACGAGTGTGGCCGAACCTTCCGGGAACTCGCCCAGCCGAATCTTGGGGCCCTGCAAGTCCTGCAGGACCGCCAGGGGCCGTCCAACCCTCCGGCTCACCCTTCGCACCGCCTCGAACCGTCCGGCGTGGTCCTCGTGCGTGCTGTGCGAGAAATTGAGGCGCGCCACGTCCATGCGGGCCTCCGCCAGTTGCAGGATGCGCTCCTCGGAGTGGCTGGCGGGGCCGAGCGTACAGACTATCTTGGTGTGAGCCATGAGACATCCCCCTTCCGCGGCTACCCTGATACCACGAATGGGCGCCCGCTGGCAATGCAGAAGGGATCAGGTGATGGAGTGATCGAGTGATCAAGTGATCAAGTGATCCAGAGACCAAGTGATCAAGCAAACAGTGATCCAATGAAGAAGTCCAAGACCTCCCTTTCCTCCCATCCTCCCTGTTCATCATTGCTTCGAAGGCCCGTTCCCGGCTGTCCCGAAATCCGCAATCCCAAATCCCAATTCCCAAATATAGCCAGGCCCTCTACTTCGCGATGATGCCCTTGATTCCGCCGGAGATGAGGGTGGCCAGGTTCGTGAGGATGCTGGGCAGGGCGATGCCGCCTGGCGAGGCGAGGTACCGGGGCTCCCACTCGGGGTCGAACTTGTCCTTGTACTCCCGGAGGCCCTGGAAGTTGTAGAAGTGCTCCCCGTGCAGGAAGATGAGGGCCCCCAGCCGGTTCCACAGGGGCGCCAGGGAGCGGTTGTCCAGGCCCGCGAGCGGCGCCATACCGAGGTTGAACCACCGATAGCCTTCACGCCTCCCCCACAGCATCAAATTGACAAAGAGGAAGTCCATGATGGCGTTGGGTGCGTCCGGCAGGTACCGCATCAGGTCGATGGAGAGTTCGGTCTTGCCCTCGCTGCCCAGCACGTTGGCGAACGCGAGGATGCGGCCCCCGTGGGACACGACGGCCGCGGGGTACCTCGAGATGTAGGCCTCGTCGAAGAATCCCAGCGAGAAGCCCTTCTCGCGGGTGTTCTTGTCCGCGAGCCACCGGTCGGAAATGTCCCGCAGGGTCCGAATCGAGGCGGCGCAAGCCTCGGGCGGGAGCACCGAGAAGGTGTAGCCCTCTGTGCCGAGGTGTTTGTGCACATACCGAAGGCGCTTCCTGGAACCTCCCTCCAGGGTGAAGTCGGAGAGGGGCACCCGGGCCTCTTCCCCCAGCTTCATGAGCGTGAGACCGAGATCCAGATAGATGTGGAGCGCCTGGGGGCGCACCTGGTAGAAGACCGGCCATCCGTCGTGACGGTCGCACAGCTCGCGGAAGGTCCAGCAGAGTTCGACCTTGTCCTCTTCGGCGCCCACCGGGTCGCCCATGACGATCCAGCTCCGCCCCTGCACCGCGTACATGAGGAAGGCCCGTCCGGAGTCGCTGAAGAGGAAGGACTTGTCCCCGAGCATGGCGAGGTGGGCGTAGGTCATGGGCGAAGCCTCCACAACCGAGGCCACCCGGTCCATCTCGACGGCGCCCGGGAGGACGGGCTCCGGGGCGGCAGGCCGAAGGAGGCGCCACGCCGCAAAGAAGAGAAGCGCGCCGATGGTGCCCACGGTGGCCCGCATGAACCGCGGGGCGCCCTGCGCCAGGCTGAACCGCCACCAGAGCTCGTTGGAGTACTCCACGTGCTTGTAGGCGAAGAACCCCAGCCACACGGAGCACAGGAGCACGAGGACGATGGCCGTGATCCAGCCCGAGCTGAAGCGCTGGCTGAAGAGGGAGGCACGCCGGTAGAAGAGCGGCCGGCAGGGCAGCAGAACCAGGAAGATCACGCCGAGCACCATGGCCGGCCGGTAGTCCAGGCCCTTCAGGATCGACAGGATCGCCCCGCCGCCGAGCAACCCCAGCGTGAGGATGTACGCCGCGTCGATTCGGCGCTGTATCCCCCGGGCGAGAAGCAGCAGGCCCGCGCCCACCAGGCTGCCCAGGAAGTGGGACACCTCCAGGACCGGCAGAGGAAGCAGGTCACGGATGAGGTTCAGATCCGCCCGCCCCACCGGCATGGCGCCCGAGAAGAGCAGGATCGCTCCGCCGATGAAGGTGATCAGGGCGAGGAAGTGGGGCGCCAGGGCCGAGTACCACTGGCCCAGGGCGCTGGCGGCCTTCTTGACCAGATGGCGGCTCTCGATCAGCTCGCTCGCCCCCATGGCCACGGCCGCCACCAGCAGGGGCCCGATGTAGTAGATGGCGCGGTAGGCGAGAAGGGCGCCCAGGACGGAGGCCGTCGAGTAGGAGCCCGGCAGCAGGAGAAGCACCGTGGACTCGAAGACGCCCAGACCGCCAGGGATCTGGCTCACCAGCCCGCCGAGCTGGGCGAGCAGGAAGATGCCCAGGAAGCGGGGGTAGCTGAGGCTGGCGTCGGGCGGCAGGAGCACGTACAGCACGCCGCCGGCCAGCGCCCAGTCCAGGGACGAGATCACGACCTGGGCCAGCGCCATGCCCGGCGTCGGAAGCGGGAACTCCCACCCCCGCCAGCGAAGCGGTTCCTTCCTGAGGAAGGTCAGGACGAAGTACGCGGCCAGGAAGGCCAGGAGGATGAAGCCCAGCGGCCTGGCCGACGCGAAGGGCAGGTGGTAGCTGGCCGGCAGGCCGGGTGGCTCCACCACGAAGGAGGCGCCCCCGACCGTGAGCACCCCTATCCAGAAGGTGGTCGTGCAGAACGCCACCACGTTGGTGATCTCCACGGCCGACAGCCCCCAGGCCGAATAGAGGCGGTAGCGGACGGGCGCCGCGGTGAAAAGGTTGAAGCCCGCGTTGTTGCTGAACGCGTAGCCGATGAAGGAGACGAGGGCGATTCGGCCGTAGCCAAGGGAGAGCTTCAGATAGCGGAATGCGAGGGTGTCGTACCCGGTCAGGACCAGGTAGCCCAGGACCGTCAAGAGGGCCGCGGCGCCGATGCGGTCCGGCTGGATGTTGTGCAGCGCCCTGAGCACGTCGTGGTAATGGTATTTCTTGAGGGCGTCGTGAATGACCCAGAGCGCGAGGCCGAAGATGGCGAGGCCGAAGATCGGCCCCAGGATCCGCAGCACGTTCCGCTTCATCCCGAAACTCCCCCTGGTCCGGCTACCCGCCGGCCCTGTGCATGCCCGTCGAGGCACACATAGTAACACGCCCGTGCGGGAATGCCCCCGGGGCGAGCCGGAACGGGGTGACGTCGCGTCAGCTTGCGGATTCGGGCTGGATGCGGGAGACCGCGTACTCCGCGAGGGCCGTGATGGTCAGGCTGGGGTTGACGCCGAGGTTGGCGCCGATCACCGATCCGTCCATGAC
>JBJKRE010000029.1:0-13688 GCA_046704825.1 Acidobacteriota bacterium
GGCCAAGGCCGCCGCCGCGGCCACACTCCGCGCCGGCAGCCGGCTCAGCGATGCGGACCGCGCGGCGCGTCAGGTCATCCGGAAGGCCGGATTCGGCCCCTACTTCGTCCACTTCATCGGGCACGACGTGGGGCTCAGCGTCCACGACCCGAGCCCGGACCGCCTCCGGGCCGGCATGGTGGTCACCGTTGAGCCGGGCGTCTACGTTCCGAAGGGGGCCGCGGTGGACCCCGCCTACTGGAACCTCGGCGTGCGCATCGAGGACACGTACCTGGTGACCAAAGACGGTGCCGAGGCGCTCACCCACTACCCGCAGATGCCGGAGGCTGAAAAACCTGCGCCTTCCGCCACCCCGGCCCTTCCGGCCCTGGCGGCGCCATCCCGTTTTTCGTCCTCCGGGGGCTGAAACGTTGCGGCGCCCATGCTGGCCCGCACGGCAGAGAGAAATTACATTCATATTTGAGATGCCGTGTCATCACTCCTCCTGTCCCGCCGGTGCGGCCGGGTCCCGAGCCTTCGCAGGGTCCCCTTGTCCCCGCCGGCATTTGACAGCAGGCGGTGCGCTAAAGTAAAAGGGCGGTCTGGCGCCGATCGCACGTGGACCAAGGCGCCGATTCCCGGGAGATCGCAATGAACGAGACGACGCAGGGCAAGAGACTCGTGGTCGCCGCCACGGGCGCAAGCGGCGCCCGCCTGGCCGTCCGCTTTCTGACCCACCTGTTGGAGCGCCCGGACCTGTCCGAACTGCACTTCGTGGCGTCCGACGGCTTCAAGCTGGTGACGCTCAAGGAAGAGGGCGCAGATTTCAAGGCGCTCTGCAAGTCCCTGCCCGAACACCCGGGGCTGCGCATCTACGAGGAGAGGGCCCTGGACGCCTGCGTATCCTCGGGGTCCTACCCCGTCGACGGCACCGTGATCATCCCCGCGAGCCTGTCGACGGTGGGGGCCGTCGCCTCGGGCGCCGGCCGCAACCTCTGCCACCGGGTGGCCGAAGTGGCCCTCAAGGAGGGCCGTCCCCTGCTGGTCGTCCCCCGCGAAACGCCGCTGTCCCTGATCCACCTGAAGAACCTCACCCGCCTCAAGGAGGCCGGTGCGGTCATCGCCCCCTTCATCCCCGCCTTCTACCAGAAGCCTGTCACCCTGGAGGACCTCATGGACCACTTCTTCATGCGCCTTCTGGACCACCTGGGCATGCCTTCGACGCTCTCGGCGAGGTGGTCATGAGGGGCTTCTTCAGACGCCTGTGGGCCGTTCTCGAGATGATCAAGTTCCACCACACGGTGTTCGCCCTGCCCTTCGCGCTGCTCGCCATGCTCTGGGCGGCCCGGGGCTGGCCGGGCTGGTGGACCTTCGGCTGGATCGTAGCCGCGATGGTGGGCGCGCGCTCAGCCGCCATGACGTTCAACCGCCTCGCCGACCGGCGCTTCGACGTGGACAACCCCCGGACGGCCGGGTGGCCGCTCTCGACAGGCGCCGTCTCGATCCCCTTCGCGTGGGGATTCCTCGCGGCCTCGGTCCTCCTCTTCGAAGTGGCGGCCTGGATGCTCAACCCGCTGTGCTTCATGCTCTCGCCCGCCGCCCTGCTGATCCTGCTCGGCTATTCCTACACCAAGCGCTTCACCGTTTTCTGCCACCTCTTCCTGGGAATCGCGGACGGGATCTCAGCGCCCGGCGCCTGGCTGGCCGTGACGGGAACCCTGCAGGGATCGGCTGCGTCCTGGTGGCTGGGCGGCGCCATGGCGGCGTGGATTGGCGGGTTCGATCTTCTCTACGCGCTGCAGGACCTCGAGTACGACCGTGACGCGGGGCTGCGTTCCTTCCCCGCCCTGTACGGGGTCCGGAGCGCGCTGGTGGTTTCCGGCATCGCCCACCTGGCCACGGTGGTTCTGCTGCTGGTGGCCGCCGAGACGGCGGGCGCCGGATGGATCTTCATAGGCGGGGTGCTGGTCGCCTTCGTGTTCCTGACCTACGAGCACACGCTCGTGACGCCGACCGACCAGAGCCGCCTGGGGAAGGCCTTCTTCACGGTCAACGGCTACATCTCCATCGGCCTGCTTCTTCTCGGCATCCTGGACTGGATCGTCCTGCCCAGGTAGGCGGGCCGCACCGGCCTCAGAGCCGGCTCCTGAGCACGCCGGCCGCCACGAGAACAGGGTCCCAGACGGGTGCGAACGGGGGCGCGTAGGCCAGGTCCAGCATGGCGAGATCCTCGACCTTCATGCGGCAGCTGACGGCCGCCGCAAGGGTGTCGATTCGGCCCTTGGTACCTTCCGGTCCGGCCACCTGCCCGCCCAGAACGCGCCCGCGCCGGTCCGCCGTAAGCTGCACGTGGACCCCGCCCCCGCCGGGGTAGTATCCGGCCCGGCTGCCCGCCTGGATGACTGCGTCTACCGGGTCGAACCCGGCCCGGGCGGCCTCCTCGGGGCTCAGCCCGGTGACGCCCACCTCAAGGCCGAACACCCGCGTGACGGCCGTACCGACGACGCCCGGAAAACGCTCGCGCTCGCCGGCGATGTTGCTGCCCGCGACGCGGCCCATCTTGTTGGCGGTGGTGCCCAGGGGCAGGTAGGCGGGCCGTCCCGTCACCCGGTGGGTGACCTCGCAACAGTCGCCCGCCGCCCAGATGCCGTGCACGCCGGTTGCGCAGGTCTCGTCGACACGGATGGCACCGTTGTCGGCCAAGGGTACCGGCGAACCCCGCAGAAAGTCCGTGGCCGGCCGGATTCCGGTGGCGACCAGGAACAGGTCCGCCGCCACGTCACCGCGGTCCGTGGCGAAGGAGACGATCCGATCCTCCGCCTTTCGCACCTCCAGCACCTGCGTGTCCAGGAACACGCGGACGCCCCGGTCCTCGAGTTCCTGGAGGACGCGCTCCCTGAGGGGCTTCGTCAGCGTCTTCAGAACCCGCTCGGACCGGTTGATCATGGTCACGGCCATACCCCGGGCTGCCAGGTTCTCGGCCATCTCCAGGCCGACGTAGCCCGTGCCCCAGATGGCGGCGGAGCGGGGCCTGTTTTCGTCGATGAAGCCCTGCATGCGCCGGCCGTCGGGTAGGTCGTGCATGGTGAAGAGGTTCTCGCCGGACAGGTTCCGCAGGTCGGGCGTGACGGCCCGGGTGCCGGTGGCGATAAGGAGCGCATCGTAGGGCTCCTCGTACGTCCTGCCCGACGGCACGTCCTCCACGGACACGGCCTTCCGCCCTTCCATCAGGCCGGTGACCCGCTGCCTGAGGCGCACGTCGATGCCCCGCCTTTCTATTTCGGCGGGGTCGAGGGCGTACAGATCGTCCATCGCCCGAGTGACGCCTCCGATCCAGTACGGAAGCCCGCACGCACCGTAGGAGGGATCCTCCCCCGCTTCAAGGACGAGGACCTCCCACTCGGGGCGCAGCCTCCTGAGCTTGCTGGCACCGCTCATTCCCGCCGCGATGCCTCCCACAACCACAAGCCTGGGCATGTCTAACCTCCTGGTTTCTGGAGCGACCCGACAGAGGCTCACCCCGGACCTTCAGCCTCGAGTGACCCATTATAGCGTAGGGTCCAAGTCGGGGCGCGTGCTTGCCCGAGGTGTGCGGGCGATCTATCCTGAGGGCATGGGAGCGGAGTTGAGATCCGACGCGTCACTTGGAGGGGATGTGCTGGCCCGGATACGGTCCGAGGGCCTTTCGGCGCTGTGGGGGAGCGGCGAAGACCTCTCCGGCGGGCGAGGGACGGCCCGAAACCTCCGCCTGGCGGGCCATTTCTACCTGATCAAGCGGGAGAGCAGGGGCGGCCTGGCCTCGCGGCTTCTTCCCGACCGTTATCTGATCAAGTCTCCCTTCGAAAGGGAATGGACGCTCACCAACTATCTGGCTGACAGGGGCCTGGCACCCAGGATCCTCGCCCGGGAGTACGTGAGGCGTGGCCTCCTGCTTTCGGTGTACTCCCTCTTCGAGTACGTCCCGGACGGCCGGTCCCTCGCCGAGGCCGTCGGACGGGACGGGATCGAGCCGGCCGATCTGACGGTCGCCGGACGGGGTGTCGGCCTCCTCCACAAGGCCGGGGTGCTTCACGCCGACCTGAACGCGGGGAACGTGCTCCTGACCCCGGCGGGCCCTCTGCTCATCGACTTCCGCCACTCCACCCGAACGCCCCGTGTGCCCTCACCGGCCGCCCGTCGGAGAAACCTGGACAGGCTGGCCCGTTCGCTGCACAAGATACGGTATCTCAACCACCTGAACTGGGATGTCGAACCGTGGGAGGCGCTCGCCGACGGGTACGCCCTGGGCTGGGGAAGCCGAGACCCCTGGCTGGGGGATTGGGTCAGCGCGAGCCGCCGCCCTCCCGCCCGGCTTCGCCGCCTCGCCTGGTAGGGGGGTTCACTGGACGGGCGACGCCGTAACGGTTTCTCCGGACGCGGACTCGATCCGAACGGTGATCAGGCGGTTGGGCGGCTCGGCGCTGGGAAGCGATACGTCCAGGAAGTTTTCCGTCAGAGCACGCCCCGACTCGCTCTGGGGCGCGAGGGTCAAGGCTTCGAGGGTCCGGCCCAGAAAGCCGGCCGCGAAGGCCCGCTTCTTCCTGTCGCCCATGCGTCTGAGCACGCGGGTCCGGGCCGCCGCGCGGTCCTGGGGTACGGGGGGCATGTCCGCGGCGGGCGTGCCGGGCCGCGGGGAATAGGTGAAGGCGTGGAGGAAGCTCACGGGGCTGCGCTCGAGGAGGGCCCGGGTCTGCTCGAAGTCCTCCTCCGTCTCGGTCGGGAAGCCCACCAGGACGTCGGCTCCGATCCCGATCCCCGGTACGGCTTCGGCCAAACCGTTTACGAGGTCCTCGTAGAAGCCCGCCCGGTAGTTCCTGCGCATGGCCTCGAGGACGCGGTCCGAACCGCTCTGCAACGGGATCTGCAGATGCTTTGCGAGGGCGGGCTCCGTCCGCAGAAGGTCCACGAGGCCGGGTGTCACGGCCCGGGGCTCCACCGAGTTCAGGCGGATCCTGAATCGGCCCGGAACCGCAAGCAGCCTCTCGAGGAGGCGCTCCAACCCCCGCGCGAGCCCCAGATCCTTCCCGTATTCACCGGTGTTGATCCCCGTGAGAACGACCTCCCTGTAGCCGCCGGACACCAGGCCGGCGAAGTCCTGCGCGACCCGTTCCAGGTCCAGGGACCTGGAACGCCCCCGGACGGTCGGGATGATGCAGTAGGTGCACGGAAAGTTGCAGCCCTCCTGAATCTTCAGGAACGCGCGGGTCCGGTCGCCGAAGTAGGGCACGCAGGCGTGGTCCTGATCGCCGGCGCCGCCGGAGAGCCTCCGGGCGAATCGCCCGACGGCTTCCGCATCCGGCAGGACCTCGTCCACTTCGGGCATGGCCGCGTAAACGTCCCCGGCCAGCCTTGCTGAGCAGCCCATGACCGCCACGAGCGCGTGGGGGTTTGACCGCCTGAAGGACCGGATGAGTCGCCTCGCCTCGCGGTCGGCCTTGTGCGTCACGGTGCAGGTGTTGAGAACGATCAGGTCCGCGTCGTCCGCAGAGGCCGTCTCCAGGTGACCCGCCTTCAGGCGGCCCGCTACCTGGGCGGAATCGAACTGATTGAGTTTGCACCCCATGGTGTGGATGAAGTACTTCAAGGGGTCTTCTCCGGGGTGGCGTCCGGATTGTCCGGCTTCGCGTCCGGTTTCGCGTCCGGTTTCCCATCCTTCGAACCGGCCTTTTCAGGCGACGGCTTATCGGCCCGGATCTTCTCGCGGAGCGCGTCGATGGCCTCGCGGTGGGTGCCGAAGCGCTCGGCCACCACCAGTTCCTTCAGCGCCTCTTCGTCCTTTCGCTGCTTGTGGTACAGCTTCGCCAGCTCGATGTGCGCCTCGGGGCTCTCGGCCGCCTTGAGCGAGCTCAGCATGAGCTTCTTCGCCTCCTCCAGGCGTCCCTGTTCCATGCGAATGTCGCCCAGTGTGAGGAGGGCCAGGTACGACTTGGCGAAGGACTTGTCCTGGATCTTGGTCAGGATGTCCGCCGCCTCGGAAATGCGTCCCTTGGACTTGAGAAGCACGGCCAACTGGCACTTGGCGTCGTCATAGTTGGGATCCAGTTCCACGGCCTTGCGGAGATAGACCTCCTGGAGCGTGGGGTCCGTGCTGATGCGCCCCCGGATGTAGCTCTCGAAGGCGGGCGGAGAGACCTTGGCCGCCGGAAGCCAGGTCTTGCCCAGGACACCGAACAGGTCGACGCCCAGCTTGTCCGTCAGTCCGAGGAGCCCCGAGAGGTCGGCGGTCTCGTTCCAAACGCCGAGTCGCCTGAGGTCTCCGCGAACGTCGTAGGCCTGCAGGTACACTGTGAGCGTGCTGTCCTTAAGTTCGTAGGTGCCCCGGACGAGCATACCCGTCCCCAGTTGATTGGCCAGCCCGATCTGCGCCGGCAGCGAGAAACCGGGGTCCGGAACGAGCCCCTCCTGCTCGTACAGCCGCTGGAGCCCGGCGTAGGAGATGTGGGGAACGCCGGCCCGTGTGAGCCCCTCGTTCAGGGCCACGGCCAGGCCGGTGCCGATCCAGTTGCTGGAGGAGGGCCCCGCGGTCTGCGTGAACGGGAAGACCAGAACCCTCTGGCTCCACGCGGGCATGGCGGCGAGACCGAGGCAGACGACGACGATGGCCCACTTCAACCATTTCATGACCTGTCACTCCTCTTTCGGGATTTTGCCGTGTTGCGGCGGTTCTTCCAGTGTTCGAGCCATTCGCCGATGCGCCGTTCGAAGCCCGCGTCCTTGGGCGCGTAGTACACCCGCTGTTTGAGGGGTTCGGGGAGGCAATCCATGTCCGCGATGCCCTCCGGTTCGTCGTGGGCGTAGACGTAGTCCTCGCCGTACCCCAGTTCCTTCATGAGCGATGTCGGCGCGTTCCTCAGGGCGATGGGAACCGGGTACCGGTGACCCTTCCTCAGATCGGCCTCCACGGCGTGCTGAGCCGCGTAGACGCGGTTCGATTTGGGTGCGGCGCTGAGGTAGACGGTGGCCTGGGCAAGGGCCAGCGCACCCTCGGGCATTCCCAGGAAGTCGATGGCCTCCTTGGCGTCCAGGGCACGCCTGAGGGCCTGAGGGTCGGCGTTGCCCACGTCTTCGGACGCGGCGCGGACGAGCCTGCGCGCCACGTAGAGAGGGTCCTCTCCCCCTTCCAGCATGCGGAACAGCCAGTAGAGCGCCGCCTGGGGATCGCTGTTGCGGATGGATTTGTGGTAGGCGCTGATGAGATTGTAGTGTTCCTCCCCGCCCCAGTCGTACACCACGCGTCCGCTCGAGAGCCAGTCCCTGACGTCGTCGGGGGCGAGTTCCCTGTCGTCCGGATACTGCAGGACGACCGCTTCCAGCGCGTTGAGCGCGAAGCGCGCGTCGCCGGTGGCCATCCGCGCGATGCCCTCGAGGACGGCGGCGGGCACGGACCGGCCCGCCTTCTGCAGTACGGCGTCCTCCCGAACGGCCCGCTCGAGTATCTTGAGGATGTCCGCGTCGCCCAGTCCGGGCAGGGTAACCACGCGTGACCTGGACAGCAGCGCGGAGGTGAGGTGGAACGACGGGTTCTCGGTGGTCGTGCCGAGCAGGACCACGGAACCCTCCTCCAGGTAGGGCAGAAAGGCGTCCTGCTGGGCCTTGTTGAAACGGTGTATCTCGTCCATGAAGAGGAGCGTCGGTATCCCGTCGCCGCGCCAGCGCGTGCGGGCCTTCTCCATGACCTCGCGCACCTCTTTCAGGCCTGACAAAACGGCCGAGAGGCCCACGAAGGGCCTCTGGGTGCAGGACTGTATGATGCGGGCCAGCGTCGTCTTACCGCTTCCCGGCGGTCCCCAGAAGATGGTGCTGGTCACACTGTCGGCCGCGACCTGGCGGCCGAGCGGCGTACCTTCCCCCGCCACGGACTCCAGTCCGACGAGGTCTTGCCAGCGTCTGGGGCGGACCCGGTCAGCGAGGGGCGCCGACTCCCCGGTGGAACGGAAAAGGGAGGGCATGGGCATCCTCCGGCGGGTCACTCCTTGGTTTCGGCCTCTCCTTCGGTGTCGCCCGCGGGCTCGTCGCCGGTCTCCGGCTCCGTAGCGGCGGGTTCGGCCTCTGCGGTCTCGGCCTCGGCCTCGGCGGCCTTGTCTTCGGCGGGTTCCGCAGGCGCGGCCTTCTTGGCGGCGCGCTTCTTCTTCGGAGCCTCCGTCGCTTCGGCGGCCTCGGTTTTAGACCCAGCCTTGGCGGCGGGTTTGGTCTTCTTCCCGCCCTTGGCCGGCTTCTCTTCCGTCTTGGGCTCCCGGTCCACCAGCTCGATGATGGCTTCCTGGGCGCCGTCGCCCTTACGGTAGCCGAGCTTCATGATCCGGGTGTAGCCGCCGGGCCTCTGCGCGTAGAGCGGGCCCAGAACCGAGAAGAGCTTCTTCAGGGCCTCGGGATCGTGCACGTGCCTGGCTGCGATACGGCGGGCGTGCAGGGTGTCTTTCTTCGCGAGGGTGATGAGGCGCTCCACGAAGCGGCGAAGCTCCTTCGCCTTGGGCAGAGTGGTCTTTATCCTGTCGTGCTGCACCAGGCTCACGGCCTGGTTGCGAAGCATGGCGATGCGATGTTCGGTCGTTCGACCCAGTTTTCTGTGGTCCACTTGATGGCGCATGGCGGCCTCACACGTTCATGCCAAGGGTCAGGTCCATTTTCTCAAGGAGCTCGGTGACCTCCTTGAGCGACTTCTGACCGAAGTTCTTCATGCCTTGAAGCTCTTTCTCGGTCAGCCGCACAAGATCCCTGACGGTTTCGATTTCGAAGGACTGAAGGGCTTTCTTGACCCGCCCGGACAGCTCGAGCTCCTCGATGGACTGCCCGAGGAGGCTGTCGAGCTTGTTGACCTCGACGGGCTTGGCGCCCTGAGGGATCACCGCGGCGTCGGGGCCGGTCAGAGCCCGGAAGAGGTCCAGGTGCGAATTGAGGAGGCCGGCCGCCTGGGCCACCGCGTCCTGCGGGGTGACGGCGCCGTTGGTCCACACCTCGAGCTTGAGGCGCTCGTAGTCCGTGGCCTCGCCGACGCGCGTCTCGGTCACCTCGTAGTTGACCTTCCGCACGGGGGAATGGATCGAGTCGATGGCGACGAAGACGGGATCGGGAACCGTGTTCGCTTCGGCCGGGACGTAGCCGCGGCCGCGGTTGAGCAGCAGTTCCATCTCGAGCGAGCCTTCCTCGTTGAGGGTGGCGACGGGAGCGTCCGGGTTGAGGATGCGGATGGTCCCGTCGTGCTGGATGTCCTTGGCCTTGACCTCGGCCGGACCGCGGACCGAAAGTCGGAGCGTCTTGGCCTCGTCGGAGTGCTGGATGAACTGGATCGCCTTCAGGTTCAAGACGACGTCGGTCACATCCTCCATCACGCCGGGTATGGACGTGAATTCGTGGAGAACGCCCTCGATGCGCACGGCGGTGATCGCGGCGCCCTCGATCGACGAGAGGAGGATGCGCCTGAGCGAGTTGCCCAAGGTGATCCCCCAGCCCCGCTCGAGAGGCTGAGCCACGAACTCGCCGTAGCGGTCCGTCAGGGTTTCTATATTGCACTCAATAAGAGTGGGCATCTGGAATTCTTTCATGGGCTTAAACGCTCCTCAAATCCTTACTTCGAGTAGAGCTCGACGATGAGCTGCTCCTCGATCGGGTAAGTGATGTCCGTCCGCTGGGGATCGCGGACGACCCGTCCCTTGAGGTTTTCGCTGTCCAGCTCGAGCCAGTCCGGCACACCCCGCCCGGCGGCGGACTCGACCGCGGCCAGCAGGAAGGCGTTCTTGGCGAGGCCCTGGGCGAGGGTGATCTCGTCACCTTCCCTGACCTGGTAGCTGGAGATGTCGACCCGCCGTCCGTTGACCAGTATGTGCCCGTGGGAGACCCACTGGCGGGACTGGCTGCGCGACGAGGCGAAGCCCAGACGGTACACCACGTTATCGATGCGCTTCTCGAGGAGGCTGAGCAGGTTTTCACCCGTCACGCCCTTGCGCCTGTCTGCCACGTGGAAGTACCCGCGGAACTGCTTCTCGAGCACTCCGTAGATCCTCTTGACCTTCTGCTTCTCACGAAGCTGAAGACCGTAGCCTTTGACCTTGCCCCGGCGCCTGGGGTGCATGCCGGGAGGCGTGTTTCTCTTCTCGATCGCGCACTTTTCCTTGAAGCAACGATCTCCCTTGAGGAAGAGCTTCATCCCTTCCCTGCGGCAGAGTCGGCAGACTGAACCATGATACCGTGCCACGGCTATCCTCCTTGGTTACACGCGCCGGCGCTTGGGCGGCCGGCACCCGTTGTGGGGGATGGGGGTTACGTCGCGGATGGAGCGGATCTTGAGCCCCGTGGCCTGGATGGCCCTGATGGAGGACTCGCGGCCCGAGCCGGGACCCTTCACCCGTACGTCCACTTCACGCATCCCATGTTCCATGACTTTTTCGGCCGCGGTACGGGCGGCAACCTGGGCGGCGAAGGGCGTGCCCTTTCGCGTACCCTTGAAGCTCGAGTTGCCGGCGCTCGTCCAGACAACCGTGTTGCCTTCCATATCCGTGATCGTGATCAGCGTGTTGTTAAAGGTGGCGTTGATGTGAATAATGCCCATGGGGATGTTCTTGCGTTCCCGCCGGGCAACCCTTTTTCCACCGCTTGCTTTCGCCATTCCTGGTCTCCTTGAGAAGACTTACTTCTTGGTCGCCTTCTTCTTACCTGCGATGGCCCGGCGGGGGCCCTTGTGGGTGCGCGCGTTGGTGTGCGTGCGCTGGCCTCTGACCGGAAGGCCCGTCCGGTGACGGATGCCGCGGTAGGAGCCGATTTCGATCAAACGGCGGATGTCCATCTGGATCTTCTTCCGCAGGTCGCCCTCGACGCCGCCGGCGTCCTGGATGACGGTACGGATGCGAGACACCTCGTCCTCGGTCAGATCCTTGACGCGGATGTTTTCGTCCACACCAGCCTTGGCAAGAATCTTCTGGGAACTGGACAAGCCGATGCCGTAGATATAGGTCAGCCCGATGACGACCTTTTTGTTCAGTGGAATGTCCACACCGGAAATACGAGCCACAGCCTGCCTCCTTAACCTTGTCTCTGCTTATGCTTGGGGTTGTCGCAGATGACCCTTACAACGCCCTTGCGCTTGATGACCTTGCACTTCGGGCACATCTTCTTAACCGATGGTCTGACTTTCATGGCCGCCTCTCCGCTAGCTCTTGAACCGGTAAACGATGCGCCCCCGGTTGAGATCGTAGGGGGACAGTTCCACGAGGATCTGGTCGCCCGGCAGGATGCGGATGAAGTGTTTTCGCATCTTGCCGGAGATGTGGGCCAGGATCCTGTGGCCGCTTTCGAGTTCCACCCGAAACATGGCGTTCGGGAGCGCCTCTTTCACCGTCGCTTTCATCTGAATTACGTCGTCCTTGCTCATGCCCCTCCAACTCCTAGGACTTTTGGTCCGTCTTCGGTCACCGCGATGCTGTACTCGAAATGCGCCGAACGACCATGGTCCAGGGTGCGCACGGTCCAACCGTCGTCGTCCACCGTCACCTGGGCCCCGCCTTCGTTGATCATGGGTTCCACGGCCAGCACCATACCGGCCTGAAGCCTGGGACCCCGGCCGGGCTCTCCGAAATTGGGAATCTGCGGCTCCTCGTGGAGCGCGCGTCCGATGCCGTGCCCGACGTAGTCCCTCACGACGGAAAACCCGTGGCTTTCCGCGTAGGTCTGAACGGCGTGGCCGATGTCTGAGATCCGGTTGCCCGGCCTCACGAACTCCACGCCCTTGAGCAGGCTCTCGCGCGTCACGTCGAGGAGCTTCTTGCCCTTTTCATCCACGTCGCCGACCGCACAGGTTATGGCGGCGTCGCCGTAGTAACCGTCCAGGATGACGCCGAAATCAAGGGAGACGAGGTCGCCGCTGAGTATCTTCCGCGGACCTGGGATGCCGTGCACCACTTCGTCGTTGACCGAGATGCAGATGGAAGCAGGGTAACCGCTGTAACCCTTGAAGGCAGGCTTCCCTCCCATCTCGCGCGTCAGCGACTCCGCCAGCGCGTCCAGGTCACGCAGCGCGACCCCGGGCGCGAGGGCGTCGGCCACTCTGCCCAGGACCGTGTGGACGACCCGGTTGGCCTCGTCCATGATCTTGATTTCTTCGGGCGTCTTGAGGTGAATCATCCGATGGCTCTTTCCAGCTTTTCCAGGACCTCTGCGGGCGGGACATCGCCCGGGACGGTCTTGAGCCGCCCACGCTTCTTGTAGTACTCCGACAGTGGCGCCGTCTTCTCGTGATACACACGCAGCCGCTCGCGGATCACGTCCTCCTTGTCGTCGTTTCTCAGCACAAGGGCGGCACCACATTTATCACAGACCCCCTCCTTGGCGGGGGGGGAAAACACGAGGTTGTACACCGCGCCGCACTCGGGGCACGAGCGCCGGCTCCCGAGACGGTTGACGATCACGTCGTCCGCCACCTCGAGTTCGAGGGCCAGAAGATCCGATTTATCCAGATCCGCCAGGATTCCGGCGAGGATGTCGGCCTGCGAGAGGTTCCTGGGATATCCGTCGAGGATGAACCCGCCGTCGCAGTCGGCCTTGGAGAGGCGTTCCTTGACGATCCCCGTGAGGAGTTCGTCGGAGACGAGCTCGCCCCGCTCCATGACGGCCTTGGCCTTGAGGCCCAGGGGCGTGCCTTCGCGCACGGCCTCTCGAAGCATGTCCCCCGTAGAGATGTGGGGAACGGACAGTTTCGCCGACAGTTCCTTCGCCTGCGTGCCTTTGCCGGCACCGGGCGGTCCCAAGAGAATCAGGTTCTTCTGGCTCATGACTTACCCCCTCCTGCCTCTGACGCGCGTTCTCCTGGAGAAGCCGTCATAGTGTCGCATGACCAGCTGGGACTCGACCTGCTGGATCGTGTCCATGGCTACCTGGACAACGATGAGCAGAGACGTGCCGCCGAAGTAAAAATTCAGGTTGAATCCGCGTAGGATCCAATCGAAGTGTAAGGCTTTGAACGTGTTCTCGATGGACGGACCGATTCCCCAGAGGTGCTGGAGCGGAAAACCGCTGATCAGCATAACGGGCAGCAGGGCCACCAGCACCAGGTAGATGGACCCGGCGAACAGGAGCCTGTTGAGCGAGCGGTAGAGGAAATCGCTCGTGCTCTTGCCGGGGCGGATGCCGGGGATGAACCCGCCGAACTTCTTCAGGTTGTCGGCCAGGTCCTCGGGGTTGAACACGATGCTCACGTAGAAGTAGGTGAACAGAACGATCATGATGCCGTAGAGCGCGAGGTAGGTCAGGGTGCCGTAGCCCAGGTACGCCTCCATGGTCTTGATGAACTGGAACTTGGCCAGAGCCGGTAGGTTGAAGATGGTCTGCGGCACGGCCAGCAGGGAGACGGCGAAGATGATGGGCATGACGCCGCCGGGGTTGAGCTTCAGCGGGAAGTAGACGGCCTGGCCGCCGACCATCCGCCGGCCCACCATGCGCTTGGCGTACTGGATGGGGATCTTCCTCTGGGCCCGCTCGAAGTACACGATGAAAGCCACGACCGCCACCATGAACGCGACCAGCAGCAGCACGACGAAGACCGACAGGCTTCCCTGCTGGACCTGCTGGAAGGTCTTGATGACGGCGGGGACCAGACCGACCACGATGCCGGCGTAGATCATCAGCGAGATACCGTTGCCTACGCCGCGGGCCGTGATCTGCTCGCCCAGCCACTTGTCGAA
>JBJKRE010000030.1:0-2905 GCA_046704825.1 Acidobacteriota bacterium
CGTTGACAGCCACTACGCGGGCCGGTACGGCACGTTCCAGATCGGCATCTACAACGGGGGCGGATACCACGCCGGCGACAAGAACCAGAACAAGGTCCTCGAGGGCCGCGTTACGGTTCGGCCCTTCCCCGACTCGGTGCCCGGCCTCCAGTTCACGGCCTTCGGCGTGAACGGCAAGGGCAACCTGGCTCCCGTGCCCGGCAAGGAACTGCCGGACTGGAAGGGCTACGACGGCATGATCTCGTACGAGAGCCACTACTTCACCGCCACGGCCCAGTACCTCGACTTCAAAGGCAACCAGAGCGGATCTGCCCTCAACGCCGACGGCACGGCGCGCAAGCAGAAGGGCTACTCCTTCTTCGTGCGCGGCAGCTTCCCCCCCAGCAACAAGTGGGGCGTCATAGGCCGGTACGACCACTTCGATCCCAACCCGGACGCCGCCTTCAGCGTGGTGGACGACGTCCAGAAGACCCTCATCGGCGGCGTCTACTACAATATCTTCAAGTCCAACAAAATCCTCCTCGACTACCAGGTCAAGCAGCACAACAACCCAGACATTCCCGACGAAAAGCGCGTCCAGCTCACCATGCAGGTCGCCTTCTGACGTCGCAGGACACCAGTCCTCTCATAACGGGGCGCCCGATGGGGCGCCCCGTTTTCGTTGCGCCCGGTCCCCGGCGAGCTCGTGTCCAGCCGTCATACCACTCTCCAGCGTTCGTGATATAGTTGTTGTCTGCTTGTGACGTGTCCCTGGACGTACCGAACATGGGGCTGGGGTGAAGCCATGCCGACCATCACGTTCAGATGCCCGACCTGCGGCGCTGTCTTCTCGCTTCCGGCGGAGCGCATTCCGGATTCGGGCGCCCGAGGGAAGTGCCGGTGCGGCGCCTCACTGAACGTATTCCCCGACGGACGCGCAGCGGCTGCGGAGAGTGACGGCCCCGCCCACTCAAAACCGGCGCCTGAAGCGAACCCCTCCGGAACACCCCCGGCCGAACCGCCCGCGCCCATCTGGAGGATCCGCAAGCCGGAGCCGAATCAGGACTTCGACCCGGGGCCCTTCACCATCGATGAGATCCGGAAAAAAATCCTCGACGGACAGCTTCTCGAGAACGATCTGGCCTGCGTGCACGACGGGGAATGGGCCCCGGCGCGCGCCTACCCGGCCTTAGCCGCCCTTTTCTCCAAAGCACTTCAGCAGCACAGGCTGAAGCACGGAGACGAGGAGCACTGCGCGGCGCACAGGGACGCCAAACCCCGCTGGCAGTGCGAGAAGTGTGAAAACTACCTGTGCCAGGAGTGCGTTCGAAACGAACCCCTCATCGAAGGCGGTGCCCCACACTACCTCTGCCGGGCCTGCGGAGGTGAAACCAGGACCCTCGCGCGGAGCAGGGGCGGCCTCAAGGGACTCATGGGCGGCATCCTGGGCAAGTGAACCGGTTGAGGTAGAGCGCTCCCTCTTCACCCGAATAATCCGGAATACGCCATCCGCAGGCAACCAGTAGAAAGAAACGGGCGAGCCTGGAGGCCCGCCCGTCCTAGATGCAATGCCGCTGAAGGTACTACTTGAGCTCGCGCCACCAGGTCGGGCTCGGGTGCGAGAGCCCCTGGGTGGGGTTGACCTCCGGCACGGTGCTGACGGAGGCTTTGGCTCCCTTACCGATGCCGCTCCTGGCGACGATGACCTTGTTGCCTGCGAGGGCGAATCCGCTGCCGGCACCCTCGCCGGCCTCGAAGGTCTTCGTGCTCACCGACGTGGGCTTGCCGCCCTCGATGTTGAAGGTGACCTTCACGATGTAGGACGTTCCGCCGCAGTCCTGGGTGTCGGGATCGTAGACCAGGAAGATGGCGACGGGATTCCCGGTTCCCGAGACGGGCACGAAGAGCATAGGCGGCGAGGTCACCTGGGTTCTCGGCCCGAGGTACTGGTCCGTGCTGCCGGGCACGTTGACGCTCTCGATGGGGATCTGGAGGATCTGGTCATTGGTGGCCTTCGTCGCGTCCATGGGCTTGGCCACGAGGTAGAGGGACGGAATGAAGTACCCCGGCGTACCGACGTTCGACCCGGTCACCGCCTCGGACTCCTCGTAGAAAGTGCCGCTTGCGAAGGCGTAGAGGTCGTACCCCGTGTTGCCCTGGTAGAAACCCGTCACCGCAGGCGAATAGTAGATGGGCTGCGTCTGGCCGGCCTTGGCCGAGGCGTCGATCCCGACCACGGGACTCCACGTCTTGGCGGGCAGGAACCAGATGCGCCCGTCCAGGTCTGCCTGGAGCCCGAGGTCCACTATGCTGTCCGGGTAGTAGGCGTTGGCGGTGGTGCTGAAGATGACGCTCGAGGCGAAGGCCTGGTTGCCGACCAGCGGTGAGCTGCCATTGCTCAGGGTGAAGGTCGTAAACGTTCCCGTCGCCGGGTCGAAGCCGCAGACGTTGGGCGCGACCTGGGACGCCGCGGTGCTCGAAGGATTAAAGCCCGATCCCGCTACGCCCTCGGCGGCGATGTTGGAGCTGTATCCGAAGGCGGGTACGCTCCACGTCTCTTTCAGTCCGGTGACCTTGAGGGTCGATGGGTAACTGCCGGTCTTGGTCCAGAGAATGCTCGGCGCCACGTAGTTGGGATCGGACGGCACCACGTCGGTCACGTCCACGCCCGCCATCAGATCCCCGCCCGGGCCCTCGGTCAACAGGAGCACGGTCTTGTAGTCCTTTAGCGGCGCCCCGAAATAGACGTCCCCGTACCTGGGCGACGAAGCCATTGTGTACAGATGCTGGGAGGGCATCCTGGGCTCGCCACGTGGGTCCGTGAGCGGATCGCCCTTGTAGTTGTCGTAGTGCTGGTCCTCCTTGGCCAGTATGTTGGGCGGGAGGAGCGCCATCACCTCGGTCCCGTCGCACATGTTGCAGCAGA
>JBJKRE010000031.1:0-4033 GCA_046704825.1 Acidobacteriota bacterium
GGCTGCATCCTGACCGAACCGGGCAGCGGGGCCGGCGAGAAGGTCCGTCTGATCCTGGACCACCTCCGATCACCCGCCGCCTACGTCCCGATAGACATCTCATCCGCTCAACTCGAAGAGGTCTCCCGCCGTCTCCGGCAGTCCTACCCCGCCATCCCGGTCCTTCCCATCCACGCCGACTACACCCGACCCGTAAAGCTACCCATCTTCACCTTTCCCCACAGACGGGTCGTGGTGTTTTACCCGGGGTCGACAATCTGTAACTTCACACCGGACGCGGCGAGGGCGTTCCTCCAGACCCTCTCGGAGCTCTGCGGCCCGGGAGGGGGAGCGCTCGTAGGCGTGGACCTGAAGAAGAGCAAGGCCGAACTCGACGCCGCCTACAACGACGCAGCGGGCGTGACCGCCGCCTTCAACCTCAACATCCTGACCCACGTGAACCGCCTCTTCGACGCGGAATTCCGTCCGGATCGCTTCACGCACCAGGCCGTCTACAACGAGGCGGAGGGCCGGATCGAAATGCGACTCGTCTCCACGGAGCGCCAGACCGTCCCCGTCGCCGACGCGGAGATCACCCTGGCCCGGGGCGAGAGCATCCTGACCGAGTATTCCTACAAATACACCCTCGATGAGTTCCGGGCCCTGGCCGACGGGGCCTTAGAAACCCGCGCGGCATGGTCCGACCCGGGCCGGCGCTTCGGCGTGCACTACCTGGAACGGCCTTGAGGCGCGGTTCTCCCCGGCCGGCCTGCTCTGGCCATGGCGCGCGGACGCCCCTCCTCGCAAACGCCCCGAAATCTTGAAGACGGTGCCGCCGCGGTCCCCGAACCGTCCGCAGATTCTCGACGCGACATTTCACGGGCACTATATTTTGAAAAAAGGGAGGAGTGGGCCATGAGAAGACTTATATTTAGTCTATCAGTTTTTTCTGTAGCAGCCTGCCTGGGGCTCTTCCTGGCGTGCTCGGGGATCAAGGACGTCAAGGTCGGGGTGGCCGGCCCGCTGAGCGGCGAGCAGGCCGCCTACGGACAGGAGGTCCTCAACGGCGTGCAGCTGGCCGTGGACAAGTGGAACGCCCAGGGCGGGATCAACGGCAAGAAGATCGCGATCATTGCGGTGGACGACGAGAACAATCCGGTCAAGGCCAAGGAGATGGCCTATTTTCTCTGCAAGAAGAACCCGCTCCTCGTCGTCGGCCACGTGGACTCGGGCTGCTCCCTTGCGGCGGCAAAGATCTATGAAGACAACAAGGTGGTGATGATTTCTCCCACGTCTACGACGCCGAAGCTGACCGACGCCGGATACAAGTACGTTTTCAGGGTGTGCGGGCGGGACGACCTCCAGGCCATGCACGCGGCCGTCTGGTTCGCCAAGCACCGCCCCGGTCAGACGGCCGGCGTGGTGCACGACAACAGCGACTACGGGACGGGACTGGCCGAGGAATTCATAAGGAACTACGAGTTTCTCACCAACCGAAAAGTCCTGTTCAACCAGGAGGTCCAGCGGGGGGACATGCAAATGTCCGCCGTGGTGGACCAGTGCAAAAAGACGAGCCCGGACATGATCTACTTCGGCGGGCTCGCACACCAGGGAGGGACGCTTCTGAAAAACCTGCGGGAGAACGGGCTGACGTGCGCGTTCATGTCGGGCGACGGCTGCTACGGCCAGCGCTTCATCGACTCGGCCGGACAGGACTACGCCACGGGGGCCATCGTGACCTTCTACCCCGACCTGAGTTCCCTTCCAGGCACAAACACACGTGATTTCCTCGCCGCCTACCGAAAGAAGTACGGCAACGATCCGGGCCCCTTCAGCATCTTCGGCTACAAGGCCGCCGATGTGGGATTCAGCGCCATGGCCCAGGCGGGAGTACCCCTTAACGGCCGGACCATATCGGAGGCGCTCCACCGCATGACGTTCAAGACGTTCTTCGGGCTGATGCGCTTCAACGACAAGGGCGATCCCACCGAATCCCCCTACAGCATGTACGTGGTCGAAGACGGGACGTTCAAGGAGATAGGCCAGTAGGGCATCGGGGCGATCAACCCGGGGCGGTAAGACAGGCGGGAGGGTCAGACCTTTTTGCCGACCACCAGGACGCTGGCTTTGACCCGGTGCCGAAGGGCATCGGCGGTAGACCCGAAGAACAGGTCCAGTAAGAAGCGGTGTCCGTGCGCGCCCAGGACGACCAGGTCCACACCTTCGGACTGGATCATCCCGGTGAGGGCGGGAACGGGCTTGCCCACGCCCAGGTGGGTGGAGACGGGAAAGCCCTTCTCCTTCAGCGATTCGGCGATGCGTGCGAGACGCTCCTCGTCCCTGGTGCTCTCCACGTCGCCCGAGTCCCTCCCGAGGAACCGGGCGCCGGCGCTCTCCACCACGTGCATCAGCGCGATGTGGGGACGTTGCGCCCCCACGAACCGAAGGGTCTCCCGCAGGATCTCACCCTCCCGTCCCGAAAAGTCCAGGGCCACGGCGATTTTCTTGTAGGGTACGGTCGACGCGTCCAAGGAAACGGCCTCCACGGGGGCGTGCACCCCAACCCTCCTCTCCGGGCGTCCGAACCTGAGAAGGGTGCCCAGCCAGGGCTTGAAGGTAACATAAAAGAGAAGCCCGCCGATGACCAGATTGACCAGCACCGCGCCCGCGTAAATCCACACCGAGGCCGAACCGGCCGATCTCGCCCAACCCAGGACCCAGTCGATCACGAGCTTGACGTTGAGCACGACCACCACCAGCGCCGTGAGCCAGGCAAGGACCTTCAAGGTCTTTCCCACCGAGAACTCGCCCATCTTGTCGCGGTCGGACACGAAGTGGATCAGCGGAATGATAGCGAAGGGGAGCTGCAGCGAGAGGACGACTTGCGATAGAACCAGGAGCGTGCCCGTGCCCCTTTCCCCGAAATACATGATCGTGAGCACCGCCGGTACGATGGCCAGCAGCCGTGTGATGAGCCGCCTGATCCAGGGCGGGATGCGGATGTTCAGGAAGCCTTCCATCACGATCTGGCCGGCCAGGGTACCGGTGATGGTGGAACTCTGCCCCGACGCCAGAAGCGCGACGGCAAAGGCCACGGGCGCGATGGCAGCCCCCACGATAGGCTCGAGCAGGCGGTAGGCGTCCTGGATCTCCGCCACCTCCCTGTGCCCCGTCCGGTAAAAGACCGCCGCGGCCATGATGAGGATCGCAGCGTTCACGAAGAAGGCCATGTTCAGCGCCACGGCCGAATCCAGCGTGTTCAACTTGAGGGCCTGGAGCTTCTCCTTCGCGCTCTTGCCGATGCGCCGGGTCTGCACCAGGGAGGAGTGCAGGTAGAGATTGTGCGGCATGACCGTGGCCCCGAGCATGCCGATGGCGATGAACAGGGCGGTCGAGTTCGGGAGAGCCGGTACGAACCCCCTGGCGACGCCCGACCAGTCCGGGCGCGCCAGCATGATTTCCACGAAGAAGCCCAGGCCGATCACGCTGATCAGGCCGATGATCAGGGCCTCCATCTTGCGGATCCCGAACTGGCTGAGGAAGAGCAGTGCGAAGGTGTCCGCGCCCGTGACGAGGACGCCCCACACCAGCGGCAGGCCGAACAGGAGCTGCAGTGCGATGGCCGAACCGATGACCTCGGCGAGGTCCGTCGCCGTTATGGCCAGTTCGCAAAGCACGTAGAGCGCGCCGTTTACGGCTTTAGGGTACTCGGTCCTGCAGGCCTGTGCGAGGTCCAGTCCGCGGGCGATGCCCAGCCTCGTGGCCAGGCTCTGCAGGAGAATGGCCATGAGGTTGGACATGAGCAGAACCCAGATGAGCGTGTAGTTGAAACTCGCGCCCGCCGCCAGGTCCGTGGCCCAGTTGCCGGGGTCCATGTAGCCGACGCTGACCAGGTAGGCAGGTCCGGCGAAAGCGAACATTCTGCGCCAGATAGAGGGCGCCTTGGTCTGAACGGTGGCGTGCACCTCCGCCAGAGATGGCCGTGATTTCGAACCTGGCTGGGCCGGCGATGACATGACTAAAGCTTCATGGTATCAAGACAACGGATATTGAG
>JBJKRE010000032.1:0-6608 GCA_046704825.1 Acidobacteriota bacterium
ATTCGGACAGGAACCAGTGCGGCCTGAGGTTCGCGCCAAGGGGAACCGCGTCGTAGCAGGCGAGCCGGCACCACACGCGCTTGACGTTGCCGTCGAGGATAGGGGCCGGGATGCCGAAGGAAATCGAAGCTACGGCGCCCGCCGTGGATCGGCCCACTCCGGGGAGCGAAGCCAGGCCCTCAACGTCGCGGGGCCATCGGCCGCCCCGGGCGTCGATGGCCGAGGCAGACGCATGCAGGTGGCGGGCGCGCCGCTAGTACCCGAGGCCCTGCCAGAGTCGTAGTACCTCGTCCTCGTCGGCCCGGGCCAGGCTGTGCACGTCGGGGAAGCGTTCCATGAACCGCAGGTAGTAGGGGACGACGGTGTCGACCTGCGTCTGCTGCAGCATGATTTCGCTCACGAGAACCGCGTAGGGCTCGCGGTCGACGCGCCAGGGGAGACTCCGGTGTCCCGAACGGTACCAGGCTGCCAGGGCGGGGATGACCTCGGGCAGGTCTGACGCGAATTCGCTCACGAAGCCATCTCCAGATCGGAGTCGTCCAAAAGATAGAAGGGGTCCATCTGCTGGAAGGCGTAGCGGCGCAGTTCCGCACCGGAGATGCGTCCGGCGTCATAGGCGCGGTAGAGCCGGCCGCCCAGCCAGTAGCCGACCTGTCTGGAAACGGAGTAGAGGGTCTCCACGTCGGTCGCGAGGACCGGGTCTATGTCCTCGGGCCTCCACGCTTGGCGCGCGGCGAGGAGGTGAAGGAAGGCGAGTGCGTTCTCGAAGACCCGCACCTGACGCTCCAGCTTCTTCTTCTCCTTCGGCTGCGCGATGCCGGGGTGGCTCCGAACGAGGGCCGCCATGTCCCGCGGCGACGGGGTGGTGCGGGTTGGGTTGATGAGCTTGGAGGCCATGTACCCGCTTGCGAAGTAGTGGACCCGATCCATGAACGCCTTGCGGGTACCTTCCACCGCGATGTCCCTGTCCATGAGGTAATGCATGGCTTCCTCCACGGTCTGGTTGATGTCCAGAACCGGAACGTAGAGGGTTTTGTTCCAGCGCGTGAAGAGAGAGCGGCCGTCGCGCACGATCCCCGCGTAGCGCGAACCGGCGCCTGTCTTGAACCACGGGTCGTCCAGGAAGTGGAGGGAGTGGAAGGTGAAGACCTGGAAATCGTCGTCCGCGCGGTGCCTGAGCCCGAAGAGATCGTGAAGCGCACGGATGTATTGCTGGACAGTGTCGGATAGCTCGACTTCTCCGCCGTCGTCCTCGCCCCACCGGCAGTATCCGTACATGGCATAGATGGCTTCCCCGCCGTGTTCGAGCCAGGAAAGGTAGGTCTGCATCTTCACCGCTGGCGAAGTGGTGTTCCAGAGGAAGCGATCGCGCGAGAGCTTCCACCATCCGCAGGGGTCCTTGCCGCGCTTAAGCTTTCGCATGTAGATGCTCTCGCTGTTCTGAAAGAGGATCAGCGGTGAAACTCCCAACCGCGAGAGTTCGAGCGGCAGGTGCTTAGCCGCAAGGTGGAGGTCGCCGACGAGAACGAGGAGCGGCTGCCCGGGATACCGGGCGCTCAGGTGCTTGATCCTGAGCGCCATGAAACGGTCGCGGGCATCCAGATCACCGGCTTTGTCGAGGCCGTGCACTGCGAGCTTCAGCCCGTGAGCGAACTCGAAGATCGGCCTGTAGTGGGCGAAGTCGAAGCCCCAGTTTTCGAAGTAGCGGATCCGCTCCAGAAACTCGTTTTCCGTGATGGCCCCGCGCACGAACTGGTGGACAGGCAGGTCGTAGGACGCGTGGGCCATTTCGAGGACGATGATGGGGCGGACCCTGAGGGCGACCAACGCCCTGAGGACGTGCAGGTAGTTTTTCTGAGCGTCGTCCAGCGTATGGAAGTCCCCAACCAGAGTAACGGGCCTGCCGGCCGCCTCCCGGAGGAAGAAACCCTCGTCGCAGGGGCGGGGCCTCGCCCGTTCCAATTCGTCCGCGTAGGGACGGTAGTAGGTCTCCACCGCCTCGTCGACGGGCCCTCTCTCTTCGCGGACCCTGCGTTTGATGGACGTGAGAAGGTGGTGGGTGAAGGTGAATCCCCGGGCTTTCATGACCATGCGCTAGATCCCCCCGTTTGGCGACTGGGTGATAGAAGGCTAGCACGAATGGGGGATTGGGGTTAATACCAAGTGGCTGGAATGCCGCACCGAAAAGGGTTGACAGCAAAAATCGCGGGTGCTAGATTAATATCTTAAATGTGGAGTCATTATATCCACTTTAATTGAAGGGAGTGCCCTATGCAGCTCAGCAAAGGTTTTGATTACGCCATAAGGAGCCTGGTATATCTGGCCCTTCTGCCGAAAGGCAACTCCGCCGAACTCCGAAGCATTTCCGAGACGCAGGTCATTCCCGGGTCCTATCTGGCCAAGGTCATGCGAAACCTCGTGAGGGGCGGCCTCGTCAGCTCCACGCTCGGGCGTGACGGCGGCTACGCCCTCAGGAGGCCCCCGGCTGAAATCACCCTCATGCAGGTGTACGAGATCATGGAAGGCCAGATGAAGCTCGTGGAGTGCATGGAGGACGAGAGCAGCTGCGTCTTTTCCCGGGGTTGCACCCAGGCACCCGTGTGGCGGAGGCTTCGGGAGACGGTGGAAAGAATATTCGTCGAAACGACCCTGCAGGACCTTCTGCCTGCTCCTGCCGAACTGAACCGTGAAGAAAAAACATCCAAAGATATGAAGGAGAAGAAATATGCCCGAGCCGGCGCTTGAAATTCATGGCCTGCGTGCCTCCATAGAGGACAAGCAGATACTGAAGGGAATAGACCTGACGGTCCCGCGAGGCGAAATCCACGTCATCATGGGGCCGAACGGAAGCGGAAAGAGCACTCTGGCACACACGCTCATGGGGCATCCCAGGTACAGCGTGACGGGCGGCGAAGCCAGGCTCTTCGGGGACGACCTGCTGTCCATGAAGGTGCACGAAAGGGCCCGGAACGGACTCTTTCTGGCCTTCCAGTATCCCGTCGAGGTGCCCGGCGTCAGCTATGCCCACTTCCTCTGGAACGCCTACCAGTCGAGCAGGGAGAGTGCCGGCGACAGCGGCAAGAAGAACCCAAAGGCCGTGCTGGCGTTCAGGAAGCGAATGAACGCCTCGCTGGAAGGGCTCAAGCTCTCCACCGAGTTCGCCACCAGGCACCTCAATGTGGGCGCCTCGGGAGGTGAAAAGAAACGCATCGAGATCAGCCAGATGCAGCTTCTCCAGCCCAGGCTGGTCATCATGGACGAGATCGACTCGGGCCTAGATATCGACTCGACGAAAGTCGTGGCCAACGCCATCAACGAGATGAAAGGCGCCGACTTCTCGGCCCTGATCATCACGCACTATCCCAGGATCCTGGACTATCTCAACCCGGACCGCGTTCACGTCATGGCCGACGGACGGGTACTGTGTTCCCGCGGGATGGAACTGGCGAAGGAACTCGAGAAGAACGGCTACGACTGGATTCTCAAGGAATACAATGCCGTCTGATAGCGCGGTCGTGCGAACACGTCAGGCGGCTCCCGGACTTGGGCCGAGTCCGGGGCGAACTGCAGAAAGGAGACGACCATGAACGCCAAGGACACTCGCGCTCTGGATCTCGATATAAATAAATACGACTTCAGAGACCCCGAAGTCGCCGTCTATCGCTCGGCCACGGGGTTGACCCGGCAGACCATCCTGGACATTTCCGCCCAGAAGAAAGAGCCGGACTGGATGCGGGACATCCGCCTCCACGCCTACGAGGTCTTCCTGTCCAAACCCATGCCCACTTGGGGCGGGGACCTGAGCGAGATGGACTTCGCAGCCTACAACTACTACATCAAACCTACGGACAAGCGCGAAGACGCATGGGAGGACGTGCCCGAAAACATACGGAAGACCTTCGAGCGCCTGGGCGTCCCGGAGGCGGAACGCAAATTCCTTGCCGGCGTGGGCGCCCAGTACGAGTCCGAAATGGTGTACCACTCCATCCACGAGGACCTCGCCAAGAAAGGCGTGATCTTCCTGGACACGGATTCGGGCCTCCGGGAGCACCCGGACCTCTTCCGGAAATACTTCACGACGCTCGTGCCTCCCGAGGACAACAAGTTCGCCGCCCTGAACACCGCCTGCTGGTCGGGAGGGAGCTTCATCTACGTCCCCAAGGGCGTCGTCCTGGACATCCCGCTGCAGGCCTACTTCAGGATCAACTCGGAGAACATGGGGCAGTTCGAGCGCACGATCATCATCGCCGACGAAGGTGCCCGCCTGCACTACATCGAGGGCTGCACGGCGCCCCAGTATTCGACCAAGTCGCTCCACACGGGCGTCATCGAGATATTCGCGCACAAGGGAGCCCAGGTTCGCTACACGACCATCCAGAACTGGGCGCACAACATCTACAACCTGGTCACCCAGCGCGCCATCGCCTACGAGGACGCGACCATGGAGTGGGTCGACGGCAACATGGGCTCGAGGCTCACCATGAAGTACCCCTCCATCTACCTGGCGGGCGAGCGGGCAAAGGGCAACATCCTGTCTATCGCATTCGCATCGGACGGGCAGCACCAGGACGCGGGCGCGAAGATCATCCACAGGGCCAAGGACACCACGTCCACCATCACGAGCAAGTCCATCAGCCGCGGCAGCGGTCGATCGAGCTACAGAGGCCTCCTCAAGGTGGCCAAGGGCGCCACCGGCGTCAAGGCGACCGTCAAGTGCGACGCGCTCATGCTCGACGAGGAGAGCCGGTCGGACACGTACCCCACCATGGAGATCGGCGAGGACAACGTGGCCATCGCACACGAGGCCACGGTGGGCAAGATCAGCGACGAGCAGATCTACTACCTCATGTCCAGAGGGCTCTCGGAGTCCGACGCAACCGCCATGATCGTCCAGGGCTTCATCGCCCCGTTCGCCAAGGAACTTCCGATGGAATACGCCATCGAAATGAACAGGCTGATACAGCTGGAAATGGAGGGATCCGTCGGATGATTGCGACCGCAGACGATACCTCACCTCTGTCCAGGCGCAAGCTCCCGTTTACGGTCGAACAGCTTCTGGATCTGTCGAAAGAGGCCGGAGAGCCCGAATGGCTGGCCGCGAAACGGAAGAGCCACCTCATGCGCTTCGCCGAAACCTCACCCCGTTTCGGGCGCTATTCGAGGCTGTTGCTGGACTGGCAGTCACTCCCGGTCAAGGCCCCCGTCTTCGAGGAGCCCCACTTTAACGTGGATGGCGTGATCCCCGTGCGCCCCTCGGCAGGCAATGCGGCTGTGAGGCTCCTCTCCGAGGCCGTCGGCGAAGGGGAGGACTTCCTCTCCGAGCGCGTTTCGGCCCGCTCCGAATGGGACGACCTGGTTCTGGCGGGATGGCGTGAAGGCCTCTCCATGAGCTGGAAGGGGGAGCGCGGGGCCGGGCGCGACGTAGCCTGCCTTACGATCGGCGATCCCGGCGGCCTGGTCCTCGAACCGCTCCTGCTGGACGTCGAGGCGGACGGCCGCGCCGACCTCTTCATCCACTGGAGGGGCGGCGATGACCCCTCCATGCACATGAGCCTCCTCGGCGGCAGGATCGGTGACAGGGCCTCCCTGAAGGTCTTCCTGCTCCACGAGGGTCGGGGGATGCACCACTACGTGGCGAGTTCCTTCAAGGTCGGCAGAGACGCCTCCGTCGAGGTCTACTCGGCGTGGATGGGCGGAAAGTGGACCGTGGCTCGGCTCTCCGCGGAGATGCACAGCCCCGGCGCGACCTGGAAAGAGAGCCACATGGTCATGTGCTCCGGCAGGGAACACCTCGACCTCGACAGCCGCACGGCCCAGCTTGCCGACCACACGCACAGCGACGTGCAGGTGAGGACCGTCGTGGAGGACGCGGCCAGGGCGGTCTTTACTGGAAACATTCTCATGGAGAAGGAGGCCGCTCTGTCGGAGGCTTACCTTGCAGACCACGTCCTCCTCCTCTCGCCCAAGGCGCACGCCGATTCCATCCCCGGACTGGAGATCAAGGCGCTCGACGTGAAGGCGTCGCACGCGGCCAGCGTGGGACAGGTCGACGACGAACAGATGTTCTACCTTCAGAGCAGAGGCCTGGATCCCGTCAGCTCCAAACGGCTGATCGTCGTCGGCTTTCAGGAGAGCCTCTTCAACAGGGCGCCCTTCCCGTTCATACCGGAGATCGTTGATCCCATACTGGAAGACAAGGTGAACGCCTGATGAATTCGAATAACCCAAATAATCCGAATGAACTGCTGGACGTCGATCCCCTGATGATGGATGTGCTACTCGACCACTACAGGCATCCGCACAACTTCGGCAGAATCGAGGGGGCCGACATCGTCCACGCAGAGGGGAATCCGTCGTGCGGCGACCAGATCGAGATCGCCGTAAAGCTAAACGGGGACGTTATAGAGGACATCAAGTTCAGCGGCAAGGGCTGCATCATCAGCCAGTCCGCGGCGTCCATTCTGACCGACATGATGAAGGGCGAGCCCCTCGAGAAGGTCAAGGACCTGACGAAGGACGAGATGCTCGAGAACATCGGGATACCCATCGGGCCCATGAGGCTGAAGTGCGCCCTTCTGGCCATGAAGGTCCTGAAGACGGGCGTATAC
>JBJKRE010000033.1:0-3066 GCA_046704825.1 Acidobacteriota bacterium
CCAGTCGAGGGCCTACTCGTCGTATTGGAGGTCCGTGCGCCCCAGCTCCCGTCCGTAGTGGGCCAGGAAGTGCGCCGCCAGCTCGCGTATGTCTTCCCGCCGCTCCTTGAGCGCCGGAATCCGGATGGGAAAGGCGCTCAGGCGGTAGTAGAGATCCTGGCGGAAGTCCCCCGTACCGACCATGGCCTCCAGGTTCTTGTTCGTCGCGCACAGGACACGGACGTCCACGGCCACGGGCCGGTTGCCCCCGATCCGGTAGAAGGTCCTGTCCTCGAGAACGCGCAGGAGCTTCGCCTGGAGAGACGGCCCCATCTCGGCGATCTCGTCCAGGAAAACGGTCCCTCGGTTGGCGTATTCGAACTTGCCGATCGAGGTCTCGTGGGCACCCGTGTAGGCCCCCTTCTCGTGGCCGAAGAGTTCGTTTTCGAGCAGGGACTCGGGGATGGCCGCGCAGTTGACCGCCACGAAAGGTTCGTCTTTTCGAGGGCTCGCGGTGTGGATGGCCCTGGCGAAGAGTTCCTTCCCCACGCCCGTATCCCCGAGGATGAGACACGTGGTGGCCGTCTGGGCGATGCGCGCGGCCTGCGCCTGGGCCCTGCGGATGGCTTCACTGGTGCCGAGGATGCCCTGGAAGGCCGGAAAGCGGGCGAGGTCGGCCGCCACGGCCCCCCGGACGCGCTCCTTGCGGAAGGCGTCCAGCGCCTTGTCCACCACCACCAGAAGGTGGTCCGTGTCCACGGGCTTGGAGAGAAAGTCGAAGGCCCCGGCCTTCATGGCCGCCACGGCCGTCTCCACGGACCCGTACGCCGTGAGGAGGACAACGGGGACCAGCGGCCACCGCTCGCGGCTCGCCCTGAGAAGGTCCATGCCGCTGTGAACGGGCATCTTGAGATCGAACAGGGCGCAGTCGTACCCGCCCTCGCTGATCGCCTGCATGGCGCTTCGGCCCTCGGGGGCCTGGAGGACTTCGTACCCGGCTCTTTCCAGCGTCTCCGCGAGCACCGTTCGGAGGCTAGCCCTGTCCTCAGCGAGAAAGATCCGCATGATCCTGCTCCCCCGGCCCCGCCCCGAGTCGCATCAGGGCCTTGTCGACGGCATCGAGCTTCTGCCGGGTCTGCTCGGCCTCGCGCTTGAGGTTGTTCTGGGCCGTCTGCATGTCGCTCACGCCCTGCCGGAGCATTTCCTGGAGCACCGCCTCCGACGTGTAGCTCCCCTCCACGGAGGCCAGGCGTGACTCGAGGTCCGCGAGCCTGTCCTCGAGCGCGCTTCTCTCCTTCAAGAGGGCTTTCCGGCGCGCCGCGTCCTTCTGCTGCTGGACGGTGGGCACGTTGCCCATGTCGAGCAGCAGGTCGAAGTCGCGGTTCCACCTGAGGTCCATGTTGCTCGCCTCGTGGGCCTTCCGGTCCGCACCGGAAGCCGGCGCAGGCTCGGCGCCCGGCACCGACGCGCTCCAGGCCAGGACGCCGCACAGGATGAGCACACCCATACGCGCCATCTTCATGCGTAGCAGTATACCGGAGTGCCGGCCGGGTGAAAACGCCGGCAGTTTCTGCCGTCGCCCTCGACGGGTTATAGTATCGGGATGGACGCCGGTGCGTTCCGGCGGGGGCCACAAGCACAGGGAGGCCAGCATGGAGACGCTTCTGGACGCCGGTTCGCAGCTCATAGGTGACGTCGTGACGGACGGAGACGTACGGATCGAAGGCGTGGTGGAAGGCCGCGTCCAGGCCGGCGGCAGGGTGGTGATCGCCGGCGGCGCACGGGTTCGCGGGCCCGTGACGGCGGCGGAGGTGGAAGTGAGCGGTTCCGTGGAAGGCGAAATCACGAGTCGGGGGCACCTCCTGCTCGCCCAGACCGGCCGGATCACCGGGGACGTCCGGGCCCACCACATGCGGGTCGAGGACGGGGGGATCATCCAGGGCAAGGTCGTGACCAAGGTCAGCCGGCCGCCCGACCCGCAGCCGCAGCAGGACTGAAAAACCATGGGCGAAAAGAAGATCCTGACGACCTGGGAGGCCGGCCGGTACTGCCGCGTCAGCCCCTACACCGTCCGCCACTGGATCAACACGGGGCAGCTCGAAGCCTACACCACTCCGGGCGGCCACCGCCGAATTCTGCGAAAGAACCTCGACGACTTCCTCAGGCGGCACGACATGCCCGTACCGGCGGCCTTCGACGAGGGCCGCAAACGCGTCCTCATTCTCGGGGGAGAGGACGACCGCCGCATGGTCCGAGAGGTGACGAGCTGGACCGAAGACCTGGCGGTCACGGTGGCGACATCGGCCTTCGAGGCGGGGCTCCTCGTGGCGTCGCTCAAGCCGGACCTCTTCGTCGTCGACGCCGGCGGCGGTCCGTGGGACGCGGCGACCGTCTTCGAGGCGGCCGGCGAGGCCGCGTGTTCACCCGGGATGCGGATGGCCGCCGTCACCCGAGAGACATCCGTCGAGACGATGGAGGCGTTTCAGCGCGCCGGCGTCCTCCGGTGCTTTACGAGGCCCGTGGACAGGGCGGAACTGTACCGATTCCTCAAGGAGCTCTTCCCGCTGTGCCACTGGAAGGTGGACCTCAGGACCCTGTCCCGCCCCCCGGCCCCATGAGCCTCGCGTAGAGTTCGGCGTGGGCGCCTGCCATCCGCTTCATGCTGAAGTCCCGGACCCGCCTGGCCGCCGCTTCCGCCAGGCGGCCGGCCAGCGCATCGTCGGTCAGGACACGGATCAGGGCCCGCTCGAGACCGCCGGCGTCACCGGGGGCCACCAGCAGGGCTTCCCACTCCTGGCGGAGTATCTCTCCCGCGCCACCCACGTCGGTCGCCACTACGGGCACCCCGGCGGCGGCTGCCTCCTTGACCGCACCCGGTGAGCCCTCCCCGGACAGGGACGGGAGGACGAGGCAGTCCATCGCGGCATAGACGGGGGCCAGTTCGTCCACGTAACCCAGGAACCTGACCGGCCAGCCCGCACCGGCCGCCCGGGCCTCCAACTCGCGCCTGAGCCCGCCCTCGCCGGCCAGCAGGAGCCGCAGCCCCGGGACGCGGTTCAGAAGGGCCGGCAGCACGTCGAATAGCAC